>CADCNI010000025.1 GCA_902802795.1 uncultured Ruminococcus sp.
TCGGCTCTCTGATATTTTTGATTTCTTCTTTTAGCGTTTTTATATCCATGCCTCTATTTTACATCTTCCTCTAATAAAAGTAAATGCTTTTACCCTGCCTCCTCGGCATGGGGAAACCCGTGATTTATGTGCCGTCTACCATGACCGAACCGACCCTCACCTATGTGATTGCCCACGAAACGGCGCATATCCGGCGGCATGACCATTGGTGGAAACCGCTTGGATATCTCCTTCTGACCTCTACTGGTTTCATCCGCTGTGCTGGCTGGCCTATGGTTTGTTTTGTAGAGATATAGAAAAAGCCTGTGATGAAAAGGTCATCCGCGACATGGACAGGGACGACGTGGCGGCCTATTCACAGGCGCTTTTGGAAAGCAGCGTTCCGAGAAAAAGAGTCGCCGCCTGTCCGCTCGCCTTTGGTGAAATCGGCGTAAAGCAGAGAGTAAGGGGCATATTGCAGTATCAAAAGCCTCCATTGCGTCGCATTGTGGCAGCGGGACTGGCTGCGGTTCTTCTCGCGGTATGCCTGATGACTGACCCTTTCCCATATAAACGGCATTCCGTTCCTGTCAAATGGTTTGATGCACAGGACGAGGATGAAATGTTCTGGAAAGAAAGTCAAGAAATCACCCTTGACGAGTTTCCCGGCGTTATCTTTCGTTGGCGGTGTGACACAATGGAAGCCGTCACGAATGAGGGCGTTACTACACTTTACACAGGAATGCCGATCTGGAGCGTCTATTTCTATGACTTGACCGGCGACGGAAAGCCGGAGCTTTGTTCGACACTCAGCATCGGCTCCGGCATCATTGATGACCGGATCATCGTGCATGATTACGCCAAAGGCTTCAACTACCAATTGTCCGACCGCATGGCATACGATTACAGGCTGTATTTGCAAAACGACCGTCTGTATATCGAAAAACGCAGCTATGGTGACAATGCATTGGTAGCCAGCGGAGAGCTGATTTTTGAAAACAACTCCCTTCACACGATTCCCGACATCATCAGCGGCTCCGATATCCGCCGCTATGACGCGCCGGAACAATTTGGATAAACACTTCGCGCAAACAACAAAAGCGGCAGGTGATCGACCCATCGTCGAAAGCCTGCCGTTTTTTGATTATTGTTATGTGTTATCCTATCGCGTAGCGTTCCTCCTGCACGAGTTTCCGGTAATCCGGCGAAATATACACCTTTCGCGTGAAAATTTCGTCCCTGCGGAGGGGATTGACTCCTTCGCAGCACACCTCTGTGCAGGGCGCCGCCTTTTTGACCGCGCGAGCCACGGCGTTGTATGCTTTCGTAAGTGCATCGGGACGCGCCAGCCATTCCCCGTCATCGCCATAGCGTCCGCTGGTGACATAGACGCGGCTGCGGATGATCTGGCGGGGTGACACAAGTACATTGGAAAATCCCGCCTCGATCAGACAAAGCTCGCTCTCCCGCGTCATAATTTCACTGCCGGATGCATTCCGTTCCACCCGGCATTCACCCGCCTTGGGGAGATGGAAATAATACCGTAAGACCTCCGGTTTCACCACGTCAAGCGTGCTGCCGTGAACCAAACGCCAGCAGCCGTTCTCCCGGAAATGCGCGTAGATCACACAGCCTGCGTCAAGCGCCGCCTGCGCAACGGCCAGAAAATCCTGATACCCCATATAATAATTAATCTGCTTTCCCATGCCTCTTGCCCCCACTGCTGCACCAACGTGACAGAATAGCCTTTGGAGCTGCCTCCTTTTCACAGAGACTCAGACCGATGCCGGATTCAGACTCAGCGCAATCCGGTTAATTTCCTCTAATGACAAACCTGTTGCGGCCGCGATGTTTTCCCGCGTTCCCAGTCCCATCGCCAAAAGGTTCTTTGCTGTCTCGATTTTGCCCTCAATCTTGCCCTCAATCTTGCCCTCAATCTTGCCCTCAATCTTACCTCGTGCTTTTCCTTGGGCTTCTCCCTCCGCCAAAAGTCTGCGGCGCTCTGCTATTTCATAGCGTTTTCTCAAATACTCCTCGTCAAACAGTTCCGACATCATCGTGGCTGCCTCCTTTTCATGATTTTGCAAAAATGCGGCGAGATAACCCCGTTCCCGACAGATACGGATGGTTTCCCGGACACACTCCAAATTGTTGTTATGAATTTTCCGCTGCTCGTCAAATACGCGGCAAAATCCGACATACTGCCCGCAAATCGACTCGTCAATCTGATGAAACACCTTTACCTTGACGTCAACGGGAGACGTCCCTTCAAAGAAGGTATCGTTTAACGACACCTCTTCCGGCACCTCTTTTTCGCCGCTGTACACCACATACAGATCCGGCTTCGGCAGGCGAACCTTCACAGGGCTGTGTTCGCTTTGTTCGGTTTCCTCTAAATAACGCCGATAAGTCTCGGACAAATAAAACATCATTCTCAGCGCAATATTCGGACACCATGTGCTCTGCGCCTCCACCAGCACGATGAACTTATCCTTTACCACAAATCCCAGATCGTTGTAAAGGGTGTTGACCATCACAGCTTCCAGCGTTTTAATGCTGATATCGTCCACCGTCACATCGGTATCTTCGGGATATAATTCCCTGTAAAGCTGATAAACATATTTCTTGTCGTTGAACAAAGTGACAAACACACTGTCCTTTGATCTGCGTTTCACGGTTTCGTCCGCCATGGGCATCCTCTTCCTTCCTGCATCTTTCTCCAATGGTATTATACCACAAACGACGCCATATTGCAACTGTCTGCCTTGCATAATCAGCCATTTCCGACCGGTTTTGATGGATATGCAAGAAAATCGCCTGCGTTCCCCTGTGAAGTCTGTGAATTTCCTGTCATACGCATTGCAATTGTAAACGGAGTCTGCTATAATAATAAGACAAAGAAATAAGGACGGTAACAACATCAATATGAGCAAGGCTATGATTGCAATGAGCGGGGGCGTAGACAGTTCGGTGGCGGCGCTGCTCGCCATGCGCGAGGGATACGACGTCATCGGCGCCACCATGAAATTATGCGACAAACCCGAAACCGATTCACGCGGCAAGACCTGCGGCACTTCCGACGATGTGGCAGACGCGGCGAGCGTGTGTGCGCGTCTCGGCATACCGCATCATATCTTCGACATGCGCAGTGAATTTGACGCGGAGGTCATGCGCCGCTTTGCCGAAATCTATCGCCACGGCGAAACCCCCAATCCCTGCATCATCTGCAACCGCCGCGTCAAATTCGGCGGACTGCTTGATCGCGCCCTGGCCATGGACTGCGACAAAATCGTAACCGGGCATTACGCCGCCATTGCCTACGACGCGCCGTCCGGACGCTGGCTGCTGCAAAAGGCGGCCGATCACACCAAAGACCAGACCTATTTTCTTTACACGCTCACGCAGCGGCAGCTCTCCCACATTCTCTTTCCCGTCGGCATCCTCGCCAAATCCGAAGTGCGTGCCATCGCGGAGGAAAGCGGCTTTATCAACTCCCGCAAGCACGACAGCCAGGATATCTGCTTCCTGCCGGACGGCGATTATGTCGGCTTCATCGAGCGCTACTGCGGCGAAAAATGTCCCGAGGGTGACTTTATCGACTTGCAGGGCCATGTCATCGGCCGTCACAAAGGCACTATCCGCTATACCATCGGGCAGCGCAAGGGACTGGGCATGGGCTTCAACAAGCCGATGTATGTCTGCGCCAAAGATGTGGCCGCCCGCACCGTCACGCTCGGAGACAACGCCGATCTGTTCAGCCGCTCCGTCACCGCGCACGACGTCAATCTCATCGCCTTTGACCGCCTGGAACGTCCTCTTCGCGTGACTGCCAAGGTACGCTACAGCCTGCGGGAGGAACCCGCCACTCTCGAACAGACCGCGGACGACGAACTGCATCTGGAATTTGACAATCCCCAGCGCGCCGTGGCTCCCGGACAGGCAGTGGTTTGCTACGACGGCAGCACTGTTCTCTGCGGCGGCACCATTTGCGGCGGATGACGCGATAATAAGAGCCTGTTTAGAATCTCTCCACGCACGTCCTGCTTGCATCTTTTCCGCCATATTTTGCCAAAATCCTCGTTAATACACAAAGTATTGCCTGCGGAGTACGCACACGCGGAGATTCTATAGCAATCCAAACAAACAAAAAGACAAGTTCGGCGCGCTGGTGAGCACATGGCTGCGTTGTCGTCCTAGGTGGGCACCAGCCCACCGTCGTCCTCCGCCTTGCCCTGCACTCACCATCATCGCCTCCTTTTGTCTCCCTGATTATTTGGATTGCTATAAACAGGCTCTAAGGAACCGCCATAACGGAAAAAATTTCATTCCACAGGCATTTATTCTTCACGGATGGGGTATATAATGAATGGTGGTTTATTTATACTTTTACACACTTTTTGGGGGAAGGATCGTTGAAACATAAAAAAAATACGCAGATAGCCGCGTTTCTGATGGCTCTGCTGGTGGGTCTGTTCTCCGTTGTCTCCTGCGGGAAAAAGAATAACGAGGAAAAGGAAACCGTGACGCTCACGATTATGTCGTGGAACGACGACTTCCGTCACATGATGGAGACCTACTTCATTCCCCGTCACGCTCGGCTGATGGAAAATGTAGAAATCCGCTGGGTCAACGATGAAATCGTGGGCTATCGCGACAACGTACTGTCCCGCCTCAACGCGGGCGAACACATCGACCTCTTTTTAGGCGATCACGAGATGGCGCCGTGGTTCACAGGCAATCCCAACGTGGCGAGTCTGCGGCAGCTCGGCATCGACGAGAGCGAACTGACTGCGCAGTATCATTACACCCGCGTTCTCGGCACCGATGAAAACGGGGTGCAGAAAGGCTCCGCAATGACAGCGGAACCGGGCGTGCTTCTCTACCGTGCCGATTACGCGGAACAATATCTCGGCATCACCCATCAGGAGGAAATGCAGGAAAGGCTTTCCTCGTGGGAATCTTTCATCGCCACCGCCGCCACCCTCAGAGAAAACTCCGGCGGCAAGGTGAAGATGCTCGCCAACTCCACGGAGTTATGGCATTCGGTGGACACGGCCATGAGCGGCCTTTGGATGACGGACGGCCGCCTGTCGGTCTCCGACGAAACCGCCGCCCATTGGCTGGACATCGTCAAGGAACTGACCGCCGCGGACGCCTTTCTCGGCGTGAAATCCTTTGACGACGATTGGTACAACGCGATTGACAGCGGCGTTTTCTGCTTTTATTCCGCCCCTTGGCTCAACAAAAGCAGTGCCTCTGATAACGCCGATATCACCACGATCTTTTCTTCCGCCAAACACAGCGGCATCTCTTTCGGAAAATTTAAAACCTCCGCGGCTCCTAACGGATACGTCTTTGGAGGCGACTGGCTATATTCCTCCGCCAATTCTTCCCACAAGGAGATTGTTGCGGAAATCATCCGCGCCTTTACCTGCGACAAAGAATTTATGCGACTCATCGCCCTGGGGAATATGCAGTATGTCAACAACACCGATGTCAACACAGAACTGGCGACATGCAACATCGCCAATCCTCTTCTGGATGGCCTGGACGCGTTCTCAGTCTATCAGTCCGCCGCCGGAAGTCTGGAATTTGCCGCCCCCTCCATCTATGACGCTGCCGTCAGCAAACTTTTGCTCAATCAGACAAAGGACTATGCCATAGGGAATGCCACTCTGGAACAAACGGTCTACCATTTTCGATACAACGTATGGAAAAAATTTCCGGAGATCGCCGATGAGCCCCACAAGCCTGCTTCGGAACAGCCAACAGATTCAACTTTGCCGCCCAATGAATGAAGTATTGATGAAATTATGGTAAAAAAATCTTATCAATTTTCATATCGGAGGTTACAGACCATTAATAATCTTTGACAATTCAGGAATATTATGCTAGAATGTTCTTGTATCGAAAGAGGCGCGATGTTTTTTCGAGCCTTCTATGTAACAATGAAAAATCACGACACACGCAATAACAATTCCCCTCACATCAAAGGAGAGATATATATGGATTACAAAGGATTGTGCCTGGGCTGCATGAGTAACAAAGGCAGTTCTGTAGAGTGCCCCAAATGCGGCTATGTAGACGGCACGCCGCAGGTTCTGCCCTATCTGGAACCCGGCACGCTGCTGAAGGAAAAGTACATTGTGGGCAAGCGCCTGCACTCCAACGGCGAGGGCGTCACCTACATCGGCTTTGACATCACCACCAACAAAAAAATCACTGTGCGCGAATATTTACCCAAGACCCTCTGTTCTCGCGTGAAAGATAACGACAGCATCATCATTGCCCCCGGCAATAAGCTGGTTTATCAGGATTATTTGCAGGATTTCAGGGAGATCGGCCGCGCCGTCACCAAGCTGTCCTCCCTGCCCTCCATCGTCCCCGTCATCGATATGTTCGAGGCCAACAACACCGCGTACATTGTGAGCGAATACGTGGACGGCAAGCCCTTGGAAGAGATTGTGAAGCGTGCCCGCCGTTTCACATGGGAAGAAGCGCGCCCCCTCTTTATGCCTTTGATTTCCACCGTTAATTCGGCGCATTCCATCGGACTGGTGCACTTCGGTATCTCGCCCGACAATATTCTCATGACCCGCAGCGGCACCCTGAAGCTGATCGGCTTCGGCAGTCCCGACGCGCATCTCGCGGAAACCGAACTCGCGCCGGAATTCTACGACGGATTCAGCGCACTCGAACAGTATTCGCTGGAAGGCAAAAAGGGCAAGTGGACCGACGTTTATGGCATCAGCGCCGTCATCTTCTACACCCTCACGGGCAAGCGTCCCCCCGACGCGGTTTCCCGTTCCTACGAGCCGCGCCTGAATATGTCGGCCGAAGTGGCGCAGAGCATTCCCACTCATGTAGTGACGGCACTCGCAGGCGGCCTGCAGGTCAAGATTGACGCCCGTACCCACTCCATGGACGAACTGAAAGAGCAATTGAACAACCCCATCTCTCACAGAATCGAGCCGCAGCCGGTTCAGAAATCTGCTTATTCCGACGGCTATGTGGATGAACCCAACTATGATGAGGAAATCCCCTCCCGTATCGCTCCTGTCAGGGAACCACGTCGGGTCGAATCCCCGAGACAGGCGGTTCGCAGTGAACCGCTCCCTGAAGAAAAGGAAGACATTTCTCCCTATAAATATGGCATTATGTCGGGACTCATCGGCTTTGTGGTATTGGGTGTGATTGCGCTCATATGCATCAACTTCATTGTAATGCCAATGATTAACCGCAACAGAGAAGCCGAAGATGACAATACCGCTTCGCTCTATGTGTCGTCTGACAGCAGTGAAGACAATGAACCCAAGACGCTCTATCAGGTACCCCACCTCGTAAACCGCGAATGGAGCAAGGTCAACGGCAACAGTAAATACAGCAACTTCGATATTCGACTGGTAGAAGAAAAATACGACGAAACCATCGCCGAAGGCCGCATCATTTCTCAGACCGTGGAGGCAAATTCCGCCGTTCCTCAGAATACTCCGATTGGCGTCACCGTCAGCCTCGGTTCCAAAATGCGCACCGTACCCAACATCATCGGCATGACCGTATCCGAAGCATCCGCCGCTTTGGAGAAACAGGGACTTGCACTGGGCGAACAGGCAGAAGAGTACAGCGACACCTATGAAATGGGTAAGATCATTCGTCTTAACGGCATCGAAGTCGGCAAGAAAATTCAGGCAGGCAGCATGATCAATGTAGTTGTCAGTCTGGGCGAGGAATAATTATTTACCCAAAATACCGCAGAAAACCAAAAAGAGGTCATCCTCACTGATGAAGTAAGGATGACCTCTTTTTTAATTATGCTTCAATATACAAAATACCCAGCGTATTGGGGCCGCAATGACTGTAAACAGTGCAACCCGCCTGCGTTTCCAGCACTTCTTCAAACATACCGGTCTTGCGCACCTGTTTGAGTGCCGCTTCCACGGGCTTTCTGTCCTCAAAGGTGTGCGTGATAAAGACTCTGCGGCGTACCACATGCGGTGTGGACTCCAGCCTGTCCTGGATATACTGCGGCACCACCTTGTCGATATTGCCACGGTACTTCTTGCCGACGCCCATCTTTCCGTCCACGACTTCGATGCAGGGTTTCAGCTTCAGAAGATTGGCGCCCAGTGCCGCGACGCCGGAACATCTTCCGCCTTTCCACAGGAATTCGAGCGTGTCAATCACAAAGCTCGTGCGCACCTTCGGCACCAGCGCTTTCACCTGTTCCGCAGTCTCCGCCGCGCTCATCCCGCTTTCGATCAGATCCGCTGCCGCCAACACCAGCAGCAAAATGCCAGTGGAGAGATTGGCCGACTCTACAATATGCACGTTGTTCATCCCCTCTGCCCCAAGACAGGCATTGGAATAAGCCGAGGAAAAATCATCACTGATGGTAAAAAACAGGATATCATATCCTTCGTCGGTCCACTTCTGAAACAGCTCGGTGTATTCTTCGGGCGGTGCAGCGGCCGTCTTGCTGAGCTGCCCGGTCGTTCGGTAGTAGTTAAGAATATCCACGGTGGTGATATCCACGCCATCCTTAAAACTGTTTTCTCCGAGATTGACCACAAAGGGATGAATTTCTATGCCGTATTTTTCCACTAATGCAGGCGAAATGTCGCAGGTGGAGTCGGCAATTATTTTTATTTTATCAGACAAACCAATCACCTTTCATGCTTGCTGCGTCCCCAAGTGACACAGTAAAAATCATTTATGCTTTTTCAACAAACAATATTCTCAGATAAAGAGCGCACCGTAAACAACGGACAACACGCAATAAGCAAAACAAATCAACACAATGAAAATATAGAGAATCTGTGCCACAAAATTCAGCTTTTTCTTCATACTCAGCGCCTTCAATCCGCCGCCCAGCATGGTCATTCCCAGCGCAAGCGCAATGGGAACCACATGAAACGCCATTGACTCACTCTCAGGACGGCCGAAATTAACAAGCACATAGTACACCAGCGCACAGCCAACCAGCGCGATGAATGTCCAGACATTAACCTTTTTCTTCGCGTCCAGTCTTGTAAAAATATTGGAAATGACCATGATGGCGGCAATAAATGCCACAGCGGCGGCCGTCCCCACAAATCCGGCAAAGGCCGGCGTCAGTTGCTCCGCAGGAATATTGACTGGATTCGCGCCAAACAGAGAGGATTTGATCCAATAGGCCCACGCATTCTTATCACTCTCGCTGACCTGCATCGCAAACAGTTCCTCAATAGAGAAGGACAAAAAGCGTTCATGCAAATCAATAGAATCGCGGTGCTGGCTCACATCTCTGAATAGCTGGAACAGACCGGTGTTTTTCCCCTCCATGTAATTTCTGACAGGATAGGCAAAACTCAGAATCGCCCAGATGACCAGACCGGCCACCGACTGCAGGGTGGTGGAGATAATATTCAGCGCACTCCTGCGTTTAATGGCTCTCACCAGATTAATGATCATCAGCGTAGCGATAACGGGAACGAACAGCAGCGCCGAAAGATCGCACATAACCGCCAAACCAAAGGCTATGCTCATCAGAAGAAAATTGTAACCGTCGGTATAATTATTCCATCTGGATAAAAACAGCATGGTCATCACCAGCAGCATAAACGTCGTCATCGCAGGATTAATCTCTCCGCCCAGAATGATAAGACCGGGATGAAACGCGATAATGGCGGTAGTGAGATAGACAGCGGTATCATTTGCTTCCATCTCACAAAGGATGTAGTATATCGCAATGGCGCTCACGATCCCCAGGTATTCGGTAATCACTCGGATGATCTCCACTCCGTAAGGCTGGAACACACTGATCATGCCCATAAAATTATAGACAGCAGCGGCCGCCACATAATAAAGCGGCTGATACGCTTCCGGAAGCGTGAGATCCGTATGTACGGTGGTAAAAAGCGCAAAACTCTCCCCTTCATACTCTGCTTGTGCCGTAAGAATCACATAGCACAACCGGATAGCAATGGACATAAACAGGATCAGATAAACCGTACGCTTTTCGCTGTTGGTCTTTTTCCACACGGCATACACCATCGCAGACGCCAGACCGACAATCACCGCTGCACAGAATCCTTTAAGCACAAGCTCCCCGAACAGGTAATGGACGATGCTGAAGAGAACATATCCCCCTGCGGTAAACATAGCCATCCAAAGATATGACCAGTTGTCAATGCGGTTGTCCTCGTGCAGCTGTTTTGAATTTGCGGCAGACATAACGTCACCCTCCTTGAAAGAAATTTATTACATATATTTTACTCTATTCGTAATAAAATTTCAATATCTTTTTTCATTTGCGAAAGACATCTTTATCATTCTTTTCTTCATCGTTTCTTCACAGTTCATTTTAAGTAAAGCTAAGGTTCGTTTTTTATACTGTTGTCAGAAAGAGCGAAAGACAATAAACAAAAATATCAAACAAAAAAATAACCGCTCTTAGGAGGCAATTATTATGAAACAGGATTTTTTGTACAAGTATATCGCAGGTCTGATGGCCGTCAACATTATCGCAGCTTCGCTCGCAAGCTGTTCGACCGCTTCCTCCACTTCTTCTACAGAAGTCGCAGCCAATACCACAGCAGCCGTCAGCACAATGGACAAGACCGATGACGCTGAAGCCACTGTCACGACACTGAACACCGCCGACGGCGGCAAACTCAGCGCCGATGAACTCTTTACCGAACGGGATCTCACGCAGACTGCCGATTTAAGCGAAGCCACCAATTATACCGTATCGGACAGCAAGACCATTACCATCACAAAAGCCGGCGTGTATCACATCAGCGGCAGCGCTTCCGACGCCACTATCGTAGTGAACGCCAGTTCCGACGACAAGGTGCAGATTGTTCTGGACGGCGTGAATATCACCAACACAGACTTTCCCTGCATCTATGTCAAGCAGGCAGACAAAGTATTTGTCACCCTCGTCGGTGAAAATACCCTCTCTGTCACGGGCAGCTTTACAACGGACGGCGATACCAATACCGACGGCGTAATCTTCTCCAAGGACGACCTCGTACTGAACGGTACAGGCTCCCTTACCGTCAACTCCACTGACAACGGCATCGTGTGCAAGGATGACATCAAAGTGACAGGCGGCAACTACACCATCACCGCTTCTTCCAAGGCGTTTGAAGCCAACGATTCCATCCGCGTCGCGGACGGCACCTTTACCCTAGAAGCAGGCGCCGACGGTCTGCACGCGGAAAATGACGACGACGATACCCTCGGCTATATCTATATCGGTGGCGGCAGTTTCACGATTCAGGCAGGCGACGACGGCATCCACGCCAATTCGCTGGTGCAAATCGACGGCGGCAGCTTCACAATCTCCGCGGCGGAATGCATCGAAGGCACCTATATTCAGATCAATGACGGCACCTTTGCACTTTCGAGCTGGGACGACGCCATCAACGCGGCAAAGAAGTCAAGCGCTTACACGACTCCCACTGTGGAAATCAACGGCGGCGACATCACCATTACCATGAGCGCGGGCGATACCGACGGCATCGACTCCAACGGCGACATCATCGTTAACGGCGGCACCATCAACATCACCGGCAATTCCTCCTTTGACTACGACGGCAGCGCCCAATACAATGGCGGCACCATTATCGTCAACGGCGAGCAGCTCTCTGCCATTCCCAACCAGATGATGGGCGGCGGCATGGGTGGCCGCGGTCAGATGGGCGGCATGAACGGATTTGAAGGACGCGGGCGCAGAGGATAACGACACGGCGCTATGTTTCTCTGAAAAAACACAAAAATCCCCATTGCATAACCAGAGTTTATTTCGCCGACCGCCGCAAAGCGGCATCAAAGAATGGATTCACAAAGAAATATAACCACCGGACATCAACATGCTCTCAAAAAAATTTATCTACCCCTTTGCGGTTTCGCAAAGGGGCATTTTGCTGTTGGAATGAAAACTTTTGTATGAAATCTTAAATTGCTACAATTTTGTAACTAAAAGAACCCATTTTTTTGTTTCTCTGTCGGACACTGCGTGATATAATGAAAGAAATGCCAATTACGGACAGATGAAACAAAGAAATGGCCACCCAGTTCTGACAAAAAAGCAGCGAATTGTCGTTCATATCGAGACGCAATGATGTATTCTATCAAATTTGTGCATAGCGCACAAATTCATCGCAAAATATTCGGAATATTTTTTTATTGATTTTAGACATTTTTTATGATAATTTATTGGACTTCGTATGGTATAATATTCTTATCATAAGCTGTGATAATCTCATCACTCCGAATGGGCAAATGCATCCCATTATCATCATTTTATAAAAAAGGAGAATGAATTCATGCCAAGCAAAACCATTAAAACCTGTATCTGCATTTGTACGCTAGTTGTGGCAACACTGTTTGTTCACATCTCAGGTCCAACCGTTTGGGCTGCTACCCTCGACGGATCGCAGCAGACGCTTACCGTTGACCCTACGGGTCAAAAAGACGGGTATTCTGCCGTTCTTTATGACAACACCAACGGGCCTCCCACATCCGAAGCCAATGCGCTTGCCCAGACATCTGACGGCTTTCTCTGGATCGGCAGTTACAGCGGTCTGATCCGCTACGACGGCAACACGTTCGAGCGCATTGACTCTACCACCGGCATTGCCAGCGTAGTGAGTCTCTTTGTAGACAGCAAGGACCGTTTGTGGGTGGGTACCAACGACAACGGTGTGGCCGTGATGGAAAAGGATTCCTTCCGATTCTATACCAAGGCCGACGGCCTGCATTCTTCCTCTATCCGCTCCATTGTGGAAGCCCCTGACGGCAACATTTACATTGCCTCCACGCAAGGTGTGGCCATTGTCGACACAGATATGAATCTGTTTGTGGTAGATAACAGTCAGATCAACGACGAATATATCCGCCAGCTCAAACTGGGCAGCGATGATATCATCTACGGCGTCACAAACAGCGGAGCCGTTTTCACTATGAAAGACGGAAAGCTGACCGGTTTTTACAATGGCAATCAAACAGGCATTCAGAATATCCGTACTGTTTTGCCGGACTCCAACCAACCGGGATACTTCTACATCGGCACGGCACAGTCGGAAGTGTATTATGGCAAGCTGCAAAACGGTCTGACGAACTCCAAAGTGTATGATATTTCCCCCCTCGACTATGTGAACAGTCTGAATCAGGTAGACGACAGGGTTTGGATCAGCGCGGATAACGGCATCGGCATCATTAAAAATGGTCTCTTAACCAAACTGGATAATCTGCCGATGGACAGCTCCGTGGAGGAAGTGATGGCGGATTATCAGGGCAATCTCTGGGTGGCTTCTTCCAAACAGGGTGTAATGAAGATCGTCCCCAATCAATTCACAGATATTTTTCAGCGCAGCCAACTGCCTTCTCAGGTCATCAACTCGACCTGCCAATATAACGACATGCTTTTGATCGGCACCAAAAACGACGGCCTGACTGTACTTAAGGATAACCGCATCGTGGAACACCTTCCGATTCAGCAGGCGACCACCGCATCGGGGCATTCCATCGAAGCTACGGATCTGATTGAAATGCTGTCAGGATGCCGCATCCGCTCTATCATCCGGGACAGCAAAAACCGTGTCTGGTTCAGCACTTACGGCGAAAACGCGCTGCTTCGCTATGACAACGGTGTGGTCACGCGTTTCGGCGTGGAAGAGGGACTGCCCTCCGACCGCGTGAGAACTGTTTTCGAGAGGAAAGACGGCAGTTTCATGGTCGCCTGTTCAGGAGGCCTGGCGCTGATTAAAAACGACAAGGTTACAATGGTTTTCGATGAATCCAGCGGTATCAATAATACCAAAATTCTCACCGCTATCGAAACCCAATACAATAATATGATTATCGGCACGGACGGCGATGGCATTTATTTCCTCAAGGAAGACGGAAAAGTGTTCCACGTCGGGATGGAATCCGGACTTTCCTCCGAAGTCGTGATGCGATTAAAGGTAGATCCTATCAAAGACGTTATTTGGGTCGTCACCAGTAATTCCATCGCTTACATGAACGAGCTCGGACAAGTGACCACTGTTAAGAAATTCCCCTATTCCAACAACTTTGACCTCTACGAAAACAGCAAGGGAGAAATGTGGATTCTCAGCAGCAACGGCATCTATGTGGTTTCAGCTGACGAACTGATCGCCAACGAAGAAATCAATCCGCTCTATTACGGCAGGGATAACGGTCTTTCGTGCATTGCCACCGCCAATTCCTATAGTGAACTCACGGATAGCGGTGATCTGTATATTGCCGGTACCACCGGCGTCGCCAAAGTCAACATCGAGCATCCGTATCAAAACGTCAGCGATATCAAAATGACGGTGCCGTATGTCGATGTTGACGGTAGCAAAATCTATCCTGACGCGGACGGAACCATTACCGTTCCCTCCAGCGCTAAGAAAATACAGATCTACAGCTATATCTTCAATTATTCCCTGATGAATCCCAACGTGACCTATCACCTTGACGGATTTGAAACCCATACTACCACCATCAAACGCAGTGAATTGGTTCCCATCGACTACACCAATCTCGACGGCGGTGAATATCACTTCGTTATGGAGATGCAGAACGAACAGGGAAATGACAACAAGGTGCTGGACGTTAAAATTATCAAGGAAAAAGCGCTTCACGAGCTTTTGTGGTTCCAGATCGTGTGTCTGGCAATGGGCGCTCTGCTGATCACCGGCCTTGTCACACTTTACATCCGCCATAAAATCAAGGTGTTTCTCAAAAAGGAAAAAGAACAGAAGCAGCTCATTCGTGAAATCGTGGAAGCCTTTGCCAAGGTCATTGATATGAAGGACGCTTATACCAACGGCCATTCCTCCCGTGTGGCACAGTACACCGTCATGCTGGCGAGAGAATTGGGCTATGACGAGGAAACCATCGAGCAGTATTACAACATTGCGCTGCTGCACGACATCGGCAAAGTCGGCATTCCGCCGGAAGTGCTTAACAAACCCGGCAAACTGACCGACGAGGAATTTGCCATCATCAAATCACATGCCAAACTCGGCTACGAAACTCTTAAGGGCATCAGCATTATGCCTGAACTCGCCATTGGCGCGGGAGCGCATCATGAACGACCCGACGGCAAGGGATATCCCAACGGACTCAAAGGCGACGAAATCCCGCGTGTTGCACAGATTATCGCTATTGCCGATACCTTTGACGCGATGTATTCCACCCGTCCCTACCGAAAACGCATGAATTTTGATAAAGCGGTTTCCATCATCAAGAGTGTCCGCGGCACACAGTTGACCGCCGACGTGGTGGACGCCTTCCTTCGACTGGTAGATAAGGGCGAATTCCGTGCGCCGGATGATACAGGCGGCGGCACCACCGAAGATATAGATAACATTCACAAGAAGTTTGATGCGGAAGAAAAAAAGAATGCGCCTGCAACAACAGCGCAAAAATCTCCCCAAACGGCACAGGAGTCTCCCCACCCCCCAAAAGCGGCGCAGGAAACACAAAGAATGACATTCACTACTCCCAAAATGAAATCCCCCTCAGGGCAAGACACATGGACGAACGTCTATTCCGACAACAGCCTCGCGAGGAACTTTACCTTCCGTCGGGAATACCAGGACAATGACAAACGCGAATGATGAAAACCGCTTTTTCGGACGGCATCATTGATGCCATTCGCATGAGCATACAAAAAGCCGCCTTGTTTTGATTTTTTTTCAAACAGGGCGGTTTTTGTGGTTTCATAAAGTGGCGTATCGGTTTATCTGAACCTCTACACTAATACTTTTACGCAAAATCGGAGCTGCCTCACTGGGGGATTTTTATTTCCCTTGTGCGACAGCCCTTTGTTTATACTAATTTTCGGTTGAAAGTAGACAATTATTTGCGAGGATATTTTGTGTCCTGCAAGGAAGAGGACGACGGCAGGCTGGCGCCTGCCTAGGATGATGACGCAGCAGGGCGCAAAATGGGCCGCAAATAATGTCTGATTTTAGCCGAAAATTAGTATTACTTTATTCTTCAACTTTATCCGTGCTGCGGCTGTCATTCATACGATAGCAGAGCGTCATCAGACTATCGCTGAGATGCACATTTTCCACAATCGCGTCGGAATATTTCATGGCGAGGTCAAAGTGGCTGAAATTCCAGAAAGCGCGCACGCCGCTGCGGTAGAGAATCTCGCCCGGCTGCTCCACGCTTTCCTTGGGCAGGCAGAGAAACGCCGCATCCATCCGATTGACCCGGCAGTATTCTTCCAGCTCCGCCACATCCCGCACGGTCATGCCCCTGATTTCGGTGCCGATGAGGGAAGGATTGCTGTCGAACGCCGCCATGAGCGTAAAGCCATGGTTTTCAAACGAAATATGGTTGATGACCGCGCGTCCGAGGTTGCCCACGCCGAGCAGCACTGCCTTATAGTCATGCTCCAGTCCGAGGATGACGCGAATCTCTTCAAACAGCTTGGGCACGTCATAGCCGTACCCCTGCTGTCCGAAGCCGCCGAAGCAGTTGAGATCCTGCCGCACCTGCGACGCGGTAGAACCCATTTTGGTCGCCAGATCATGCGACGAAACGCGCAGCACCCCGCTGTTTTTCAGTTCGAGCAAAAAGCGGTAATACCGGGGAAGGCGGCGAATGACCGACATTGAAATTTTTTTGTTCTTTTCCATAATTTATTTTACGCTCTCTCTGGTGTAGTCGAGCAGACCGCCGGCGAGAATGATATCGCGCTGGCGCTCAGAGATCTGACAATTGACTTGGAAGCTTGTGCCCTTGGTCTTGTTGTGAACCGTGATTTCGGATTTGCCGACCAACTCCCGGATGTCGGGGATTTCCAGCTCGTCCATCTGGTCAATGGCGTCATAATCCGCCTCGTTGACAAAGGTGAGCGGCACGATGCCCGCGTTGACGAGGTTGGCAAGGTGGATTCTCGCGAAAGACTTCACGATAACCGCCTTGATGCCGAGGTAAAGCGGCACGAGCGCGGCGTGTTCGCGGGAGGAACCCTGCCCGTAGTTGCTGCCGCCGACAATGATGCCTTTGCCCTCGGCGCGGCAGCGGGCGGCAAAATCCTGATCGCACACGGCGAAGCAGAAATTGGAGAGGTAGGGAATATTGGAACGGTAGGGCAAAATCTTCGCGCCGGCCGGCATGATGTGGTCGGTCGTGATGTTGTCGCCCACCTTCAGCAAGGTCTTGGCGGCAATGCTCTCCGGCAGAGGTTCGCTCGTTGGGAAAGGCTTGATGTTGGGGCCTCGCAGGATCTCCACGCTGTCCATCTCCTCCACAGGGGCGGGAGGAACAATCATGTTGTCATTGATCAGGAACTGCTCCGGCATGGGGATTTCCACCGCGTCGCCCAGTTCACGCGCGTCGGTGAATACGCCCGCAATGGCGGAAACGGCTGCCGTTTCGGGGGATACGAGATAAATCTGACCGTCGGCGGTACCGGAACGCCCCTCAAAATTGCGGTTGAAGGTGCGCAGGGAAATACCCTTGGAATTGGGGGACTGTCCCATGCCGATGCAGGGACCGCAGGCACATTCGAGGATTCTCGCACCCGCCGCGATGATGTCCGCCAGCGCGCCGTTCTGCGCCAGCATATTGTAAACCTGCTTGGAACCGGGGGCGATACCGAGGCTCACGTCGGGGTGAACCGTCTTGCCCTTGAGAATATGCGCCACGCGCATGAGGTCGAGATAGCTGGAGTTGGTGCAGGAACCGATCAATACCTGGTCGATCTTCTGCCCCTTCAGTTCGTCAATGGTCTTGACGTTGTCGGGCATATGGGGCGCCGCCGCCATAGGTCCGAGTTCGCTAAGGTTGATTTCGAGAATTTCGTCATAATGCGCGTGGTCGTCGGCTTTCAGCTCCGTCCAGTCGCCCTCTCTGCCCTGCGCTTTGAGGAACGCCTTGGTGATTTCGTCAGAGGGGAACACCGAGGTGGTCGCGCCGAGTTCCGCGCCCATGTTGGTGATGGTGGCGCGTTCGGGGACAGACAAGGTCTTGACGCCCTCGCCGCCGTACTCGATGATCTTGCCCACGCCGCCCTTGACGGACATTCTGCGCAGCACTTCGAGAATGATATCCTTCGCGGCGACCCACGGAGAGAGCTTGCCGGTCAGGTTGATGCGCACCATTTTGGGCATGGTGATGTAATAGGTGCCGCCGCCCATGGCCACGGCGACGTCAAGACCGCCCGCGCCCATCGCCAGCATACCGATGCCGCCGCCCGTCGGGGTGTGGCTGTCGGAGCCGATGAGCGTCTTGCCGGGAATGCCGAACCGCTCGAGATGCACCTGATGACAGATGCCGTTACCGGGACGGGAGAAATAAATGCCGTGCTTTTTGGCAACGCTCTGAATGAAGCGGTGGTCGTCCGCGTTTTCAAAGCCGGTCTGGAGGGTATTGTGGTCAATATATGCCACCGAGCGCTCGGTTTTGACGCGGGGAACGCCCATGGCCTCAAATTCGAGATACGCCATGGTACCCGTCGCGTCCTGAGTAAGCGTCTGGTCGATGCGCAGACCGATATCGGTTCCCTGCACCATTTCGCCCTCTACGAGATGCGCCTTGATAATTTTTTCCGCGATTGTGTAACCCATTCAAAAAACTCCCTTGCGTTAAAGTTTTGTATAAGGTATATTATCTACCATTTCGGGGAATTTGTCAATGTTTTAACATGAAAAATCATGAAAATCAAATATTTTAACAAATACAGTTATTTATGGTAATTCCTGTCCGTTGAATGCGATACTTCGCGGGTAGGGGGTTTTCTCATCGGTCAATCCCAGAATGTAATCTGTGGAGGTATCGTAAATCACCGCCAGCTTCATTAAAAAAGACAGCGGAATCTGGCGCTGTCCGTTTTCATACTGGGAGTAGGTATTCTGCTTGATAAAGAGCAGATCAGCGATATATTTCTGTGTATAATCGTGGTCTTCCCGGATATCCCTCAATCGCATTGTCACATCGAACCTTTTATTACAAAAATTTGCACGTTTAAACATTTCCCTGAAATCTGAAGGATAAACAAACGTACAAATTTATGTTACTTGATTGTTCGACAGAACTTGACAAATATCTCAATTTGTGATATTATCAAGGTGGGATGCGAATAAACATCTCAAAAATTAAAAATGGAGGTAAAACTCATGGCACAATTTAACTGTCCCAACTGCGGACAACCCATTCAAGACGGTATTTCCGTTTGTCCGAACTGCAACGCCAATTTTGCAGCAAAGCAAGCGGCAGCCGCCCCCACTACGGCACCGACATATCAACCGACAGGATATCCTATCCCTGTTCAGCAGCCAAAGAAAAAGATCAAATGGTGGATGATTGCCATTGCAGTTGTTGTACTGCTCCTCATGATGAGAGCCTGTTTTGGCGGTGATTCTTCAAAAAACGATTCAGCCGTCAGTAAGGTCAGCAACTCAGAAAAAACCGATACAAGTGAAATGGAATCCAGTAAAAACAATTTGGAGAACAAGGGTATATTGGGTGATTATGAGGTAGAAATCCTTTCCGCCAAAATAGCAAAAGACTATGAGGGAAATTCCGCTATTGTCATCAACTATCAGTTTACCAACAACAGTGATGATGCTGCCAATTTCATGTTTGCACTTTCCGACAAGGCGTTTCAGAACGGGATAGAACTCGAATCAGCTATCATTATGGATTCAAAAACATATGACTCCGACGAAAAAATGAAAGATATCAAGCCCGGCAAAACCATCAAGGTGCAGAGCGCGTTTGTTCTGAATGATAAGAAGAACACGGTGGAGATCGAAGTAAGCGAATTGATTTCATTCAGCGACAAAAAGGTTGTTAAAACTTTTGAACTCCAATAAATGCTTCTATCCCGCGTACCCCCCCAAAAAAAATCCCCGCACAGCCGTCGCCAAAAGTGACGCGCCGTGCGGGGATTTTGTCTGTTGCCATGCGAAATCATTGCGAATTACGCATTGAAAAATTACTCCGCCTTGCCGATGCAGCCGAAGATTTCCATCTTGGTCTTGACCATGTCGCGGATAGCCTGTGCGCCGGGAGCGAGCAGCTTGCGGGGGTCGAAGCCCTTGCCCTGCTGGTCCTTGCCCGCCTCGATGTAGGCTCTGGTGGCCTCCTGGAACGCGAGCTGGCACTCGGTGTTGACGTTGATCTTGGCAACGCCGAGGGAGATGGCCTTCTTGATCTGGTCGGCGGGGATGCCTGTGCCGCCGTGGAGTACCAGCGGAACGTCACCGACGGTCTTCTTGACAGCTTCGAGCGTCTCAAAGCTCAGACCCGGCCAGTTTTCGGGATACTTGCCGTGGATGTTGCCGATACCTGCGGCGAGCATGGTCACGCCGAGATCAGCAATCTGCTTGCACTCTGCGGGATCGGCGCATTCGCCCATACCCACAACGCCGTCCTCTTCGCCGCCGATGGAACCGACTTCGGCTTCGAGAGAAAGGTCAAGCACTTCGCAGGCGTTGACAAGAATCTTGGTCTTTTCGAGGTTCTCCTCAATCGGATAATGGGAACCGTCGAACATGATGGACGAGAAGCCGGCGTTGATGCAGGCCTTTGCGCCCTCGAATGTGCCGTGGTCAAGGTGCAGCGCGACGGGAACGGTGATGTTCAGCTCCTCGATCATGCCCTTTACCATACCAACAACAGTCTTGTAACCGCACATATACTTGCCTGCGCCCTCAGAGACACCGAGGATGACCGGAGCTTTCAGCTCCTGCGCGGTCAGAAGTATGGACTTCGTCCATTCGAGATTGTTGATGTTGAACTGACCAACGGCATATTTGCCTTCCATTGCTTTGATTAGCATGTCCTTTGCGTTTACCAGAGGCATTACAGTCACTCTCCAAAACTATATTTTTTTTACTCTGCGGTTGTTCCGCCTGAGTCTGCTTTTATTATACATCATATCTTCCGTAATTTCAAACCTTTTTGTTAAATTAATGACATTTTTTTCAAATTATTTATAATTTCCCCTCATCGTCAACACAGGGACATACATCTGCTCCAGTGCATAATCGGTAATTTTCACTTCATATTCTTTCATCCTCCGATACGTTCCTCCAGTATCCGGAATGCCTCGTCTAAATTTTTACCCTGACCCATCTTTGCCTGTGCCAGACCTTTTGCTATCATGTCGTCAAATTCCTCGGTTGTCATACTCTCCCTTGTCGGAAGATGGGAAGGTATGGTTAAAGCAAAGGGCAATCCGTTATTCATGATAATCTGTCTGTAGAGCGCATTAATAACCACCGATACAGGCAGTCCCAATTGTGCCATAACCTGTTCAGCACGTTCTTTTACTTCCGGCTCTACTCTTGCCATCACATTTGCACTTTTTATTGCCATCCAAGCACCGCCTTTCTGTCAACAGTATATCATATTGTCATGCTAATCGCAATACTTTTTTCATATTTTCAAAGTGCAAAAAATGGCACCTTTTCGCTTTTCCGTCATACTATGGTAAGGAAAACCGAAAGGAGAGATTGTGAAATGTACGAACCCAACTACAACCAAAGCAGCAGCGGCAGCCCTATCCAGTCTGGCGTGTCCCCCTTCAAGCCGGAATATGACGAATACATCAGCGAAAATCCCGGACGCGGCTCGCTCAAGATACAGATCAGCGCCGCCTTTGAAGCCTTCCCTGTGGCAGGCGTGGAGGTGGATGTGGCGGTGTATTCCGACGGTGTGCGGTACTCGCTCTATCACGACGTCACCGATTCCTCCGGCATTGTGGACAATATGATTCTCCCCGCCAAGTCAAAGGATCTCATGCTCGCGCCCGAACGATCCGACGCGGACGAAGCCCATTATCTCATATCGCTCTATCACCCCGATTTTCAGACGGTCCTTGACAAGCGCATCACGGTCTACGACCGCATCGAAACCATTCTGCCCGTGACGCTCACCCCCATCGCCAAGCAGAGATCGGAGGGGATGTAAATGGCGCCTGTTCCGGTGATTCCCCAGACCATCACGGTGCATCTCGGCCGCCCCAATGACGAGGCGGAAAACATCACCGTGAGTTTTACCGAATACATCAAAAACGTCGCGTCCAGCGAGATTTACCCCAACTGGCCGGAAGCCGCCCTTCGCGCCAACATACTCGCGCAGATCACCTTCGCGCTCAACCGAGTCTACACCGAATACTACCCCAGCCGCGGCTACGACTTCGACATCACCAACAACACCCAGTACGACCAAGCCTTTGTCCCCAATGGGCAGATTTTCGACAACATCAGCCAGATCGTGGACGAAATCTTCAACAATTACATCGTGCGCTACGGCAGCATTGTCCCGCTGTACGCGCAGTTCTGCGACGGCGTCTATACCCAGTGCAGCGGACTGTCCCAATGGGGCAGCGTCCGTCTCGCCAATCAGGGTTTTACCGCCTTTGAAATCCTGCAATACTATTTTGGGGACAACATTCAGCTGGTTCGCGACGCGCCTGTCGCCAACAACACGCCTTCCTATCCCGGCACGCCGCTGCGGCGCGGTTCCTTCGGGGACGATGTGCTGACCATCAAGCGGGAGCTGAACACCATCCGCCGCAATTACCCCGCCCTTCCTCCCATTACCCAGCTCACCGGCGTGTATGATTTTGAAACCGAGCAGGCGGTGACCGCTTTTCAGGAGATTTTCAACCTTGAACCCGACGGCGTTGTCGGCAAGGCGACATGGTATAAAATCAAGCAGGTATTCTCCGCCGTCAAGCGCCTTTCGGATGTGGCGGGCGAAGGGCTGCAAATCTCCGAGGTGGAGCGCCGCTACACCCGCGCTTTGCAGCTGGGCGACAGCGGCGTGGATGTGGAGGCGGTGCAGTATTATCTCGCCTTTCTCGGCTACTTCTTCCCCTCCCTTCCCCCCATTCCCATCACAGGCTATTTCGGGGAACAGACCCGCGACGCGGTCTATACCTTCCAGTCGCTCTACGGACTGACAGTGGACGGCATTGTCGGACAAAGTACCTTCCGCACGCTCGAAGCCGCCTACCGGTCGGCCGTCAGCGAACTGCCCCCCGATTACCAGAGCGCCATCGGCGAACCTTACCCCGGCCGCTTTCTGGTGCAGGGAGACACCGGCGAGAGCGTGCGCATTATCCAGCGCTATCTCAACGTCATCTCCCGCAACGACCCGCAAATCCCCAACGTGAACGTCACAGGCGTATTTGACGACGCGACACGCAGCGCCGTGCTCGCTCTCCAGAGGCAGCTCGGCATCGAGCAGAACGGCGCCATCGGCCCTGTGGAATGGAGCGAAATCATCACACGCGGCAACAATCTGTAATTTTTTTGATAAAAAGTCCCCCGGAGAGGTAACGCAAGTTGACCTGTTCCGGGGGATAACGGTATGTTGACTATTTATACAGATTGTTTTTGGAAGAAAAAACAAATTCCTCCAAAACCGGATCATAATCTGTCACAGAAGTCCATTTCTCAAACGCCTGATAAAGCGTTTTACGGTATGGATTTTCGCACCATTTAGTGTTGCGCATGATGCCGTCTTTCATGGTCGCATTAAACTCGGCATCGCAGTCAGGATTGGAACGGAAAAAGCTGTCGCGTGATTTTTCGGGTACGGAGACGTCAAACACCGCCAGACTGAGCTGGGGATGATTTTCCAGAGGTGAAATATCCCTCACCCAAAGCCCCGAACCAATCTTTCCGTAAAGATTGACATATTTGAGTTTACTAAGATTGGTAAGACAGGCAATATTCGTGACATATGTGTTGTCAGCTTCCAGATATTCCAGATTGGTTAACTGTTGCAGTCCGGTTAACCGTCTGAGCGGATTATGCGTCAATGTCAGCGCACGAAGCTGCTTAAGATTCCCTATATTACCCAGATCCTCCAATCTGTTTTCGCTCAGATCCAGCGCCACCAATTCGGTGCAGTATTGAAACACCTGCTCAAAATCTTTGGAACTATAATGCTCCTGGAAATCTGTGGTGGACAGCACCTTCGCGTCGGTACGAACCGGATGTCCCCCAAAATACACATACCATATGAATTTCAGTTGAGAAAACTGCTGTTGCAAATCTTCCATCTGTTGATTGGTCAGGCCACACCCGCATAAATCAACGGCTTTCAAATCATAAAAATTCGCCATAACGCTGCTGTTTAATGCTTCCCTGACCTGATCCAAGGTCAATTTTTTTCCTCTGAGATCAAGCGTTTGCACGGTAGAGTTGGTTTTAATCCCAAGCACACGAAAGGCCCATTTGATACGACAGTAGGGGAATTTTTCTTTAAGCACTTCTATTGCTTCCGTATCCGTAAACGACGTAGCGTCAATCTCTTCCAAATGAGGGAAATAACGCACCCGTTCCAATTCCTGATCGGAAATGTCCTTTGAAATTTTGACGGTTTTGACATCGTTGCTGTAATCCTTCTCATTAAATGTGAGAAGGCGCAGGATATCACATTCAGGAAGCCGTTTTTTCAGATAATCATAGTCCTCATCCGATACATCACAATAAGTCACATCCAGTTTTTTGAGGTATCTCAACGCAGAGAGCTGAAGCAACTCCTCATGCGTGATGTCAGTTATGGTAAGTTCCTCCGTGTCATAGTCAAATTCCTGATCTGCCAAAAGCACACGACCGATAATCTGCGCTTCAGGATGAGCATCATAAAATGCCACGCATTGTTCGGCTGGAATGACCTTGTCCTTGATAACGACCTTTCTCAAGACATGGCAGTTATCTAATATCGAAAAATCCTTGAAGGAAGTGTGGGTGAGATCAATTCTTTCCAGATAGGTCAGTTTTCCCAAAGCAGAAAAATCTTCCATATCGCTTCCGCTCAGGTTCAGAACTACGGTTTCTTTGGAATAGACGGCTCCCTCTAGAAAAATATTTTTGGTGTAAAACAGAGATACTGCCCCTATCACAAGTGCTAACGTAATCCCTGCAACAATCAAACCGATTTTAAAATAATGCTCTTTTTGTTCTTTCAAAAGTTCCATCTCCTTATCTACCACATACATAACACAAACTATCATTGCGTTAAATGAATTATAGCACACATTGACAAAAACAGCAACTAAAAAATGATATATTCATCTAAAATTTTTTATCGTCGAATTTTCCCGGATTTAAGGATTTTTTAAGATTTCAAGGCGTATAATCAAGCCAAGCTCAAAGAAAGCATGCTCTATTGCGTTTTCCCCGTTTTTGGGGTACAATCTTTTCAGACAGGAGATGTTCTCAAACCATGTTCTTCCACATTCTCAAACGCGACTTGCAGCGCAAAAGGATCATGAATTTTATCATTCTGCTGTTCGTCATTTTAGCGGTTACCTTTATCGCGTCAAGCGCAAGCAATCTGGCGGCGGTGGTAGGTTCGCTGGACGATTATTTTGACCAAGCCGATGTGGGCGATTACACGGTATTGGAGCGCGGCGAAAACGGCAAAAGTGCCGCCGAAATCGCGCGCGGGCTGGACTGTGCCACAAAAATCAGGGTCGAAACCATCCTTTACAATACCGACGGTATCAAGTTTAACGGCGAAACCATCAGCTCGTCGGGAATCGACCTGCTCAGCTCGATTGACAACCGGATTGAGAATTATTACGACGGCGATAACAACGAACTGACCGAAATTCCCATAGGCGGCGCTTATATCAGAAAGTCGTATCTTGACAGTCTGGGTATGGCGATTGGTGACAAATTCAGTATCAAAATCGGCAGCACGCAGCAGGAATTTACCGTCAAAGGATACCTGAAAGATGCGGCTGTCGGCGGCAGCATGATTAACGCGCCGCGATTTGTTATCAACCATACGGATTTTGACAAATACATGGCCGACGAAGCCATTGACGCCTACAAAGGAACCATCACCTTTCTCTACACCGACGATATTCTCGCTGTGGAACAGGCGATGAATAACTGTCAGAACCTTCTTTTTGCCGCCTCCAAAGGCCTGCTGCAATTGGCTTACATGATGGAAATGATCGTGGTGGGCCTGCTGATGATTCTGAGCCTTTGCCTGATTCTCATCGCGCTGGTGATCCTGCGCTTCACCATCACTTTCACGCTGAGCGAGGAATTCCGCGAAATCGGCATTATGAAGGCCATCGGCATTCCGAACGGCAGAATCCGCAGCCTCTATCTGGTCAAGTATTTTGCCATCTCCCTTATAGGCGCGGCGATCGGCATTGTCCTTTCGGCGCCGTTCGGAAAGCTTCTGCTCCGTCAGGCCTCCGAGAATCTGATGATTTCCGCCGGAAATTCGCTGATTCTGGAAATCTTCTGCGCGGTCGGCGTAATCGCTGTCATCATGCTGTTCTGCTGGCGCAGTACGCGCATGGTCAAGACCTATACCCCCGTGGATGCGATTCGCAGCGGTTCCACCGGCGAACGCTATAAAAAGAAGGGCTTTTTGAAACTTTCTCAATCCCACATGAAACCCGTGCCGTTTATGTCAGTCAACGACATTCTGAGCGGATTCGGCAAATACACCATAATGCTGATTACCTTTACCATCGGCATGGTGCTGATTTCCATTGTACTCAATTCCATCTCTACCCTGAGAAGCCCGAAACTGCTGAGCTGGTTCGGCATGGCGGAATGTGATGTGCTGCTGACCGACAACGAGAAATTCAGCGGCTACTTCACCGAGAACGGCAGAGAAAAGCTGGAAGCCGACATCAAGGATATACAGAAACAGATGGAAAAACAAGGCTATGATGTGGAAGTATTTGGCGAGGTAGGCTATAAATTCACAGTCACAAAAGGGACGCTTTCCGCCAAATCCACCACATTTGAAGGGATCCATACCACCACCGATATGTACCATTTCTACATTGAGGGCACCCCGCCTCAGAATACGCGCGAAATTGCCATAACCCATGTGATTGCCGACAAAATCGGAGCGTCGGTAGGCGATACCGTTACCGTCACCTCTCCCGAGGGCGACAAGGATTACATCATTTCCGCCCTGTTCCAGACGATGACCAGCACAGGCGAAGGCATTCTGTTCCATGAGGACGAGCACTACGACTTTACCTATATTTACGGCGTTTATCCCTTTCAAATCAGATTCAACGACAATCCTTCCCCGTCGGAACGCAGCGAACGCATGGAAACCATCAAGAAACTCTATCCCGACTGTACGGTGCAGACTGCCGGCGAATATGCCGATGAAGGCACAGGCGGCGCGGGCGGCTATCTCAACGACACCAAGTGGCTGATCGTGCTGGTGGTCATTCTCATCAATATTCTGGTGGCGGTGCTGATGGAAAAATCCTTCCTCACCAAAGAGCGCGGCGAAATTGCCATGCTCAAGGCGATTGGCTTCAGAAATTCCTCCATTATCGGCTGGCAGGTGCTGCGAATCACCATCGTTATGCTGCTGGCCGCGCTGACTTCGGGCGTGATTTCCACCCCAATGAGCGAACTCACCAGCGGCACGATTTTCCGGGCGATGGGCGCGAAAACCATCATCTTCGACGTGAATATTCCGGAAGCCTATCTTCTTTACCCCGCCGTTATTATTGCCGTGACCGTTTTCTTCGTCTTTCTCACGGCGCTGTCTGTCCACAAGGTCAATTCCAATGAAATCAATTCTGTAGAGTAAGAGATAGGCGATTGTAAAAGTAAATGAAAAAGAAGAAAAAGCGAAGCGCATAACTAGCGAGCGTATGCGAGCGCGGGGTGCAGGGGACTGGTTCCCTGCCGGGTCAAGGGCAGCGCCCTTGCGGGGGGTGGGGCAGCGCCCCACGAGTGAGGCGTAGCCGAACGAGCGGAACGAGCTATAGCAATCCAAATAATCAGGGAGACAAAAGGAGGCGATGATGGTGAGTGCAGGGCAAGGCGGAGGACGACGGTGGGCTGGCGCCCACCTAGGACCTTGTCTTTTTGTTTGTTTGGATTGCTATAAGACCCAAGACGGGGATGGGCGAATACGGCAACAGCCCAATCTTACGATTTGCCTTGTCCCAAACGGAGAAAAAACGTCCCTCTTTCCCGTTGACCATATCCCCATATTTGCGCTATTTTTCAACTTTTACAATCGGCTATAGAGTAGTATGCCTAAAGGAGATAATAACCTATGAGTACCATTCTGAATGTCAAAAATCTTTGCAAGACCTATATCATCAACAAGCGTCAGAACAATGTATTGAAAAACGTCAATTTCACCGTGGACGAGGGCGAAATGGTTGCCGTCATGGGCCCCTCCGGTTCCGGCAAGTCCACCCTGCTCTACACCATTTCCGGCATGGACGATATGACAGCCGGTCAGGTGGAATTCTTCGGGCGGGACATCTCCCGCCTCAAAGCAAAGGAACTCGCCGCCGTGAGACTCGACGAAATGGGCTTCATCTTCCAGCAGATGTATATGCTGCGCAATCTGAATATTCTGGACAACATCATCCTTCCCGCCCGTCAGTCCAAGACAAACAAGCTCTCCGTCAAGGAAAAGACCGAGCGCGGCAGGGAACTCATGCGCAAGCTGGGCATTATCGAAATCGCGGACAATGACATCAATGAGGTGTCGGGCGGACAGCTCCAGCGCGCCTGCATCTGCCGCAGCATGATTAACAGCCCCAAAATGATCTTTGCCGACGAACCGACCGGCGCGCTCAACCGCACCAGTTCCGATGAGGTCATGGAGGAGCTGCGCAAAATCAACGACGACGGCACCACCATCATGCTCGTCACCCACGACGCGAAAGTCGCCGCCAAATGCTCCCGCGTCATGTTTATAGTTGACGGAAACATCAAAGGGGAGTATCATTTAGGCAGGTACGAAACGCCATCCGACCTGCGCGACCGCGAACGCAGCCTGAACAACTGGCTTCTGGAGCAAGGATGGTAAAAGCGCTCGCATTCGCTCGCTTTCATGAGCAAAGCTCATGAGTGAATAGTGAATAGAGAATAAAGAATAATGAAGGAAGTGCTGCGCGCTTGGAATATAGTAATGAAAAGATTTCCAACGCGCAAGCGTTTTCTTCCAAATTCACATTTCACATTTCACACTACTTCTGAAAAAAGGGGGTATTGCCAACATGGTTGATATTCTGGTAGTAGAGGACAATCTGGAATTAGGCGGGCTGTTGTGCGAATTTCTGCGCAATGAAGGATATTCCGTGAAGCACTGCACCGACGGAGAAAGCGCGCTCACATCCTTTGCCGCGAGCGGCGCGAAGCTGGTGGTGCTTGACGTCATGCTGTCCGACATAGACGGCTTCGCCGTCTGCCGAAGCCTCCGGGAGACGGACAACACCCCGATTTTCATTGTCAGCGCCAGAACCGACAAGGACGATCAGCTCAGCGGACTTCTTCTCGGCGCGGATGACTACATCGAAAAGCCCTTTGATATCGACATCCTTCTCGCCAAAATCAAAGGCATCTTCGCACGCCGCTATTCCTCCTCCGTGCTTTTCGACGGTTTCCTCAAAATAGACAGGGACAAGCGCGTTGTTTTCAAAGACGGCGCGCCGCTTGAAATGACACAGAAGGAATTTGACCTGCTCTGCCTGCTGATGGAAAACGCCGGAAAGACGCTGAGCAAGGATTTCCTTTTCAACCGAATCTGGGGCATCGACAGCTTTTCCGAGCAGCAGACCCTCACGGTACATATCAAATGGCTGCGGCAGAAAATCGAATCCGACCCCAAAAAGCCGCAGCATATTGTTACTGTATGGGGCGTGGGATACCGATATGAGAGGGGATGATAACAAGACATGAAGAGCTTCCGGAATTTATTTGCGGCCGTTGTTGCCGTCATGGCCGTCATTTTCATTGGCGCCAATCTTTTCATCATTGTTTCCGATAAGGACGACGAAACAGGTCGTCCTTATCGTGTTGAGGTGGGACGCATTGTCTACGAGATCGAGAAAAGCGGCTTTGTCTCCCCTTTCGATCTTGCGGGTTATGAATATGTCACAGGCGTAACAACGCTGAATGACGGCAACGCCGCCTCTTTTTACGACGGTGACAGCGATTCTGTCATCCGCGTTATCGACGGAACAACCTACCGCTTTGATTACCGGTTTGTTCCTCAGCAAGCCCACTCCCTGCTTATTGTCAATCTCTGCCTTTTCGTGGCTGCACTGGGGGTGACAGGTTTGCTGCTTCTGGTTGGGGAAAAAATCATAAAACCGTTCGACAAGCTCCGCGACATCCCCTATGAGCTGGCCAAGGGCAACCTGACGCTTCCGCTCAAGGAAAGCAAAGACCGCTATTTCGGGCGCTTTATCTGGGGGCTCGACCTGCTGCGTGAAACGCTGGAGCAGCAAAAGACCGCCGAGCTTGCTCTGCAAAAGGAAAAGAAAACGCTGGTGCTTTCGCTCTCGCACGACATCAAAACCCCTCTCGGCATCATCGAACTCTACGCCAAGGGGCTGGAAAAAGGATTATACCGTGAAGAAGAAAAGACAGTGCAAGCGGCACACAGCATTATCGCCAAATGCGACGAAATCAAAGCCTATGTGAATGAAATCATCACCGCGTCCCATGAGGATTTTCTTCCTCTGGACGTCACCAACGGGGAATTCTATCTTTCCTCCCTGGTCAATCCGATCAAAGAACTGTACACCGAAAAACTGGCGCTGCTGCAAACCGATTTTCATGTAGACGATTACGCAGACTGTCTGATGCAGGGCGATCCCGACCGCGCTGTGGAGGTGCTGCAAAATCTCATGGAAAACGCCATTAAATACGGGGACGGCAAGCGCATTGCCCTGACCTTTGCCGAAGAGGATGACTGCACCCTGCTTTCCGTCAGCAACACCGGCTGCACACTGGGGCAAAGTGAACTGCCTCATATCTTCGACAGCTTCTGGCGCGGCTCTAATGTCGGCTCCCATTCGGGCAGCGGATTAGGGCTTTACATCTGCCGGCAGCTCATGCATAAAATGCACGGCGACATCTTTGCCGACATTCGCGACGGAACTATGACCGTCACCATCGTTTTCCCCCAGATCTGACCAGACTTGTCAACAAAAAATCCCGTGAACTTTCCGAAGAAAGATGCACGGGATTTTTTTCGAATGAATGAGACAATCAGACATCCAGCCAGCTCTTATAAGGAGCAAGCATTTCCGGTTCAAGGGCGTTGCTCATAAACACCAGCAGGAACCCGAAAATGACAAGGAACAGACTCAGCCGGATAGTCTTGTCTCTCTGCGCGTCAATCAGATTACTCAATCCCACCGTACTCACGGCGAGAAAGAAGAATCCGATTCTCTGGAATTCACTGATAATCAGACTCATGCCCATAAAGAAGACCGCCACTTCCAGCATATTGACTGTGGTCACACACAGTTCGGGATTCAGCGTCTCGTCCAGGTGGGTTTCATTAACGCTGAGCAAACCGGTCTTATGTCCCTTGGTCACGATGAAATCGTACTTGCTGAGCGCCATAGCGAGCAGGAACAGAATCAACGTCACAAGGATAAAGAGGTTGCTCTTAAATCCGGTCTTACTGGCATAGTTCTGGTAGTAAATATCGCTTCCCAGGCTGTAGAAGAAGCTGTTGAGCAGTCCTCTGGAAAGATAGGTCACAAAGAAAAGTCCGGCAAAGAACATCACAAACTGCTTCATGGAAATCTTGATCTTTGACAGGGGATACGCCACAATAAAGATCAACGCGGTGGAGTGGAACAGCGTCGCCAGCGCGACGAAGATCAGAAACTTGATCGGCTTTTTGTCCACAACCGCATCAAACGCCAGCAACAGAAATGCCATGGCGAAGCTGTGACGGATAAGGTAGAAATTTGCTCCATAAAGTCGCAGCCCCATGTAAAGGAAGAAACTAAATGCACAAGCAAATTTGCTGATACCACGCTTGTAAGTCACATAGGCCATAGACGCCAGTGTGGGGATAGACGTCACAAATATCCACCAATTGTAATCTTTGGAAATAAGGGTAAAGAGCTTGGTAAAAAGCTGCAAAAAGTTGCCTCTGATAATATTATATCTGACAAAGACGCCGGGGATGGTCAGCTTCTGCACTTCCTTGAACATCGGCAGATACACGCGTTCCACATCGTACATACCCAGTTCCCGGCTCCTGAATCCCATCACCAAAAACATTAAGACAGCACAGATGATACAAGTCACCAACTTAGCCTGTTTCTGATCGAGCCACTTATTGCCCAGCAGAAACGGCGTGAACAAGATGGCAAACACCAATACAAAATAAATGGTCAATTTTTCACGCTTCCTTCCTGTATATTCAACGCTTGCTTTCGCCCGGCAATTTGCCTTTGATTTTTCCGGTCAGCGCGACGGCATTCTCACAGAAGAACGTATCACGCAGCAGGAAAATGCTGCCAAAATAGACCACCACTGCGACAGGAATGCCCACGCAGATAATGAGCCAATGGGAAGGCAGCAGCATGCCGGAAAGCAGACAACTCAATCCCATCAGCAGTGTAGCAATAAAATATTTGACACTGCACTGGGGAATCATACGGAATAAATCGTAACCGTCCTTTTTGAGAATGACACACCCCATCAGGAAAGTAACGCCCTCCGCAAGCAGGCTGCCCCATGCCGCGCCATTGTAGTCAATCAGTACGATGAGCAGACAACTGATCAGGACATTGGAAATCGCGGCAAAAAGCGTAAGATGCAGCACCGTTTTTTCCTTGCCGTTGGGAATCATGATGTCTTTCTGCACAATGCTGGACAGCAGCACAAAGGCAAGCACAAAGCAAAGAATCCGCAGCGTCCCCACCGCGTTGTCAAACGCCTTTCCAGCGATCATCCAGATGACCTGCGGCGCAAACATGAAAAGGCCGCATACAATGGGATAGATCAGAATGGTTTTGAGCTTGATAGCCTTGGCCAGCAGCGAACGGTACATACCGGGATTTCCCTTATTGAGGTAATCCGTCATACGGGGGAGATAGACCGGACTCATCGCCATAAAGAAGGTGACCAGTATGGTATTGATCTTGACGGCGACATTGTAATAGCCTACCGCGTCATCCGTTGACAGCATGCCCAATATAAAGGTATCGAGCGAATTGTAGGCATTCATGGCAAACCGTGTGCCAAAGAAGATAATCACCGGCACCAGATGCAGCATGAGGCGGTAATGTCCCACCGGAATAAAGTCCACATACTTTCTCGCGCGGACAAAATTGAAGATATTCGCGCCGGAGTTGGACACGGTGGTGATGATGATGTAGATAATCAGATCGTTCCGATTGTGAACCAGCAGAAACAGTCCCGCAACCGAAACGCACTGCACAATGATCTGTCTGACGGTAATATACAGATAATCCTCATACACACTGTACACCCAGTCGAGGCTCAGTGCCGACAGACCGATATTGATGCTGTAAATCAACAGATAGGTGCGGTACAGCGTAAATTTGGGAACCGTCAGTATTAAGCCAAAGAGCAGCAGATAGCAGATCGCCGTCGCAATCAGATTGAGCACAAACAGTTCCTGCGCAAATCGGGTAAATTCTTTCCTGTCATTTCTGACCTTGGTTCCTTCGCGTATGGCATAGGTGTTGATGCCCATGGAAGCAATCAGCGTCAGAATGCTGACCACCGATTTTACCCATTCATACTGCCCGATGCCGTCCGAACTGAAAATACGCGTGATATACGGATAGGTCAGCAGCGGCACCAGAATGGTCAGCGTCATGCGAAGCGTATTGAGCGCCGTATTGATCTTGATGGATTTCTTTTTCAGCGCCTGGTTGTTAGCGGTTTGGTTTGCCTGACTCATGCCGTTCCCTCGCTCTCCTGGGGTTTGGACTGCGGAATGCGGATCCGCTTATTTTTATAGCCTACGATACGCGCGGCAACAGGCCCCGACGGATTAAGCCGCATCAGGACATTAAAAATCAGCCTGTCCTTAAGTCCCAGACTTCTCTTGTAGATGCCGTCGTAAATCAGACCGATGTTATACCGCGAAATCTCACCCTGTAAGCGATAGCGCAGCACATGGGAATATTTAAACATGACGATAAGGTTGAGTTTTTTCCTCTGCTCCGGCGTCACATCAAACGGAATGTGGGAAAAGGTAGTCATTCCCAGTGCGATGTTGGTCATTTCCCACGACTGGTTGCTGGTATCCGAAATGGTAAACAGCTTTTGCTCCACCACCCGGAACGCCCCTCGCTTATCCTCCAGCATGCACAGAATGCTCACCACCTGCGGCACACGGGTATAGCCGTAGGTGTTTTGCCGGAACAGATATTCCCGCGCAATGTCCAGATTATAAACCTTTCCCGACATACAGATCAGATCGCCCTGAAGGTTGACCACTTCGTGTTCGCCGTTCGACATGTCCCAAAAAAGGTCGATAAATTCCCCTAAATCATGTACATCTTTGTAATCCTGAATAAAATAGCTCAGATCATACAGGGAAAAATGCAGCGCGGCTATGCTGTCATCCAGATAACGGTAAATGCGCTCCACCGCGTTTTCAAGGGGAAAATCGTCATCCCCCATCAGCCAGCCCCATCTGGTCTGCGCCATCGTAAACACGCCGTTGATATTCACCGTGGAACCCACGTTGTCGCTGCGCACCTGCAGCCGGAGACGATCTCCGAAAAAAGCAGTATATTCCGCAATGGCATCCGCCACGTCATAATTGGAATGATTATCGGAGATGACGATGTCAAATTCCTGGCAGGTCTGGCGTCTGAGACAACCGAGCAGCTTTAGCAGACAGTCTTTTCGGTTGTAGGTGGGAATCATCACTGTGATTCTTTCGCCGTTCTTCACCATATCCATCCTCCTGATTCTTTTATGATTTTCCGCTGAGTACGGGAACAAATCGGTTGATAACCCACGTCATCAGCGTGCAGCAGAGCGTTACCACTGCCAGAACGATCATGACCATAAGAATCCTGATCGGCCCATGCAGTGTCTCTATTGCCATCATTTTGCCGACCACACCGGTTGTCATGGCGATCATCAGATGATTCAGGCACATATACAGCAAACTGTTGTGTCCGATATAGCGCAAAGCACGCAGCTTCGTCAGGGATGGCGACAGCAGCAGAATGCCGGCCGTTCCCAGCAGCGCACCCAGCAGGAACAACGGATACAGTCCGTAGCTGCCTCTCGCCATCACGACCCGTTCATGGCTATGGTCAAACAGGAACCGGAGATTCAGCCGCGAAATCGCAAACACCGCGGCAAACAGCAAGGCGGCGGCTCCCGCCATCACGCCGCGTCCGCGCGCCGTTTTACCGCCTTCAATGAGTTTCCCCAGCAGCGGCTTGCACCGAGCGCCCACGGTGATAAAGAACACCGCCGTCAGCGCGATATCCAGCGAAAACGGCCAGCCGACCTGCCACAGCGGTGTGCGCAGCATGACATGGCTCATAGCGCCGCCCAAAGCGCCGCATGCCGTTCCCAGCAGAAGAACGGTATATCCGACACGTTCGCCCCATTTCTTTTTTGCAACGCAGATCAGATAAAACACGCATTCCGCCACAAACAGCGTGGGCAAAAACCACAGTCCCGCTTCCCCGTAGGAACGGTTATTGGCGTAGGCAATGCGCATGAGCTGCTTTCCGTTGATTCCCTGCGCATAAATCAGCGCCCAAAGTATATACGGAATCAGCATCCGTCTGGCCTTGCGGCCCGCAAAATCACGAAAGCCGCGCAGGGAAGCATTCTCAGTATTCATCAGAAGTCCCGACAGAAAGAAAAAGAGAGGCATATGAAACGAGGCGGCAAACTGCTGCCACACCTCGCTGGTCAAACCTTTCATATGACCCAGGATTACCAACAAAATCCCCAGTCCTTTGGCAACGTCGATTTCCTCGATTCTTTTTGATTGCAAAGCCCTCATATCTCAGCACCACCTTTTTTGAATGACTGCTTTTCTGCCGTCAAAAAAGCCCCGTCGGATGTTCGACAGCTTTTCCTTTTTGTTGTCCTCGTACAGCAGCACCATCAGGTATTGCTTGGCCACCTGCGCATAGGATTTGGCAATCCGCGCGGCGCCGCCCCGCTTGCGTGCCAGCACCATCGTATTTCTCGCAATATAGTATTTTCGGAAGGCACCGTGATTTTTGACCCTCACCGGCCAGAAAAGAAACCGTCTCACTGTGATATTGCCGATTTCATGCAGAAGAGCGACCCGATTGACACGGTAAATGCGATATCCCTTTTTGCGGATTCTGTAGCAGAAGTCAAAATCCACGCCGTCGATGAACATGCTCTCGTCAAAGCCGCTGACCGCTGCCCATGCGGCCAGATTGACCAGTGACGCAGAGGTAATGCATTCCGTCATCTCGGTGACGGGTTTGTCCCCGCCCTTGGTGCCGAGGTCGTGGTTTCTGTCTTTGATGACAGGGCAGAGCAGCCCCGCGTCCTCCGTGAGATGCTCCTCATAGGCGGCGATCATATCGTCGGGACAAACCGAGTCCTGGTCTAAGGTCACCACATAACCATAGCCGTCGTCGGCCGCACGTTGGCAAATCTGATTGAGCGCCTTGGCAATGCCGACATTGCTTTCATTGGCAATGAGGATCGTCTGGGGATACTCCGCCAGCAGCCGGGTGATCTCTTCCCGATTGTCGCTGCCGTTATCCACGCAGATGACGGAAGCGGCCTGCGGACAGACGGCTTCCAGATTTTCACGCAGTCTGTCCGTATCGGGACGATACAGAACAATGCCTGCCGGAATATTCATGTATATTACAACCTTTGTTTTTTAATAGTATCAATAACAGCGGCACAGCACGGCCACCCAGTTGATGATATCCGCCGAGCGGATGCCGCAGCGGATCCGCTTGTCTCCCGCCAGTGCCAGCGTTTTGCCGATGGAATCGCGATACCCCGCGATCTTTTGCGAAAGCTCGTACACATCCGGCGGCATGTCGTCGGCATACACTTTGAGCAGTTCCCTCGCCTGATTGTATCGCCTGTCGCGAAACCGACCGAATACATTGGTCACCGACTCCACACGCGTCCAGAACCCCTTCCCGTGTTCGGTCACCGTGCCGATATGTCTCCGGAAAGAAATGCGACTTTCGGGATCAAAAACCACCTGACCGCCGCAGGCAAGACAGATGTAATAAACCGCCGCGTCGTGGCTGAAAAGATTGCCCATTTCCGGCGTAATGCGGAAACGGCGGCATTGGTGAAACAGCCCCCTGTCAAACACCATTGTGCAGCCGGCAATCCGCTGCCGCGAAAGCGCCGCCCCATAAGTGGTCCTCAGACCGGGAAAAGGATTATTATACATAAACTGCAAATTCTCATCCACCACACGAAGACCCGAAGCATACAGCTTCACGCTGCTCCCCGTCTGTTCCAGCAGTTCGACCGCACGCGACAGTTTATCGGCATCCCACACGTCATCCTGGTCGGAAAAAGCATAGTAATCATATGTATCGTCCGCCGCCAGCAGCATATCGTAAAAGCTGCGCCGGAATCCGATGTTCTCTCCAAAAACACAGCGGACATTGGCATTGAATGCCTGTATGTCCTTCATGATGCCCGATGTGCCGTCCTGCGAGCCGTCGTCGCGAATCAGCAGCGTTACCTCCACACCCGTCTGCGCCAGAATGCTTTCCGCCTGCGCACGGAGATAGCGCTCTCCGTTGTAGGCGGATAAAATCACAAAAACCTTTTTCATTGGCGCTCCTTCTTGATGTTCTTGCGGAAAACCATCGGGCGGATTTTATTATACAACACCGATACCAGCAAAATCATGAGCGGTCGGGGCAGCACATGACAGATATTGGCAAATATGCGGGTACTTTTTTTACGTGTGCTTTCTTTGAGCGGCGCATCCTTCCAAGGGGTCAGCGCTTTATAATGGAGATAGGCATCCTTGTGAGGATGATCGCTGTCCGCCACCCACGGACGGCGGTTGACGTAAAAGTTGCCTGTGTAGTGGGTGATAACGGGATGCAGCCGCGCATCATAAAATTCCTCCTTGCCGTAGGAAAAATGCAGGGGATGACGCAGGTGCATCAGTTCTTTGTATTCAAACAGATAAACCAGAGAATTGACGTTGTACTTCTGGGGCAGAATCTTGACCTTCCCGCAGAAGGCGGAATTCAGGATGGTCTGGTCATTGAAAACAAAGTAACCGTTATTTTCATACACCATCTTCAAAAAGAGCCCGGTGACGTTGTCCTCTCTCCATTTTTTCAGATTAAAGAGAAGCATGCCCGCGTTGCAGTAAACGCCGTCGCCCGTCATATCCACAATGTCACGGTATTCCCGGCTGAGGCAATCGTCTACGCCAGCCATGTAATATCCCGTCAGATCTGTGTTCCACAGGTCGTCCAGCTTATCTTCGATAACGGTGTCCGAATCAAGATACAGCACCTTGTCTATCGTTTCCGGCACATATTCCGTCAAAAAAAGACGGTTGTAACCGAAACCCAGCCATCCCTTTTTGCTGGTTTTCAGGGTGATATTGAGTTTTTTGGACCAGTTGGGCATCTTCATAAACGTAATCGTCCGCCCATATGTTTCCGCCAACTGCTGCAGCTTTTCCTTGTTTGTCTGAGACATACCTTTTTCGATATACAAAACATGAATCTCTTCAAAATGTCGGTTGTTTTCAAACAGCGACGCGATGGAAACACCTGTCACATCCGCAAAGGCATCACTGCTGTGATAGATTACATACATTGACTCTCACCTGCTGACTGTAATTAATTGGTATCGTATCATACAAAACGGCTCTCGACGGGATGGTGTCAGTTCTTCGCGATCACACACATGGCTTTTTGAGCATCCTCAGGAGTATAGCGATGCCTCAGTGTGTCAGGCATTTCTTTCAGAATCCGGTTGATCTCCACAAAGGACAGCCGGTATTGACTGCGGTAGCACAGCGCGTATTTGTAAGCCGTGCGGTAAAGTGCGGGCAGCAGCCGTGTCACGGAATACCCCCACAGGGCGGTAGACAAATGCCGATCGACGATCTCGCACACTTCCAGCACTTCTTCAAAGTTATAGTGCCCGCCGCGTGACGCGTTGAGATACGACGCAATCAGCTCGGTTTGCAGATTACCCGCGCCCTGTCCCATGCCGATGGCGCAGGCATCCGCAATCAGCGGTCGGTCGGTTTCTATCCCGATAAAGGAAAGTACGTTGGCATAGGCGAGATTCATATTATTGTGCGCGTGGAAACCGATGTGGATGGAGGGATTCAGTTTTTGATCGTATTTGCGGAAGAACCTCATCACATCCTGGGTCTGCATATAGCCGTAGCTGTCCACAAAATAAAGCGCATAGGCTCCCATTTTGTTGGCCTGGTCGATGATGAGATCAAGTTCTTCCTCCGTGTAGCGCATGGTGAGCATCGGCTGCACAAAGACCTTGTAGCCCTTGGCCGCCAATCCCGCGCAGAAATCCAGCGATTTCTGCAATTCGGAATAACGGATGATCACGCGCAGACCGTCCACCAGATCAGGGTTCCAGTCGGGAATATCCTCCATCGGCGTATCGGGACCGCGAAAGAGTCCCACATACAGACGGCTGCGGTCGCGGTTCTTGGGAATAACGGCGGAAACCGCCTCCACATTCTGATAAATGGCGTAGCCGCGCCTGTCGTCCTCGGTGATGTCGATGGAACCCAGTTCTATAATATCCAGCCCCGCACGGTTGAGGTGGTAAGCCACCTGCTCCCGTTCCTCAGCCGTAAATCTGTCGTCCGCGATTTTGTTTTTTAATGCGTCCTCCAACCCCAGACCGCCGTCGCGCAGAGTGCAGTCCAACAGCTTGATTTGCCCCATATTATTCCTCCCTATCTATGCCGTGCGGCAAAAAGCCGCCCTGCGCGTACGCACAGTTCTTTCGCCATAAGCGGCACAGCTACGCCGGCGAGCGCATACACCGCAAACATAAGCGGCTTGTAAACCACGCTCTGCGTGAAATAAAGCACAAAGGCGTAAATGCCCGTCAGCCAATGTCCCGTTACGATTTTATTTTGCAGCACCGTCACAACAAAAAACACATAGTAATGCCACTTCAAGACGGTCAGTGTGCGCTCCCCGACATATACAACCGGCTTGGTGATCGCTTTGGACAGCGCATCCGCCGTTTCCAGCGTCATATAAATGCCCAGCAGATGCAACAGGGGAACGAGCAGGGGATTTCCCAGCCGCATCTGGATCATGTTGAAATCCACATAGCACGCTGCGGCCGCCAGCACGCCGAAGCACGCGGCAGGCAGCGTATAGCGGCAAACCTCCCGGTTAAAGCGTGACAGCCGTTCATACAGCCGATACTTCCGGCAAAGCACGCCGAGATCAAAGACAAACAACCCCAGCGACACCAGAATATACGCCCGCAGCAATCCACCGCGTGAGGGAAGCAGATAAGCGACCGCATACAGCACCAGCACGGTGATATGAATGACCGATTCCGGTAAACGCAGCGCTGTTTTGAGTTTTGTAAGCAGGCAGAATCCCACGCTCACAAACATGAGAATCGGCAAAAACCACATCGGCGCCACGACGTCTTCCATCTTGACGCACAACAGAATTTTCACCATATATTTCAGAAAACCGACTGCCGACGTAAATCGGTCAGCCGGATCATACAGTCCGATACGGCAGAAAAACGGATGAAAGACCAATGCAATGAGATTACAGATCACAAACGGCAGGTAAAGCCCTTTGATCTTTTTACCGACGTAACCCACCACGTCATCCGCCGCGCTCTCTTTGAAGCAATAGCCCGACAGGAAGAAAAAGAGCGGCATGTGAAACAGATAAATCCACTGTCTGATGAGAAGCGACGGGACGCAGTGCCCCACCACGACCAGACAAATGCCGAGTGCCTTGGCAGCGGTGACGTAATCCAGACGTCGCGCGCTCTTTTGTTTTAACTCCGGCATAGCAGCGGTTCCTCTCCGATTTCTCCGAGCAGGCGGTTGAGCGAAGCAACCACTCTTTCGGGCAGCTCCACACCGTTGGCCAGCGCGTCCTGACGGTAGATCTCATTGATATCGCCCGGCGCCATCACCGCATTTTCAGAGGCGGCAGTGTTTGCCGGCGCGGCCGCCGATTGTCGCACCCGTTTCAGGTACGCGTCGGCTTCGTCGTAAAAGGACTCCCCGTACACCGCTTTGGGGTCAATGACCACCATCATATGCCCCACATTCATGCAGGCGTTGTCATCCGAATAAAACCGTCCCACGCCGTCAAGATACGCCGCGTGCGACAGCAAACCCGCCGTCATGTCAATCGCCATCGAAAGACCGTACCCCTTGGGTCCCGCCATGGGGAGAATGAGTCCCTTGACAGCTTCTTTCGGATCGTTGGTGGGCTGACCGCTGCCGTCGGTGGCCCAGCCGAAAGGAATGGTGGCATCCCCGTTGTGAAGTGCCTGATTGATCTTGGACTTGGCAACGGCACTGGTCGCCATATCAAACAAAAAAGGCTTTTCGTGACGGGCAGGAATGCCGACCGCCAGCGGATTGGTACCCAGCAGCTTTTCCCTGCCGCCCCATGGTGCCATCTGCGCCGGAGAATTACAGGAAACATAGGAAATCATGCCCTGCTCCGCCGCGTATTTGACATAGCAGTAGGCGGCGCTGAAGGTATTAGCATGATGACAGAACACGGCATACATGCCGTGTTCCCTTGCTTTCTCCACCGCCAGCCCCATCGCTTGCCATGCCGAAAGCATCCCGATCATATTGTGGGCATGGCATACCGCAAAGGCCGGCTTTTCGGTCTCCACCGTCAGCAACGCGCCGATATCGTACCCGTCGCGGCATTTTTTCAGATGCGCCTCCGTCATTGCCACGCCATGCGTGCCGATGCCTGCCAGCTCCGCTTCCATCAGACAGTGCGTCACCACGGCGGCATTTTCCTCCGCAAGCCCTGCCGCCGCAAACAGCTTTTGGAGTGCCGTTCTCAATTCGGATTCAGCAATCCTCAAAGCGCATCCCTCAATCTTTCAGAAATTCTTCGATCTGACGATCCATGCAGGCTCTCACGTCACCGCCGTTCAGCCAGCACTTGCTCCATTCCACCACCTTGGCAATAGCGGTATCCAGATTCCAGCGCGGCTGCCAGTCAAAAGTGGCCTTGAGCTTGGAGCAGTCAAGTTTGAGGAAATTCGCTTCGTGCAGACCGTCATCGGAAGAACGGTCTATCCATTCCAGACCGTCCCCCCAGTGCTTCACAAAGAGATCCACCAGCGCGCCGGTACGGAAGCAGTCGCGGTCGTCGGGACCAACATTGTACCAGCCCGCGTATTTTCTGTCTTCATACTGCGCCGCCGCGATCATCAGATAGGCACAGACCGGCTCCAGCACATGCTCATAGGGTCTGGTGGAGTAGGGATTTCTCACGATGATAGTCTCTTGCTTCTGCGCGGCGCGGACACAATCGGGAATAATGCGGTCATTGGCAAAATCGCCGCCGCCGATGACATTGCCCGCTCGTGCGGTGGAAATCGCCACGCGTCCGTCGGCAAAAAAGCTGTTTTTGTAGCTGTGGGTCACCAGCTCGGAGCAGGATTTGGAATTGGAATAGGGGTCGTACCCATCCAGTTCCTCGCTCTCACGGTAACCCCATGGCCATTCTTTATTGAGATACACTTTGTCTGTCGTCACATTGAGAAACGACACGACACAAGTGCTGTTGCGCACACATTCCAGAATATTGACGGTACCCATCACGTTGGTTTCGTAGGTGTAGGCGGGATTTCTGTAGCTGTCGCGCACAATGGGCTGCGCCGCCAGATGCAGTACAATTTTCGGCTGCGCCTCGTCAAACGCCGCTTTGAGCGCGTCATAATTTCGGATATCCCCGATGACCGAGTGAACGTCACCGGCAATGCCCGCAATCTCAAACAGGGACGGCTGCGTGGGCGGCTGAAGCGAATAACCCGTCACTTCGGCACCCGCATTGGCCAGAATCTTGCACAGCCAAGAGCCTTTGAAGCCCGTGTGTCCCGTCACAAACACCTTTTTCCCTTTGTAAAAATTCAAATCCAACATCAGAAAACCTCCCTCACACCTGTCTGCCGATTCCTGTTAATCTTCCCACTTCATCCAAGGCGCACTATTCTGCTTCACAAGATCATCCAATATTTTCTTTTCACGGGAATTATCCATACATTGCCAGAATGTCTTATGACGGTAAGCCATCAACTGTCCCTCATGTGCCAACCGTTCCAAAGGAGCTCTCTCAAAAATAGTGTGATTGCCCTCTATATAATCAAAAATAGCAGGCTCCATAACCATGTAACCAGCATTAATCGAAATGCCGTCCTGGATGTTTTTTTCACGGAATGACCTGACAGAATTATCCGGTGCGATATCCAGTGCGCCTTTGTCCGGTTGAAGAATGACGGAAGTAAGCGTGCCGATTTTACCGTGCGAGCGATGATATGCCAGCAACTCCTGAATATTGATGTCACATACAGCATCCCCGTAGGTCAGCATAAACGTCTCGTTACCGACATATGGCTGAATCCGCTTGATTCTGCCGCCCGTCATCGTATCGAGTCCGGTATCTACAATCGTCACTTTCCACGGTTCGCAATGCTGATTGTGAGGAATCTTTTCCTTTTTACTGTGGGTAAAATCAAAGGTAATATCACTGTTATGGAGGAAATAATCATCAAACCATTCTTTAATAACATGCTGCTTGTATCCGGCGCAGATGATAAACTCATTAAATCCGTAGTAAGAATATTCCTTCATGATGTGCCAAAGGATAGGCTTATCGCCGATTTCAACCATCGGCTTGGGCTTGAACCGGGATTCTTCCGTAATCCTTGTTCCGTATCCGCCTGCCAGTATAACCACTTTCATGCTGTCATCCTCCGTATTCTCTTCAGATTCATGCCGAGATAAGCTGTAAACATCTCTTTTATAAACAAATTGTTTATAAACAAAATGTGCCGGTTTTCCAACCGGACTCCCCAATCAGGGATAACAAATTATTTTTTTCATTATAACATGTTCAAGGGTAAAGGTCAAGTGATTTGTCTTGGTAAAGCTGTCCTTGCATTTCCAAAAAAGCAACCGGCTTGTCTTTAAAATTTGTACAGATTGGTTATGAAACGAGAAACTTTTATCCTGTTTTGAGCCATTTTTTCCTTATTTCGCATCTTTCAAGACACACGACAACAGCCAATAAAAAACGAACCCTATCTTTTATCCGGATAGGGTTCGTTTTTTACTGCATCATTTCACACGGCTCACTGGTTAAGGGCTTGCAGGGAGGCAAGTTTGCGGTTGAATTCGCGGGCAATGCGCCGCTCGTTGAGCCACATGACAAAATAAACAAAGACGAAAATGCAGGTGATTTCTCCCGCGACAATCCCCGCCATCATCGGCGTGAAGCGATTGCCGACGGCAAAATTGACCCCGAACACCATGCCCTCGATGAGCAGCCATTGCAGCCCTATGCGAAAGAGCATTTGACGCACGGACAGTTCTTTGCGCGACTCCGTCACCAGACCGGTCAGCACCGTCATCAGTCCGAACGCGGGCGGCACAAGGTAGGCGCTGAAAGGCAGGCGGCTGTCGGGCAGCAGCCAGATGCCCAGCACCCCCTCCGCCACGCACAGACCCGTGGTAATCACGCAGAAGGCGACCAGATAGCGGGTCAGAACACCGCCGATTCTGTGAAACAACATTCCAATCACCCTTTCTCCCCCATCACCCGCGCAATGACGGCAGGGGCATATTTGCGCGAGATCATCAGCTTCTCGCCGTTCTTCATATGGGCGGTGTAACGTCCCGCCAGCGCCGGACTGATGCTGCCCAGCTTCATCAGGTTCAGCACCACCGATTTGGAGCAGCGGATGAAATAAAAGTCCGCATAGGCCTTTTCCGCTTCATAAAGCCGCTGTTTGATTTCGTACACTTTCTTTTCGGTGCAGGCGAAGCATTTTTCATCCACCGCCTCAAAATAATACACATCCTCCAACGGGATACGCTCCCTCTGTCCGCCGTCGGACAGTCCGGACAGCCCTTCCCCCTTGGCCAGCGCATAGGCGCGGATTTCCTCGATTTCCGGTGTGACGCGCACACATTCGATGACCACCTGCTCCTCCGAGAAATCATCTATTTTCCTGATGGATACTTTCATGCCATATTCTTTCCTTTGCTCTCAGACTGTCATCATGATACCACAGGCGCGGTCAAAAATCAATATTCCTCCGCGATGTCGAGCGGGGATTCTCCTTTGAGATAGTGGTCAAAATATTCTGTCACAATACCGTTCACCGTGACAATACACTCCCGCGGATCGCGGCTTCCCACGCCGAACAGGGAAGCCATGACGGGAGAAACAGTCGGCAGGTCGCAGAAATTCATGTGCGCCGCGTTGCGGAAGGTCACTTCCCGTGCGTCGGTTGCGTTTTTGACCACGTTAAAATTGACATATTCGCGGCTGCCGAACATCTGTTCCATGCCGCGTAAGGCAATCGAATCGGAATTGATATCGAGCAGCGGCAGCGGATAAGGCGTATTGCCGTAGGTAAAGCCGGTTTCGTCCACCCCCGTCAATTCTCCGAGCATCATGCCTTCCAGCACGATCACCGCGTCAATATCATCGCGCTGCCGTCCCAAGGCTTCGCAAGCCGCGCCGCCCATCGAATGCCCGAAAAGTCCGATGTGCTGCGGGTCGATGCGGGCAAACGCCTCCGCCTCATTCCGGGAAGCACAGCGCAGAATCGTATCCAGCACAAAATGCAGATCGTCGGTGCGGGTTTTCATCCACTCTTTGTAAAACGCCAGCATTTCCTCATTGGTATGGGTCAGCGGTCCGCTCATAACGAGCTGCATGAAGGCGGGATCCACTGAGGTCGTAACGCCGTCCGCGTCCGTCACAAACATCGCGTGATAGGGATGCGCCACCGCCGCCACGACATAACCGTGGGAAGCCAGTTCGCGGCAGGTGGAATCGTTCGCGTCCATCGTAGAAGCCGCGCCGTGAGAATACACTGCCAGCGGATAACGTCCTTCCGCATCCGGATAATAGAACTTCACGGTGATCTTCCGCTTTTCCCCGTTGTCTGCAAATGTTTCCTCACGGTTCTCATCCGTCCATGTGTACAGCGCTATCTCAACCGGAAGATCGCCTGTCACGGCGATTTCGTCAACCTGCGGAAACATAATCGCGGGCATCAGGAATGTCAGATAAAGCATCATGCTGCCAACGGCACGCCAGATACGGCGGGATAGTCTAGGGATGTCGCGTTCTCCCTTCTTGCGCAGGGAAAACAGCGAGACAATCCCCATCACCGTGAGAAGGAAAATGATACCCGCATACCGTGAAAAGCCCTGCAGTACGCCAAACAGCATCAACAGGGTGAGAACCGCCGCCAATCCGAAGCGCGCGGCGGTTTTAAGCCGGTAATGGGTCGTTTTGCTCACCAAATCCCACACCAGAAATCCGATTTCCATAGCCGCTAAAACCGATAAAATAATATTTGTCCACATCAGAATCAACCATCCTTTCTGCCCCAAGTATAGCACAGCCTTTTTTCGACCGCAATCCCTCTGTGGATGAAATGCGTCTGCCGTGGACGAAATACTTCATTCAACGTGAAATGTGAAGTGGGGGAGTGGGAAGTGGGGAGTGTGAAGTGGGGCGTGGAAAGTGTGAAATTGTAATTTTTTCACAATAAGCCTCACGGATGACAAAACAAAACGGAGCGAACGCATGAAATCATGCGACCCGCTCCGTTTTAATTTTCATTTCACACTTCACGTTAAAATGCGATGTCTTTGTAGCCGATTTCTTCAACGGATTCATTGAGGAAGGCGACAGCAACGCCGTTGTCGTCGAGGTCTTCGCCGCCCCATGTTCTGTTGAAAAGCAGATAGACACGCCTGCCGTCCTCCTGCATATAGTCTTGCGGTACAACGATCATCTCCGGCGTGACCGCATGCAGCATCGCTTCGCGCGTTTCGATCTCCGGCCACCACGCGGCGGATTCCTCCTCGTCATCGGGACCGTAGCTGTCACGCTCTTCTTCATTGTAATAACGGAGCAGTTCGTCCAGCAGAAGCGGCAGTAAATCCTCCCACTTTGCCGCAAAGCGCCGATACGCTTTCCGCTGCACGTCGGCAATGCCGTCCTCTTCTTCGCCCTGCACCAGCAGACCGACGGTATATTCTTTATCGCCGAATCTCAGCGGGATGTCACGGTACCAACCATTCCAGTCGTCTTCGCTATAGGTGATTTTGTCCAATGCATCTGCATTCATATTGCATCTTCCTTGCTACGTTTACTTCTTGGTCGTATTCGCGCCGAGTTCAATCGCGCTGATACCCGTGCGCACCAATTCCTTGATACCAAAGGGCTTGAGAAGCGAAATGAAATTCTCGGTGCGGGCGGTGGTGTCCGTCAGTTCCAGCGTCAGGGAAGTGGCGGTCACGTCGATAATGCGCGCGTGCATCAGCTCTGCCAGCGTCATGATTTCCTCGCGCTGTCTGGCGTTGCAGGAAACCTTCACCATGGTGAGTTCCCGCGCGATATACGCGCCCTCCTCCAGCACCTTGACCTTGATGGTGGGAATCAGCTTGTTGAGCTGTTTTTCCACCTGTTCCACGCCGCTTTCGTCGCAATCCACCGCAATGGTCATGCGGGAAATATCGGGATTCTCGGTGACGCCCACCGCAAGCGACTCAATGTTGAAACCGCGCCGCGCGATGAGTCCCGCGACCTTCGAGAGAACGCCGTAGTGATTCTGCACTAAAACCGTAATGGTATATCTCATAATGTCAGCGCCCCCTTTCTCAGTCTTCCTGGCGCGAGGGGATGTCCTCCGCCACTTTGCAAACCAGCACATACGGCTCACTGCTGCCCAGCATCCTGCCGATGGCTTCCGTCACCTTGCTGTCGTCGTCAATGCATTCCGCCGGAATGTCGTACGCCTGCGCCAGCTTGACGAAATCGGGTGAACCGTCCAGCATAACGCCGGAATACCGACCTTCATATAACTTATCCTGCAACTCCCGCACCATGCCGAGGCGGTTGTTCTGCATAATGACCACTTTCACAGGCACATCGTGCTGCTTGAGCGTAGCAAGCTCGCACATCATCATCTGGAAGGAGCCGTCACCGCACACCGCGAACACCTGCCGCTGCGGCTTGGCGATTTTCGCGCCCAGCGCCGCGCCGAGGGAATAACCCATCGTTCCCAGACCGCCGGAAGTGAGGAATCGTCCGCCGCGGAACGCGAAATTGTTGGCCGACCAGATCTGGTTCTCACCGACATCCGCAACCAGAATCGCCTTGCTGTGTTTGCTGACCTCTTCCGACAGGGTACGCATGAAGTTGCGCGGGTCAACCTGCCCGGGGATGCTATTGAACACAGGCGTATGTGCCGCCTTGCGCTGCTTCAGATCGTCCACCCATTCGGTGTGCTTCATTTCGACGCTTTTTTCGGTGATGTTTTTAAGTACCAGACGGATATCGCCCACAATGGGAATATCCGCTTTCATATTCTTGCCGATTTCGGCGGGGTCGATGTCAATGTGTATAATCTGCGCCTTCTTGGCAATCTGATCCGGCTTGGACATGGCTCTGTCGCCCACGCGAGCGCCGCAGAGAATGACCAGATCGGCGTGATGAATGGCATAGTTGGCGGAATAAATGCCGTGCGTTCCCAGCATGCCCATGTAAAGGGGGTGCTCCGTAGGCATCATGCCCACGCCCATGAGGGTGGAAACCACCGGAATATCCAGCTTCTCGGCAAATTTGAGAAGCTCTCTGCGGGACTGCGCCGAAACCACGCCGCCGCCGGCGCAGATCACGGGACGCTCCGCCCCGGCAATCGCTTCGAGCGCACGTTTCATCTGGAGGGGATGTCCCTTGGTACGCGGCTTGTAGCCGATGATATCCACGCTGTCAGGATAGACAAATTCGCCCTCAAATTCACGCTCCAGGGTATCCTGCGGCAGGTCGATCAGCACAGGGCCGGGTCTGCCCGTCGCGGCGATATGAAACGCCTCTTTGATAATGGTGGGCAGTTCCTGCGTATCGGTGGCAAGATAGCTGTGCTTGGTAAAGGGTTCGCACGCGCCGGTGATATCCGCCTCCTGAAACACATCGCGCCCCAGCAGATCGGAGCGCACCTGTCCCGTCAGCGCCACCATAGGAATGGAATCCATGTAAGCGGTGGCAAGTCCGGTGATCAGATTGGTCGCGCCGGGGCCGGAGGTGGTGCAGCATACACCCACCTTGCCCGAAGCACGGGAATAGCCGCTCGCGGCATGACCCGCGTTTTGCTCCTGACGAACAAGAACATGGCGGATGCTGCCGTCTTTGGCCAGCGCGTCATAAAACGGCGCGATGGTCGCGCCGGGATATCCGAATACAACAGAAACTCCCTCTTGCTTGAGACATTCGAGAACGATCTGGGCTCCTGTCATAAAAAATCAGCTCCTTTAATCGGTGACTCGGTTTTACCGAGTCACCATGTTGTCATTAATATATAATTATACACAGAAAAGGACGGTTTGGCAATAGAATTTTGTGGTATTCACAATATTTTCATATGTAAAAAGACCTCGGGGCTGCGCTTAACGGGCCATTCGCGCCGCAATGACTTTCTGCGCCGCCAGATTTCCCTTTCGCCGTCGCAGGGTATCCAGCCGCCGCGCACCGATGCGTTTGTCCGCCGCGCGCAGAATATTCGCAAGCCCCCAGTAATCCTCTGCAAAATGCTTGGTCATGATCTCGTCCGCAGGGGTGTCGATATACGCCCGCAAGAGTTCGGAAATAGCGGACACATCGTTCGCATACGGATATCGCTGCACCCGCGCGTCAGGCGACAGATTTTTCAGTTCTCCCCTGTCATTGACAAACTGCCTGGGATAATCAAAAATAATCTCCCCGTTGAGGGTGATCCAGTAGCGCGGCAGGTCGGACGTTCCCCGCCGGCTGTCCATAGGGTAAGCGGCACAGTGAATCTGAAAATCCAGCGTCGGGTCAATGATGGCGTACAATTGGCTTTGCAGCTTGCTCCAGCGTTTCAATATGATTACCTCCGCATTTTTCTTTTCAGTATAGCATCCCGCAGCGACAATTGCAACCTGCCGGTTTGTTTCCTTTTGAAAAAACGAGGGACGTCATCGAACTGCATCGTTTCATAGCAGAAAATACGTTAGATGTCATTACGGAAAGTACACCTCTTTGGTTATGTTATTATCAATCTCCTTAACCATCGTTACGACGCTGTTCATCATCCAGAATACAAATGGATTCTGAAACATAAGACACGGACATAAAAGCTTGTATTTTATAGGTATTTTCTTATCGGACATAATCATGTGAAAATGCGCCCGGATAAATGTTTCAATATCAGACAACGTGCAGGAGAGCATTTTCTTTTCTTCCCTTGATAATCCGGAATAAAAGCACCAGACACGCATACCCGCATAAATACAATCGGAAATCAAAACAGGATGCTGCGCGTATCGAGACGACACACTGCTCAGGTCTGTGTATTTGCAATAATTCGCTTTCCAATACGCAATCAGATTCTTTGCGGAATGATCGTGTGATAAACCGCTGATTCTTTGACGATAATGAATCAAGCAGTCTGAAATTTTAACAACGCGGTTGGCTTTCATCCCCAGTTTATACACTGTTGAAATATCTTCAAAAATTTTTCCTTTAGGAAAACGGATTTCAAAAAACAACGAGGCGCGATACAGTTTGTTCCAAACCACATTGTCCATTGTAGCAACAAGATCGAAAAGCGCATCCTTTTCAAATACTTCAGGAGGACATTGCTTCGGATTTTCTGCGAATTTTTCGGTTACCCCAAATGAAGAATATTTACAGACAACAATATCTGCCTGATAATCCATGCATACCGATAACATTCTTTCTATTGTATTGCTTTCTATCCAGTCGTCGCTGTCCAGAAATACAATATATTCTCCCTTCGCCCTGTCCAGCGCGTAATTTCGTGCCTCCGCTAATCCGCTGTTTTTAATATGCAACACCTGGAATCTTTTGTCACGCATCGCGTATTCGTCGCATATCTCGCCGCATCCATCCGTTGAACCATCGTTGACAACCAATACTTCTACGTTGGAATAAGTCTGTGCATTGATACTTTCCAGACATTCCCTCAGATACGGTTCAACATTATAAACCGGTACAATCATTGAGATCAGCGGAAGAAGGCACGCTGTATCATCCTTTTTCTCTTTTTTCTGCTCCTTTACCATGATCATCATTTCCTCGTAATTATCCTATAGCAATCCAAACAAACAAAAAGACAAGTTCGGCGCGCTGGTAAGCACATGGCTGCGTTGTCGTCCTAGGTGGGCGCCAGCCCACCGTCGTCCTCCGCCTTGCCCTGCACTCACCATCATCGCCTCCTTTTGTCTCCCTGATTTGCTATAGCGTATTTATTAATTTGACAAGACAACATCAAACTGACTTTAACATATATCACAGCATATATTATACATAATGCATGCTGCAAATTCAATCTTTTTCTTCTTGCAAACTCCATCTTTTTCCGAATCCGTTGAGAGACAATATCACCTTATTTTTTGTGTACTTTTTCCATGCTCATTTGCAGTAGTAATAAAATAGTAATAAAAGCCGGAAAAAAGGATTAACAATCGCGATTTTTTATGGTATAATCAAATCACTACAATAAATACGAGGCAGATATTTCTATGACTCAAAGAGAACAGTTGTTTCAATACGTAAAAAAGAAATACAAGGCGGCGCCGGAATATTTATGGATGCGATTCCCCGACTATGCTGTATTCCGTCACGCCGACAATGGTAAGTGGTTCGGACTTGTTATGAATGTAAACAAAGAGAAACTCGGACTTGAAAGTGACCAAACGGTAGATATCCTCAACGTCAAGCTCCCTGATCCTCTTTTAGCTGAGATGCTGATGCAGCAGACCGGCTACTTCCGTGGCTACCACATCAGCAGGGGTAACTGGATCTCCATTTTGCTGGACGGCTCCGTTTCATTGGAGGATATCTGCCGATGGCTGGAAGAAAGCTATCTGACAACGGCATCTAAACAGAATAAGCAAAAGCATCGTCCTCCGAAAGAATGGCTCGTTCCGTCTAATCCAAAGTTCTATGACATTATACAGGCTTTTGAGAACGCGAACGAGATTGACTGGAAGCAAGGCGCAGGCATCAAAAAGGGCGATACGGTTTTTATGTATGTGGGTGCGCCTGTTTCCGCCATCCTGTATCAATGCAAGGTAACGGAGACAGATATTCCGTTTGAGTACGACGACGGAAATGTACATATGAAAGCGCTTATGAAAATCAAGCTCCAAAAGAAATATAAGCCGGACAGATTTACATTTCAGAAATTAAAGGATGAGTACGGAATCTATGCTGTCAGAGGTCCGCGAAGTGTGCCGCAATCACTGAGCGAGGACTTGAAAGGGTAAGTCAAATTCATCAACAGAAAAGAGGATTTTATATGCGCGTTTTTGCTTTGGAACTCAACAATGACGTCAAGGGCATTGAGCAAAGGAAAGATTACATCGAGGAATTAATCAAAAAACTTCCGTTGCCGGAGCTGGTGGTGCTGCCGGAGCTGGCGCTTTGCAGCTATATGGCGAGTCAGGAAATCTGGCAGTATGCAGACGACTGTGGCCGGAACACATCGGAATGGGCCATTGCTATGGCAAAAAAATACAATACATACATAAGCGTCGGCTATCTGGATAAAGAAAACGGCGATTATTACAACCGATACATGATTGCCGGATCGGAAGGCGTTTGCGGGTATGTTTCCAAATCAGAAGGAGAAAGCGCGCTATTCAAACAGGGCGACTTCAGCAGCATCATTGCAACGCCTTTCGGAAAAATCGGCGTTGCCATTTGTTATGATTCACGGCGCAGGCATTTCTATGAAAACGTGAAAGAAGAGGAATTGTCCATGATTCTCTTTCCGCACGGAGCACCGGCCGACCCGAAGCAGCCCGAAAAAGAACACCGGGAAAATGATATCCGATGCATGATGTACGTCGAAGCCTTCGGCGTGCCGGTCGTGTATGTCAATAGCAAAGGAAATCTGGAATATATGCCCGGAATGATGGGCAAAATGATGAAAAAACACGGCTTCCGGATGAACGGCATGAGCAGGATTTACGCAAATGACGCGGTTCCGATAGATACCGGTGTTACGGAAGCGATTGCAGCAGAGGTCGCAGTATCTCCTAAACGGCGGATAAAAGAAATCAAATTTCATGAGGAAGATATTCTCCCCGGAAACTGGCTTTTCAGACATCTGATCCTTGCGCCAGATACAAAAGCCGGTCTTAAGTCTTACGAGGCCAACCGCGGGAATTCTTAGAGCCTGTTTAGAATCTCCGCGTGTGCGTACTGCGCAGTCAGCTTTTTCGCCAGATGAAGCCAAAACCGCAGGCAATACTTTGTGTATTAACGAGGATAACGAGGATTTTGGCAAAATATGGCGGAAAAGATGTAAGCAGGACGTGCGTGGAGAGATTCTAAACAGGCTCTAAGAGATGCTCCATGAGCCGCGCCTTGAAAATATTTTCAAATGTGGCTTTGGAAAGCTCGTCCAGCCATCGCAGAATGGCCCTGAGACCGATTTGTGCGAGTACGAGCAGAGCAGTCATCATCGCAAAGTGCCAGAATCCGGCTTGGTCATGTGAAGTGGCGGCGTCCACGATGCTCCGCAGCAGCAGCGCATACAGAACACCGCTTGCCCCGTGAAGCGCCTGCACGACAATCAGGGCAAGGATATACAGTTTCTTTTCTTTTGGAACGGCGTAGAGCCATTGGATTGTATGATTTTTCATCGTTTCAGTTTCCGTTTTATCCGTTTTATCTTGTCCCTCACATAAAAAACAGGACGCTTGATCCATAACAGGTCGACCCACAAATGCACATATACCTTGTAGGGAATAAAATCTACACTGTGCCACTTTCCTCTGCGGCAATATTCCGTGACGATGCCTTTGATCTGTTCCGGTTTCACATATTCCAACTGCCAGCAGTTGTCTCCGCAAATGACATATTCATTTTCCCGAACCCGTATCACACCAAGTTCCTCCCCACGCACATACATGACAAGGTCATAGCGTTTTGGGGGCTCTTTTAGTTTCTCGATGACAACTGCGTCTCGCCCCCCCTCTGATCATAGGACGCATACTGATTCCCTTAGGAACGCTGATATATCGACCGTTATGCTCCAATAATTCCAATTGTGCCTTACCCATGATACATTCCCTCAAAAGCGATCTTTGCCGCCGATAATTCCATGTTGCAACCCAGCCGGTAAAATCTGACCTGTTCGGTCAGTGTATCTATCAGTGTGAGCGTTTTCATCATCTTCACGCTGTCGGGAGTACGGTACACCTGTTGCACCAGCAGCGGATAAGCCTGTTTTACGGTAATTGGTTCAATGTGGTTTTCCTCGGCTCTCGTTAAAATACAGATAGCTTTCAGCGGTACGGCAATATTATTACCGCGCCGGTGCTTGCCGTTGTAGGGCGTTCCGTAAACCGTGACACCATTTGTCCCGACATGAATCAACGGCTTATCATCATTTACCATCACAGCTCTGTCACCGAAATAATCCCGCCACAGCTTTGTATGCGTGGATTTGCCCGTGCCGGACTTTGCCGTGAAAAGATAGCCAATGCCGTCCACAGCGATGACAGACCCATGAAAAAGTATCGTATCAAACACTATCATCTGTTCCGCAATCTTGCGGTAAACCGCCAGTTCCTCCAGATAGCTGTCGAAAAAGTGCCGGACGGGAACACCTTCGATTTCGTCCTCACGGGCAGATTTCTCCCGCTCAGAATCAATGTCGCCTTGTGTAGTGGTCACGAAATAATCAGGTGTTTCGTCCGTCTGATAGTCGGCGCAGTAGGTATGAACCTCATCATACAGCGAATTGATTTCCACCACCTTGCCCGCCATTTTGTAGCGGTTACTTACCATATTTTCTCACAGTCCTTACCATTCTTTTCAGATATTTTCTACGAGTCCCTAAACTGCGCCCCCAACGATAAACGATTCCCGCGGGATATAGCAGCGGATATTTGTTGACAAACGCCACGGAACGTCTCATGTAAGCGATATCAGGGAACATCTGCCGCAGAATAAAGCCTGCTTTTGACTGGTCTTCCAGCTTCTTTTTGACAAAATTCTCCCATTTACCGTATGTTCCCGCTGTAAGATAGTACATCAGCATTTCCTGTTCCTGCTCCGTCAGATCGGGAAGTGTATCAGCCGAAAACACCTTTTCCGCAAGCTGTCTGCGCTTCTGCTCAAAATCGGCTATTGCAAGCTGTCTGCATTGTTCCGTGATATACGCCCAATCAAGGGTATCACCCTTGACCTTGCCGTACACATAGCAATCCAGCAGGGACCGTACACCCGTACCGCCGCCGTTAAAATGTTTCCATTCGTGGGCAGTCATATAGACATAAAAATCTTCATCGGAAAAATGATAGCCGTAATGACTGTCCTCATCCCTGCGTAATAACCGCTTGGTATCGGCATAATACCTATAAAAAGGATCAGAAAAAGTATCACCAAACAAAGCTGTATGCAGCTCGAAATTTAGCATGGGCGGCTTGTGATAGACATCGTGGTAAGACTTACCGACACTCTCCGCCATATAGCCATACATAAGCATGATATGCATAACCTGCTCCTGCCTGTCGGCATCGAACAGAATATCATTGTCTGCCATTTCACGCATACCGTTTTCGGGATAGAGCTCTTTCAGCACCGCGCCTTTCAGCGGCATATACCAAATACCCTGCTTTTCAAATTCCGACAGGATAGCTTTGCGCTCCATATCAAGATAAATATTTTTTCGGACAGCCTTCTTATAGGCCTGATCGAAAGGCTTATCCTCAACGTCTGCCGATTTCAGAGCAATGCAGACGGCAGCCCTCACAGAATGAGATGCCGCAAGACGATAGAGTTTTTCCAAATCCATAGATTGTACTCTCATCATTTCGGGCGTGAACCCGTTCACGCCGCAAAACAGCAAATAAATCAGGTCCTTTTGTATGTCGTTCATTCTTCCAACGCTCCAATGGAACGCAGCTTGCCGATGATATCCGCCACATCACGCGTGACAACGGCACGGTCTGCCCCTTCATATTCCGCTAGGATTCGGTCAACGACGGCACTTTCCGTGGTATCTGATTTCAGACATTCGATGATGAATGCCGCAGTTTCGTTATTCCTCACAATACCCTTGAATTTTGTATCGCTGGTGCTTATCATATAATGCTCGCCTTTTGTTTCGTGGGTGAGAAAATGGGGATTCAGTTTCATACGCATATTCTTCCTTTCCGACAATTATTGAACGACAAACAGCCGAATGTTCTCGGTCGCCTGCCGTTCGTTTTTAGCGTTAATAGTTTTTACGATAAACTTTTTACAATCTTCTACCTAAAATTTAGCATATCCAAAGTCTTTTGTAAATCTTTTTCCATAAAAGTCACGTTGAGCCAGAATCAGCCGATTGTGAGCAAGGATTCACAGACGCATTTCCCATGAAAAATAGATCATCTTTTGATGACATGACCGTCAGAAAATGGGTAGTGCCTTATAGCATCCTACTGGGCGCGTCCTTTTTGTATCAGGAGAGAAGACACGCACTTCCGTTCTTGGTTATCCTGTCGTTTGCGCAGACGACATACGCTTTGCGCCGGGGCGAAGAATCAGCAGCGCGACCAGCATCACCGCCGCCGTTGCCGCCAAACTGATAGGGTACACGGTCATAATGTTGGCAAAGGTGGGATTATGGGGAAACACCACCCAAATCCATGTGATTCTCGTGCCGCAGATACTGAGCATGGTAAGCAGTGCAGGGGTGACGGAGATACCGAAGCCTCGCATATAGCCCGATATCACTTCATACGTCAGGGTAAAAATATACGCCGAGAAAATGACCACCAGCCGGATATAGCCGATTTCGATGACCTGCGGGTCGGCGTTGAAAACGGAAAGAATGCGCCGTCCGAACAGCAGGATCAACGCCACCGTAAAGGCCAGCGCGACGGTTCCCTCGATCATGCACAGTCCCATCGCTTTCTTGCAGCGGCGAATCCTGCCCGCGCCGGTATTCTGTCCCACAAAGGTGGTACACGCCTGACTGAAGCTGTTGAGAACATAGTAGGCGAAGATTTCCACATTAAACGCCGCGCTCGACGCTGCCATGACCGTTGTGCCGAGGCTGTTGATGGCAGTCTGGATAATAATATTGGCAAAGGCAAACACCGCCGACTGCAACCCCGCGGGAATGCCGATGCGCAGAATCCGTCCGAGAATGCGTCCGTCGAGGCGCAGTTTGTGCCATTGCAGTCTGGCGGGACCGTCCGCCCGCAGCAAAAACACCATAAGGATGACGGAACTGACCAGATTGGAGAGTACCGTGGCCGCCGCCACGCCGTCCACCGTCCGATGCAGTCCTAACACAAACAGGAGATTGAGCAGCACATTGAGAATGCCCGAGAGAAAGAGTGCAACCAGCGGAATCTTGGGCTGACCCAGCCCGCGAAATACGGCGGACTCAAAATTGTAGAGCAATATCACGGGAAGCCCCGTCATATACACCCGAAAATATAATAGCGCCAGCGGCAGCACTTCGTCGGGGACTTTCTGTGTGGACAGAATCGCTTCCGCCCCCAACTCTCCCAACGCCGCGATCACCACGCCGATCAGCACGGCAAACGTCACCGAGGTATGCACCACCTTCTCAATGCTCGCGTTGTCCCGCCGCCCCACCGCATGGGCTATGATGACATTGGAGCCGAGAGAGATGCCGATGAAAAGATTGAGAATCAAGCCGATCACAGGGGTATTCGCGCCGACCGCCGCCATCGCGAGCGCCCCTTTCTCCCCTGTGAAACGGCCCACGACCGCAATATCCGCCGCATTGAAAAGCTGCTGCAATATTCCTGTTACCGCCAAAGGAAGAGCAAACCGCAGAATCTTATCCCACAGACTGCCCTCCAGCATATTGATTTCCTTTTGACTGCCAATCATCTGCGTCATGCCTCCATTTTGTAATGCATTGATTATAACCCTTTTGGCTGTAAAATCCAACCGTTTTTTTGAACGCTTTGCCGAGTTGAGCGTTCGCATTCGCTCACTGAGTTGAATAGTCTCAAGTAAGGAAATAAACTCTTAACTCAGCAACTGCAAGGAGCGCCCAATTCCACTGTTGATTTTTCCCTTTGCATATGGTAAAATGAAAACAGACTACACCACAAGGGGTTTTGAAGAAATGAAACGTGTCATCACCTACGGCACCTTTGACCTACTGCATTACGGTCACATTAACCTGCTCCGACGGGCCAAGGAACTGGGCGATTATCTGATCGTCTGCCTTTCCACCGACGAATTCAACTGGAACCAGAAACAGAAGAAGTGCTACTTCACCTATGAACAGCGCAAGGCGCTGCTCGAAGCCATCCGCTACGTCGATCTGGTCATCCCCGAAGAAAACTGGGAGCAGAAAA
>CADCNI010000026.1 GCA_902802795.1 uncultured Ruminococcus sp.
CAATACGTCTTTTGCAAAGTTCATTTTTACCACCCTATTATATTTTAGCATATTGGTTTTGCTTTGGCTATATGAATTTTAAGTTAGTGCTTATGGGGCTTTGCCCCACTCCCCACAAGGGCGCCGCCCTTGACCCGCCAGGAGGACCAGTCCGAGATGACGCTTGCCGTCATCGGCTCGACTCCCACGCTCGCCTGGAAAAAAGACACTCGCTAGTTATGCGCTGCGCTATGCTTTTTTCTTCCACTAAATTCTCATTTAAAGGAGCGTTCATCCATGGATCTGAAAAATATGAACGACAATATTTTAACACGGCGATGGAAAGAAAGGTATGCGGGACTGTCGGACGAGGTAAAAGCAAAACTGAAATGGCTGGATGACGCGTGTGATGACGATATCCGGCTGCAAGTCATCCAGCGGAAGCGTGCCTATCCGGCCATCGGGGATATTTTTGAACTCAGGACACACGACGGTCTTTTACTGCATGGGGTGGTTGCCAATCATCATGTCAACAATATCAACGGCGACGATCAATTGGTGATTTTTATTTTTAAACCCGACGCTGATGTGAAGGAATGCATTAACAGCGGAAAGATAGAAGAATCTTTGCTTATTCCTCCCAGAATTGTGACAAATGCGTATTGGACAAGAGGGTGGTTTTACACGGTCGATCATTGTGACGGACTGCCCCCTGTGGATTATGGCTTTTACAGTGTGGGAAAGGGGATCATCGTGGATGAATATGGCAACCCGCTTCCGGGGGAGCCAAGGCTGTTACATGCTTTTGGCGTGGCAACCTACATGGGAGTAGCGATGACGATTACCAAAGAGCTGATTATTGCGGGGTGGAAGGTATGACAATCGCCTGATTGACTCATAAAAAATTCCAATATGTAATTTATAAAAAATAATATTACAAACAGAGGTGTACTTTTGCCATGTGCGGAGAAAATCATTTTATGTCAGATATCCCGCCGGAATATCGACCCACACAGGCGCAGCCGCAGCGATGTGTCGCTATCGTCAGAGAATGCATGCATACGGATGACGCGGCGAAATGCGAAAGAGTGGCGGAGGACGTTCTCCGGACAGCTTATGCCATCGGCGGGGATTACGGAGAGCGCACGCTTACCGCCATCGCCAAGGAATTTACGAGGGAGAGGGGGAAAGAGATACCATGAAATATTACCGACTTGACCCGGAAGTAGCGGGCGGCATCGGAGAGGGGAGCAAGCTGCTCTATGAAAACGGCAGGCTGAAAGAGGTGGTGTTTCTGGAATATGAATGCATGGGCTGGCTGGGGGATGAACTGCTGACCACGCATCCGTGCTTTATTGTCACCGAATCGCTGCAAAGCGATATCGTGAACGCAGGCTTGCGGGGCGTGCGGTTTGAGCGAATGAACATGACCTTTTCGGACGAATGGGAGGAAAGGGGCGGTCATGTTCAAATGCCCGCATTCGTGCGGCTCTGCTGTGACGGCTTTTATGAGGATCGCACCGAAGCGCCTGACAAAGATTTCTACTTAGGAAAATATCACGAACTGATCGTGAGCGAGCGCGCTTTGCGGGTGCTGCAAAAACATCAAACAGAGCATTGCGGCGTGGAGAAATTATAATTGCAGAAACACGTCGCCCTGTCGGCAGGAAGAAGCCGAGCGACAACGACACAGGTAAACTTTTTTGAAAAAAATCAGATAATCTTTAGACAAACTTCAGATAGCCGTTGTAAAATCGATAATGAAAGACGGCGGACGGTGCAAATTTTTATTCGTCCGACGGATGTATTGCCAATTATTCAGGAGGAATCATTATGTCAGAAGGATTTGAAAAGGAAATAAAAACCGTACCCGAAGAGGCGGAAGAAGCTGTTTCTCAGGTGATGGGGGCTGACGTGGAAGAAGACGGGGAAGCGTCAGAGGATTGGTCGGTAACGGTTAAAGTGTTTGATGACGAGGATGAGGAGGAAGCCGAAGAGGAAACACCTTTTCAATCGTCAAGAGCGGCAGCGGCGGCGTTTCACAGCAGAAACGAGGATGAAGAACTGAGACGGCAAAAGGCGGCAGCCGCCGTCAGAGAGGGAAACACCGTCAGAAAGGCGCAGTCCAGGCGTGACGCCATCAAGCTGATCGGTTCGATCGTGGCGGCCGTTGTCGTATTGGGTCTGGTGTGGGCAGGCGTGGAATACCGCATCAATAAGACCAACCGGGCGGCCGATCCGGACGTCAGCTTTTACTACACGGCGGCAAAGGACGGAATCAGCGTTTTCTCGGCGGATAGCTGGTATTCCCCCCAAATCATTGTACCCGACAAAATAGACGGTAAAGATGTGATACATCTGAGCGCCAATTGCTTTGCGGGACGGGAGAAAATGGAATGCATTGTGCTGCCGGAAACGCTCAGGGAAATCGGATATAATGCCTTTAAAGACTGTACTTCACTTCGTGAGATTACCGTTCCCGACCGTGTGGAGATCATAGGCTACTGCACCTTTGCGGGATGTCGCAAATTGGAAACCGTTCATCTTCCTCAAAGCCTCTCTGTGATAGAATTCGGAACCTTTGCGGAGTGCCTTGCCCTGAAAAATCTGGAAGTCCCTTCGGGCGTCACCAGGATTTCCCACGGCGCATTGCAAGGATGCAGAAACCTTCGCGAAGTAAACCTTCCCGACGGACTGACAAACATCGAATATGACGCGTTCCGTGATTGTTCGGCCCTTGTGTCGATAGAAATTCCCGACAATGTCAATGAAATAGGAGCCAGCGCGTTTGCGGGCTGCACGTCGCTCACGAGCGTTACGATTCCTTCACGGGTAGATCTGGTATCCTATACCTTTTCGGGCTGCACGTCGCTTCGGGAGGCTCATATTCCCGAAAGTGTCACGCTCATTTCCGACAATACATTTAAGAATTGTCCCCAGTTGACGATTTACGGGCAGGAGGGTTCTTATGCGCAGAAATATGCCCAAAAATATGATATTCCGTTCGTCGAGGAATCACCGACGTCGGTTCCGTCTGATAAACGATAGATGATCAGAATAAAAAGTACCCCGTCAAAACAGGCGAATGGATAGAATCGTCTGTTTTGGCGGGGGTGTTTACTTTTCTTTGGCGGCATTCATTCATTCATGCAGGCTGAACTGTCATAACCACTGTGATGGGCAAAAACAGAAATACCGCCATAAAATACCGCAGCAGTACAATGGGTAAAAACAATGTGAGCAGCATATATGCCAGAAAAAATCCCAAAGGAAGATACAGATGGCGGCAACGCCGATAGACAGCGTAAAACATACTGTTATAGCAATCCAAATAATCAGGGAGACAAAAGGAGGCGATGATGGTGAGTGCAGGGCAAGGCGGAGGACGACGGTGGGCTGGCGCCCACCTAGGAGCCGAACTTGTCTTTTTGTTTGGATTGCTATAGATTTAAAAATCTTCGTCTTTGAGGAAGACGGCGCCCTGCGAACCGCTGCTGACGTGCTGGTAATAGCGCGCGAGATAGCCCTTGAGCTTCTTCTGGGGAGCGACCCATGCGGCGCGGCGCTTTTCGATCTCCGCGTCGTCCACTTCGAGGGTGAGGGTGCGGTTGGTGATGTCAACATTGATCATATCGCCGTCCTGAATGAGTCCGATCAGACCGCCGGCAGCGGCTTCAGGGGAAACGTGACCGATGGCCGCGCCTCTGGTCGCGCCGCTGAAACGTCCGTCGGTGATAAGCGCGACGGATTTATCCAGACCCATGCCGACCAGCGAAGCGGTGGGATTGAGCATTTCGCGCATACCGGGGCCGCCCTTGGGGCCTTCGTAGCGGATGACGACCACGTCGCCGGCTTCGATCTTGCCGCCGAGAATCGCGTCGCTTGCGTCTTCCTCGCAGTCAAAGCACTTCGCGGGACCGCGGTGCTGCATCATTTCGGGAGCCACGGCGCCCTGCTTGACGACCGCGCCGTCCACGGCGATGTTGCCGCGCAGCACGGCGATGCCGCCGTCCTTGCGGTGGGGATTGTCCAGCTTGCGGATGACCGTGCCGTCCGCGTCAGGCGCGTCGGCGATTCTCTCCGCGACCGTGCCGGAGACGGTGAGACAGTCGGTGTTGATGAGGTCGGCCTTGCTGAGTTCTTTGAGAACCGCCTCGATGCCGCCCATCTCTTCCAGGTCTTCGATGAAGGTCTGACCCGCGGGGTTGAGCTTGCAGATCTGGGGGGTGGTCTTGCTGATGTCGTCGATGATCTCCATATTGATCGGACAGCCGGCTTCATAGGCGATGGCGGTCAGATGGAGCACCGTGTTGGTGGAGCAGCCCAGCGCCATTTCGGAGCGGAGAGCGTTTTCGAGAGAACGGGGAGTGATGATGTCGAGCGGCTTGATGTCCTCCTTGAGCAGTTCCAGCACTCTTTCGCCCGCCATTTTGGCGAGACGGCGGCGCTTGGCGGAGACGGCCAGACAGGTGGCGGTGCCGGGCAGCGACATACCGATGGCTTCGGTCAGGCAGTTCATGGAGTTGGCGGTGTACATACCGGAGCAGGAGCCGCAGGTGGGACATGCTTTGGTTTCGAGTTCGAGCAGCTTTTGCGCGTCGATCTTGCCGGCGGAGAAGCTGCCGACTGCCTCGAACATCTCGGAAAGGCCATATTTGTTGCTGTCGCATTTGCCGGACATCATGGGGCCGCCGCTGATGAAGATGGCGGGGATGTTCAGGCGGCAGGCGGCGAGCAGCATGCCGGGAACGATCTTGTCACAGTTGGGGATAAAGACAACCGCGTCCATCGGATGCGCGGTGAGCATGACCTCAATGGAGTCCGCGATGAGTTCGCGGGAGGGGAGGGAATACTTCATGCCGGGGTGGTTCATGGCCAGACCGTCGCACACGCCGATGGTCTGGAACTCAAAGGGAACGCCGCCCGCGTTGCGGATGCCCGCCTTGACGGCTTCTCCGATCTCACGCAGGTGCATATGACCGGGAATGTATTCGCTGTAGGAGTTGACAACGCCGATGAAGGGGCGCTGCATTTCGGAATCGGTGATGGAAAGAGCCTTGAGCAGAGAGCGGTGGGGCGCTCTGGAGGGACCTTCCTTCAGCATATCGCTTCTCATGGGAAAATTACCTCTTTCAAAAAAATTTTGTATGGCACAAAGCCGGGTCTTTCTATTTATTTTAAATCTTCTTGCGTCAATTGTCAATCATGCGGAATGCAAAAGGTATCAACAAACGGTTGACACGATTGACGGCTGACATTTGTCATCATGCCCTGATTTTCCGGATTATAAAAAATGCACAAAAAACATCGTCAATATTTTCATCTTTCATCTTGAACTTCTATAGTAAAAATTTCTAACTTACTTATGGAAAAGGGAAATTTTACTATTTACGGATGGGAAAGGTTCTGCTATAATAACGGCGTAAGCCATCAAAAACGATCAAAAAGGAAACGCTTTGAGTGAATGAATATGAAAAAATCTGACATTATCAAAAATGTGGAGCTGGCCATGAATCGCGACGAGGGCGCGATTGAAGCGCTTTACAAGGACACCTATGCCCGCGCCTATTCGCTTGCCTTCGGTCTGTGCCATGACAGGGAGCAGACGGAGGATATTTTGCAGGAAAGTTACATTGCCGCTTTTGAAAACCTCCACCATCTTGACAATAAAGGGAATTTCTGGCATTGGTTCCGGGGCATTGTCCTCAACAAGTGGCGTGATTCCTGCAAGGACAAGTCGCTGCGATATGACGCAACACTTTATAACGTAGCCGAGGATCATTTTGAAGAATGGCAGCTTGAGTCATCGGCGCACGATATCGTGGAGCAGTCGATCACCAACGACGAATTGTGGACGTTGGTGAACAATCTGCCGGAAAACCAGCGCGTCTGTATGATTCTCTTTTATTATGAGGACATGAAGATCGAAAAGATCGCGGAAATGCTGCATATCCCGGTGGGTTCGGTCAAGAGCCGTCTGCACTACGGACGCGAAAAGCTCAAAAAGGAAATTGAGGAGAGCGGTCTGCACGCGGCGGCCATACCGCCCATCGCGGGCAGCGTCGCCGTCAGCCCGGAAATTTTGGCGAATATTCTCGCGGCGATCGCGCCCGCGTCAGAGGGCTCCGTCACGGCAACCACTGCGACCGCCGCGACGGCCGCAGGCACAGCGGGCAGCGCTCTGCTGGCAAAGCTCGGCGTCGGGTTGGTTTCCGCCGCCGCCGTGGCGGGCATCGCGGGCGCGGCGCTCAACATGAAAAAGCCAGAACCTCCGCCGACGCCCCCCACGACTACGACCGCCGCGACCACGACCGTCACGACGACAACTACCACGACGACTACGACGACTACGACGACCACTTCAGCCGCGCCGACCACCACCACAACGGCGGCTTATGTGTCGTTTGACTATGTTCAAAACGAGACGGGCGTGACGATCGCCGCCTACACCGGTACCGCCGCGTATGTGACGATTCCCCCGGAAATCGACGGCCGGCCCGTGACGGCGATCGGTGAGAAAGCGTTTCAATACAGCCGCGCGGTGCGCAGCGTCACCATACCCGACAGCGTGACGGTCATCGGTGCGAATGCCTTTCGCGAGTGTCCCCATCTCCAAACGCTGCTGATGGGAAGCGGAGTGGAAACCATCGAGGATATGGCGTTTTGCGGGTGCCACTCGCTGACGGAGGCGGATATCCCCGGCAGTGTGAAGAGCATCGGTATTTACGCCTTTGCCTATTGTGACGCGCTGCAAAGCGTAACCTTGCACGAGGGTACCGAATCCATCGGCTACGGCGCGTTTTATGGCTGCGGCTTACTCGCTCCCGTCGATTTGCCCTCCACCGTCACCGACGTGGGACAGGACGCGTTTTAATGCGTAATGCGCAATGCGTAATGCGTAATTTATTACGCACGAAGCGCTATGTGTGATGTACTGCGTATTACGCACGATGATGGGGTGAGAAACGGGTGGGAGACAATGTTATTGTCGATAAGAGTAAACAGTTCGCTGTCAGAATCATTAAATTGCACCAGTTTTTGATCTCTGATAAAAAAGAATTTGTTTTGTCAAAACAGGTTTTGCGGAGCGGAACAAGCATTGGCGCAAATGTTAAAGAAGCGGTAAGAGGTCAAAGCAAGGCTGATTTTTATGCAAAAATGAATATTGCACTGAAAGAAGCAAGCGAAACAGAGTATTGGCTTGAATTATTATACGAAACCAATTATCTTACCGAGCAGCAATATCGTAGCATTTATCCTGATTGTCAGGAATTATTAAAGATACTTATGTCTATAACAAAATCACAGCACAATTAATTCAATTCGTAATGCGTAATGCGTAATTATGGCAGAATGAATCTTATTGCAAAAGAATTACACATATCACGCATTACAAATTGTTAATGGCGCATTAAAAAACGCACTTGCTGAGAAAAAACAGCTTAATGCTCAGACAGCGCTCAATCAGAGCATTCATTACGCATTACGCATTACGAATTACGCATTAGTATAGGGGGAGATGAATTTATATGATCACATAGGGGAATTTTTCATTTTCAAACGGGAAAACAAAGAATGAAAAAAAGAAAAACAAACCCACCTAAAGGGAGGCTGAATGGTTTCATGAAAAGCAAAATCAGGCGATTTTTTCAAAAACCCACGCATTTAATAGCGTTTCTTCTGTCAATGGTAGTGGTAGGCGTCGGTTCTGCGCTGGCAATTACCGCCCTGGCGGAGGACGCCAATTACAGGTTTGTAAACATACCGCATTTTTATCTGGACAGTTACGAGTATCGCGGCTACGGCAGCGATACGCAGATAAAAGTGCAGTTCTGGCGTATGCAGACCGGGGAAGAAAAGACCTATACGGATGATGCCGCCACCTACGACAAAGAAAACGATCGTTATGTGACCAGCGACGATACAGACGAAGAGAAGACGCAGGCGGTGCAGTATGCCAACTGGGGGTATGGTTGCAGCATTACGCCCAACACGCCCCTGTCGGATGCGTACAGGGCGAAGAAAGTCTATATTTATGCAAACAGAGACGGCAGAGGCGCTTATGATGTATGGTTCTGTGAGGGCACCATCGACCTGGGCAGCCTGCTCGACGCTTTTATCGATGATGAAACGAGATTGATGTCAAGCGAACTGTATGTTAATGAAAGCGTCCTGAATCTTCCGAATTTCAGTACAGAGGAAAAAGACGATGACAGCGAATTAGTGGGTGATTTTTATTATTACTCATGGCGTTATTATATCGGCGATACAAAGCCTTTTGAGCGTTATGTGAATTATAGCTCCGGAACTGATGCATTGCGTTCCGGTATGAGCGTAAGGGATATGTACGTCGAAGACGCTCCCGCCCGCACCTATACGATTTCCTATACGACGTTTGATGATCTGGATGAACCTGTCAATCTGGATGACGATCATCCCTATGCCGAGGTCACGCTCACCAAAAGCAGCACGGGTATGTTCTGGTTTTCGCAGGACTCGGTGATGCTTCCGATTCCCAAAAACACGGAGTGGGATGCCGCTTATAAGACATACGTCGGCATTCTGGTGAACGGAACGCAGACAAGATATGAATATATGAGCTTCGACAACACCTACGCGGATCTGAGCGGCATGAACTTTGCGTCGATGGATTATTCGATAAAAGTCTTTTCGGTCAGCGATAAGCTCACGCCGATTGAAGCCAACGGTTACATGGCACACTGTACGCCGCTGGCGGTGAGAATCAAGTATGATTACGCGGACGCGCACGCCGCGTTTAAGTACAGCAAAAACGAAAAGCCGAACGATGCAAATGAGCAGGCGGCTATTGAGGAAGACGCTTATAATGATTACGACAATGATGACACCTACATCAGCACATACAATTGGCACGGCGTTAATCCGGAAATGGACAGTCTCAGCGAATTCTTTGGCAGAGGCGTTTATCTGGCAGGCGACGCGAGTGAGCAGAATTATTATGACAACAAAGCGCCCATGTATTCCAATGACGGGGATGACGAAACGCCGGATGAAGACCGGGAATATCTTCCCGTCATGGGCTGGATGATGGAAGAAAACGAAAACAAGAAATGGGGATTCGGGTACAATACGGAAGACACAGGTGATGATCAGGTCCAAATCTCCATCGGCGAATTGTTTTATTCGCTGTCCCAGCCCACCGGCACATATGACAATGACGATACGGATAAGGTTGAAATCGCACGTCAGAACGCCGTGGGAAAGTTCACCTTCAACAACCAGTCCGGTTTTTATGAGTACACCTTCCTGGTGGAACCGGATCTGCCGGTAGTGACCTACAAGGCGGTCTATCTCGACGCGGATGGCAATGTGGTAAAAGACGACGGTGTGGAACGCGCGGTCGATTTGTCTGACGAAAAGTACGGCGACAAATATAAAACCAAGTCCTACGGCTCCGGAACTACCGTCACTGTGGAGGATAAGCTGACGGCTTCGGACTTCCCGGGCTACACGTTATTCAACGGCTGGGAAATTGATACAGATTCCCTTCCCGACGGAAAAACGGTGAATGATATCGCCGGCAGGGTTTACGAGCAGAAGAAGGATAAAGACGGCAATCTCATCGAGGGAGAGTACACCGATAACGTAAAATCCTTCTCGATGCCCTCATTCGGCGTTGTGCTGAGAGGCGAACTGGTTCCCAGGGTCTACACACTGACTTACAAGACGAACAAGGAGCAGTACGGTTTAAGCGTTGAACCGTCCAAACCGCAAAATTCTCTGAAAAAGGACGCGGTGACGCAGACCTTTACCATAGCGGACTGCACGCTGTATAAGAATCAGGAGCCGATTCACGGCAATCCGGATAATCCGGATCAAATTACGGGGTGGACAGATTATTACCTCTACACCTTCCCGTCCCGCACCTGTACGGCACAGGACGGCGAGGGCAATGACCTCTATTACCTGAGAGGTTGGGCGAAAGAGTCCGACTCAACAACAGAAACAACTACCGTCAAGCTCACCGATCTCACAAAGACCGATTACGAGGTTTACGCGATTTGGGAGAACACCGTCACCTATCAGCCCGGTAAGGCGAATGGTACCAATGTCCCCGGCACGGATGTGGTTGACAAAACCGTCACCAACGGGACGCATACGATTCGCACGTCCTGCCCCTTCACGGCGCCCACAGGTTTCCACTTCAAGGGCTGGGAGCTGGTCTCCCCCACGGGTAAGGATTATCCCGGGAAATTTGAAACGCAGGGAAGTTCAAACCTGATTGCCTCAGGCAACCAAATTACCGTTAAGGACAACGTCACCTATAAAGCCATATGGGAAGGCGACAAGCATGCTGTCACCTATACGCTGACAGGCGACAACCAGCCGTCCGTTACGCTTCCCGCAACGGCACAGATTCCCTACACGGACGATTACACCGTTGCCGGCAAGCTGACCGCGACAGGCTACACCTTCGACGGATGGGATGTCAAAACCGGCGACGTACCCGACGCCGACATTACCAAGGACGCGGACGGCAATGCCAAATCCTTCAAAATGCCCAACAACGCCGTGACGCTGCAGGGCACGTTTACCGAGAACGAGTACACGCTGCAATATGTGGAAAACGCTCCCGCAGGCGCGACGGTAAGCAATATGCCTGCGCAGCTCACGGTAAGCCCGATTCTTTATACCGCACTCAAGGACGACGACTACACGCTGTCCGACAAGGTCCCCACCGCCCCGGGCTACACCTTTGCGGGCTGGAAAATCAACGAGACCGAAGACGTCATACAGGCGGGCAATACCATAGCGTTCGGCTATTTCGACAACGACGGCAAGACCGCCACCGCTACCGCGCAGTGGACGTTGAACGTGTATAAGCTGGAATATAAAACCGGCGATGTGAACGCCGAAATGCCTGCCGACGCGTCAAATCTGACCTATGCGCAGGTGGGCGGAGGCGAATACACGCTGTCCGATACCGTACCTGCCGCGAAGGGCTACACCTTCGAGGGCTGGAAACTGAATGTCACGGAAGGGAACAAGCCCAAGGGCGCTGCGATTCCGTATGAGAATTTCGACAACAGCACCTTCACCGCTACCGCCACCGCGCAGTGGACGGAGAACGAGTACACGCTGGTGTATGACACAGGCGATGTGACCGCCGCCGCCGGAACGATGCCTGAACCGATTACCGATAGCGGCATTCTCTACACGACGGTCAAGGACGGCAACTACACCCTGTCCTCCGCTGAACCCAGCGCACCCGGCTACACCTTCGAGGGCTGGAAGCTGAATGTCACGGACGGAAACAAACGGGCGAGCGATAAGGTTCCGTTTGAGAATTTCGACAACGACGGCAAGACCGCCACCGCTACCGCGCAGTGGACGGAGAACAAGTACACCGTCACCTATCAGCACAACACGGAAGGAACCTCGCTGACGGATAAGGTGTTTGACGATCTCACCTACGGCAGCAGCCACACCGTCTGGGATAATACCGGAGAAGGCGCGTTTATTTACGCGGGACACACCTTTGACGGATGGGAACTCGTTTCCCCCGCAAGCGGTTATGCTGTCACCGGCACCATCACGGTCAATGACAATGTAACCTACAAAGCCAAGTGGACGGTGAACAACTACACCCTGCAATACGACAAGGGCATCGTTTCCGCGCTGAGCGCTTCTTCTCCCGCACTGCCCGGCACCAGAGACGATATCATATGGGTGGATTTCAGAGCCAACGGCGTGACCGTTGAGCAGACAAAGCTGCAAGCGGACGGATATACTTTCCTCGGCTGGAAAATCACCAATACGTCCTCCGATCCCCATGTGGAAAAGACGTACAGCGCCGACGATTTCGGAAAAGCAACATTTGACGGCACGGTGCAGGAAGCGCTCTTCAACAGCGAACGCGTTGCCACCGCTGTGGCGCAGTGGGCGGAAAACACCTATGAACTGGTGTATGACGTGAACGCACCGACAGGCGCGACGGTCACAAGCAGCACCGTCCCCGTCACCGAAACCAAGACTTACACTGAACTGACAGGCGGTCGCCTGCAACCCGCTCCGGGCGGCATCGTGCCCGCTGTCAAGAGTCATACTTTCGACGGCTGGAAGATCAAAGAAGACGCCGCCGTGACCTTTGACAAGAATAATTCCGGCGGTGTGACCGTACCGCTCAACACATTCGTCCAGGTGGACGACACGACGACCTATCGTGCTACCGCGCAGGCACAGTGGACGCTTGTCGAAAATCCGGTAACGTACACACTCACCAAGCCGGACGACGCGACCGACATCACTTATACCGCGCCCGCCACCGTCAACCATGCGTGGGACGAGGAAGTTGATGTGGTAGCGGTTCCTGCGGCAGGTACCGACTACGACAGCGAAAAATATTCCTTCGAAGGATGGACAACGGACGATGTGACCGTCAGCGGCGGCAAGTTTACCATGCCCGACCAGCCGGTGGCATTTGAGGGTACATTCACCTATAAAGAGTACACCGTGACCTATCAGATTTCGGGCGAGACGCCCGTAGGCGTGACGATCGAGCAGTACCCGTCAGGAACCAAGTTCCACAAGGGCGACAGTGTGACGATGCTCAACAAGGGAATCGGCGATGTGGATGGCTACACCTTCTCCGGCTGGAGTCCGTATGCGGACGACTTCGCTATGCCGGGCGACGATCTGGAACTGACCGCCTTCTTTACGGCACACACACCGAGTGTCATTTACCTCGATGTGAACGGCGCGCCGTTTACCACCCCCGACGCGCTGAAATCCACCCCGCACGACTACCACACCACCGTCGAAATGGCGTCGGCTTCCCTGATTCCCGATATTGAGGGCAAGACCAAGGCGACGGAATGGAAGCTGGTTGACGGCATTGACGCAAGCGAAATCCATGACAGGACATTCTCGATGCCCGATAACGATGTTACGTTCCAGGCGACGTACACCGACAACAAGTACACCGTGACCTATCAGCCCAATGTCCCCGGAGGCTCACAGGACAACAAGGTGTATGAGAATATTTCTTACGGCAGCAGCCACACGGTCTGGGACAACACAGGCGACGGCGCGTTTACCTGGTTCGGACACACCTTCGCCGGCTGGGAACTCGTTTCTCCCGCAGGTTATGCCACAACGGGCACCATTGAGGTCAAGGACAATGTGACGTATAAGGCGGTCTGGAATACCGATTATTACACCTTGAAATACGACAAGGGCGTCGTTTCCGCGCTGAGCGCTTCTTCTCCCGCACTGCCCGCGAAAGACGATACCGTCACGCTGGCGAAACTCAGAGCCAACAGCGTGACCGTCAGCAAGATCAAGCTGCAAGCCGAAGGATACACCTTCAAAGGCTGGAAGATTACCAACAGCGACGACGAAACCAAGACCAAGACGTATGACGCCGATCAGTTTGACGCGGCGGAATTTGACGGCACTGTTTACGAAGCGCTGTTTGACAGCAGCCGTACCGCCACGGCAGTGGCGCAGTGGGAAGCCGTGACGCCTGTGGTGCCTGTCTACAAGGTGCATTATCAGTATGAAGGCGTTGTTCCTGATGGCGTAAGCGCAGCGCCTGGCAACGTCGATGCGCAATATGACACGACGGTTACCGTTGCGGATGTTCCCACGGCACCCCAGGGCTATGTCTTTGCCGGATGGAACTTTGCGGACGGCACCGATCCTGTCCCGGCAAATGAAAGCAGCGAGGTGACGGACAGCTCGATTACATTCACACGCGTTACTTCCTTCACCATGCCGGCCAGCGATGTGACGCTCGTGGGTAAATTTAAAGCCAAGCCGACCCCGCCGGTTCCCGACCCGACCTACACCGTCACATACAAAGTGACAAGCACTGACCCGGCGGCAACCGCGTACACCCTGCCGATCGATGACGCCGCATACACCGAAGGCGATACCGTTACTGTCAAAGACGTGCTGCGCGTGGACGGCTACAACTTCAAGGGCTGGACGTACAACGGCAAGGATTACGGCAAGGACGACACTTTCGCCATGCCTGCCGAAGATGTAGAGCTGATCGGTGAATTTGAACCGAACTACACGGTGAAGTACGACTGCAATACCGCCACATTCTCCGATCTGACCGGACTGGAAAATGGACCCTCCGCCGAAACCTGGCGGAAGAGCAGCTTTACAAACAATAAGCACGCACTGACAACCCAAGTCCCCACTTCTGACAACTTCCGTTTTGTCTGCTGGAGCAAGACCAAGAATTACGTTTACGAAAACCGCGTCACGGAATTGGCTCTCAGCGATTTCGGCAGTGACCGCACTTGCACGGTGTACGCCATCTGGGTTGCCAAACTCGATGTGACATACACTTGCGGCATTGATGAAGATGACCCCGCGTGGAAGAACAACCAGATCGACACGACGCACGTATTTGAAATTGACGAATACACGCTGAATTACCGTGTCCGCAGCAATGAGGAACTGGAACATCCGTTTGTTTTCCCGGGTTATGAGATTACCAAGTGGAAAGTTACAGAGGGCTGGGAAAATATCCAATTCCCGAGCCAGCCGTCCGGCGGTTCCACCGGAACAGCGGCCGCGCCTGTGTATCGCAGAAGCGGCAACGGCGACGAGGAGCATTTCCTCATGATCAACACGCTGGTGATTCTGCACGGAAATATCACCGTAAAGGCGGTCTGGGAACCGATATCGTCGGGTACGGAACTGACCGTCACCTACAATTCCAACGGCGGAACCGGCGCTGTTCCCGTGGACAGCAACAAGTATACTGCCAACGACACGCCCACCGTTCTTGCCAAAGGCGACAGCCTTGTCAAAGACGGCGCGGAGTTCGTCGAGTGGAACACCAGTGCCAACGGCAGCGGCAAGGGCTATCAGGCAGGTCAGCAGCTTGATCCCATGACAGCCAATGTGACGCTCTACGCGATCTGGAAGCCGGATGTGGCGTTTATCGTGGAGTATGACGGCAACGGACACACCGCCGGTACCGTTCCCACCGATAACAGCCGCTATGCGGCAGGTTCGACAGCCGCAGTCAAGTCCAAGGAGGACCTCGAGAGAACCGGCTGCACCTTCAAGGAGTGGAACACCCAGTCCAACGGCAGCGGCACAGGCTACAAGGGCGACGGCACCGATACGATTCAGATCAACGGCAATGTCAAGCTGTATGCGATCTGGGTCGATCCCAACGGCAACATTGTCTCTCCCGGCACAGGCGAAAGCAATCTGCCTATGCTGATTGCGTGCAATATGGCGCTTCTGTCCATGCTCGCCGGAGGTCTGGTTCTCACCAAGAGAAAGAAAGCCGAGATGCAGCAGACGGTTTGCTGACGCACGCTTTGCAGCGCAGCCCGTAAGGGAAAAGCAATGACTGATTAAAATACCGCCGATTCCGTTCCCAAAAAAAGGGAAGCGGGTCGGCGGTATTTTTTTGAACGAAACGCTATTGCATTTTTCCTGTGAAGTATGTATAATGATAATGCAAATAAAAAACATCACTACAACGCAAAGGATGGAGAAAATATGGCAATCATTGCGCCGTCGCTGCTTTCAGCGGACTTTACCAGAATGGGCGACGAGGTCAGAGAAATCCAGAACGCGGGAGCCAGGGTGCTTCACATCGACATTATGGACGGACATTTTGTGCCGAATCTCACTTTCGGTTATACGATGGTCAAGGCGCTGCGTCCGCTTTCGTCGATGGTGTTCGACGTGCATCTGATGATGACGCATCCGCTGGCTTACATAGAAAATTTCGCCAAGGCGGGTTCCGACGTGATCACCGTGCATGTGGAATGCGACGACGATCTCAAAGCCTGCGTTGACAAAATCCATGAGTGCGGCGTGAAGGCGGGACTTTCGGTCAAGCCCAAGACCTCGCCGGAGGCGCTGTTTCCCTATCTCGATACGCTCGACCATATTCTGGTGATGACCGTGGAGCCGGGCTTCGGCGGTCAGTCCATGATGCCCGAATGCCTCGACAAGATCGCCGTCATCAAGGCGGAATGTCAGGCGCGCGGTCTGACGGTTCCCGTGATGATCGACGGCGGCGTGAATGCCGGAAATGTCGGTCGGGCGGCACAGGCGGGCGCGGATCTGATGGTCGCCGGCAACGCGGTTTTCGGCGCGTCCGACAGAGCGGCGGCGCTGCGCGCGCTGACCGAAGGCGCTGCCACAGCGGACTGAACAGTACATATACCCGCACAATGAGGTGAGGCAATGGAACCACATCAGAAAATCATCCGGCAGGTCGCCAAAAAGATTTTACAGCCGGAGGGTCTGTTTCAAAAAGGTACGTCGCGTCTCTGGCTGGACGACAATGATTATTTCATGACGCTGGTGGAATTTCAGCCCCATTCTTATGAAAAAGGCTGCTTTCTCAATGTGGGCGTTTGTTTTCTGTGGGGGCATGGCAGAGTCATGGAGGACGGACCCGATACATTTGACATTGGCGGCAGAGTGGAGCCGGCAGGACTGTCTTATGTGCCCTACGATGGGCAGGACGATGTATTTGCGGAGAAAACGGAAACATTGACCCGTCGCGCTCTGGAAGAAGTGGTCGAATATCGCAGGCTGCGCGATCTGACCTACGCCAAGGAACGGCTGGTCGGGCGAATTCCGGCGGAATCCCCTTTCTGGGAAGTATATGACGCGGCCATGCTCTGTTTTTTCAAAGGCGATTATGAAGACGGAATGAGCTGTTTGCAACGTTTTTTGGAGATTCTCGACCGTTCGCTGGCGGAAAGCAGTGTTCCGATTCCGTGGAAAGAAGCGTTATACCGCTTCTGTCGGGAGGAACTGCTTTTCGGGCTGTCTTCGGCACAAGCCGCACAGCGCATGGTCTGTGACAGCATCAATCGCTGTCGGGCTTCTTTTGGAGCCAAGCCCTCTTTGCAAAAAATGAAAAAGAATGTCGTGTTTTAATGCTGAAACGCGCGGATATAACAGACAAGAATATACATTGTAAGATAAAACACGGATAACTTATCATGGGATAGGCGATGGCTGTTCCTGTAGCGTGTGAAGGAGATTTTGCCGATGAATAAAAAGACTGTGATTTCTGCCATTGCGGCCGCCGTCATTCTGGCGCTGGGCATCGGTGCGCTGCTGATGGGGCGTGTACTTACTTCCCCAAAAACTTCGGCGGTCGATGCGGCGCTGCTCAAAACATTTACCTACTATGAGCGGGACGGAGCCATCGTTTTTTCGGGCTGCACCGAGAGTGTGGAAGAAATTGTCATTCCCGCCGAGATCGACGGGCTGCCCGTCACATCCATCTCGGACAACGCTTTCGGAGGTTGGGGGCTTCACTGGAATCTGGAAAAAGTCGTGCTGCCGGCATCGGTCGAAACCATCGGCAACTGCGCCTTTGAAGACTGTTCCGCGCTGCGGGAAATCAACCTCGAAAACGTGCGGGAGATAGGGGACATGGCTTTTTACGGCTGCTGTTCTATGGAACCGGTTCACATCAGCAAAAACACCGTGAAGATCGGGGAAAGGGCATTCGGCGGCGCGTCGTTCAAACTGATTCTCGACCCTGAAAACACCGGCTACCGATACGCCGACGGCTGCATCTACACCGCGGACGGAAAAACGGTATGGCGCGCCGACCCGGACATAAAGAAATACACGCCGCCCAAAGGCGTTACCGCCATCGCGCCCGGCGCGTTTGAATTCACCGCACTGGAAAGCATCACCTTACCCGATAGTGTGACGGAGATAGGCAGCTATGCGTTCTATAATTGCCTTGGACTGACCGAAATGGAAATTCCCGGCAGCGTCAGCCGGATCGAGGATTACACCTTCACCTATTGCCAGAATCTCACCTCCGTCCGGCTCCACAGCGGGCTGACGGCTATCGGCAGGGAAGCGTTTTGCGATGACTTCCGTATGACGTCGATGAAGATCCCTGCTTCGGTCAAGGAGATAGGGGCGTGCGCGATCGGCTACAACTACTACGACGGCGACAGTTGCCGACGGAACAATGATTTTACGCTCTACTGCACCCGCGGTTCCGCCGCCTGTCAGTATGCCAAGGAAAACGGTCTCCGTTACAAGCTGGCGGACAAATAAGCAAAGAAGCATTCTGCACAACAAAACACGGCTGTCTGGAAGAAAAAGCAGACAGCCGTGTTTTGTTGTATGGAATTTCTGCGAAAACGGTAAAAAACTCACCACCGGATTTTCTCGGTCAGTTCGCCGGTCGTGCTGCCGAGCAGGTGGTTCATCCTGTCATAAATGGCGCGTTCAAAATGCGTGGCGGAATCAATATCCTCCGCGAGCAGTTCGCCATAGGGACCGCGCCGATAGTAATAGGTCACCATGTAGCAGCCGTCGCTCAACTCCGTGCGGATGCTGGTGGTTTTTTTGGGGTAGGCTTCGACGGTTTCGACCTTTTTGATGTGCGTTTCCACGGGCTGCATTGCCACCCGTCGCACGGGTACGCGCTTGACTCTTCTCATAATGACGCTCGGCACTCCCTTCTGATGAAATGTATTACTATTTGTAGTATACCACAAATTTTACAAAAAATCAACTGTCCGACACAATATTTAAAAGGGTTTTATTTCCGTTTGCTAAAAATGTTGAAATTACTCCACACTGTCGTAATAGGTAAACTTTCGTTTGAAATCGCCGTTGCCGACGCTGACCGCGGAGGAACGGTGCCTGCTTAGAAATTTTGTGAGTTCGTAAGGGTCCACCCAGATTTCGTTTTTGCTGCTTTCGTCAAAGATGAGCTGTACCCCGAAATGCAGGTGGGGCCGCTGCATGCCGTTGAAATCCTCGCTGTCGGAATAGCCCGTCATGCCCATGTACCCGATCACCTCGCCGGCGTAGACCATCTGTCCTTCCTCCAGCCCTGCGGCATAGGGGTGTCCGCTGCGCAGATGGGCGTAGTAGTAATACCGCCGCCCGTCAAGGCTCCGCATGCCGACCCGCCAGCCGCCGTATCTGTTCCAGCCCAGCACTTCTACCATGCAGGTTTCGACATTCACGATGGGCGTGCCGACGCTGCCGAACATATCGTGTCCCAAGTGACTGCGCTTGAAGCCGAACTCCCGCGCGCTGCCGAAATCGGCGTTGTGGGAATACGCCCAGCCCTCCGCGATGGGGGAGTAGGCTTTGAGTCCGTATTTCGGCGCAAAGACGGGAGAACCGCCCGCCGATTCCTCCGTTTGCAGCGAATATTCGCCCACTAGACCGCCCAGCACCGATTCATAGGCCACGCTGTAATAGTCGAAGTATTTCAAATAGGTGTTGTCCGCGACGATATCCTCGGCGGTTTCCCCTTTTTGCAGACGCGCGGCAAAGGCATCCATGTCCGCCTTGCGGTAGCGGTTTTTAAATTCGCCGCCGTATTTCGCGCCAAGCAGGGCGAGCAGGTCGATCCAGTGGATGGGTTGTTCCGTGTCATGACTCGCCATGTCATAGGCGAGCGCGTCCTCCATCGCCTGCGCCGTCACCTTGAAATCCACCCATGACAATATTCTGCCGCTGACTTCCCTCCGCTGCCCCGCCATAGCCGAAGCAATGTTGAAAAACAGCGCAAAGCACAGCAGAAAGCTCAGCGCGGTCAGAATCCCCTTTTTTCGTTTGAGCACGTTCCAATTCCAACGCAAAAAAACACGCCTCCGTTGATACACATTGATTTTTCATTCATCAATGTATATGCGCGAAAGCGTGAAAATGATGTATTGACACGGTTGATTATTATGCGATGGTTCCGTCCGCATTCATTACGCATTGACTCATTCTCTGGGCGGGATGGGCGCGTAGAGGTCGTCGTAGGAGAATTTTTCTTCGGTTTCCAGCATTTTGATGAAGCTGAGTCCCTTCTTTTCGTAGCCGCGGCTTTGATAGAAGCGGTGCGCGTCGGTGCGGTTGAGTCCGCTCGTAAGGACGATGCTGCTCGCGCCGATCTGCGCGGCATAGTCCTCGGCGCGTGTTTCCAGCAGCGTGCCGACCCCTTGGCTGCGGTAGGCGCTGCTGACGGCAAGGGCGATCACTCTCACGTATTCGCCGTCCATCTCAAAGGCCAGCCCCCGCATGAGTCCCATAAATCCGATGATGCTGCCGTCGATTTGCGCGACAAAGGTGGTGTAGCTCTCGTTGTGAAAGATGCGCATGATCCTGTCGTAAATGTCAGAGGAAATGTCGTCATAGCCCAGATCATTTTTAATCAGGGAAATCACGCCCATAAAGTCTTTCAGTTCCATTTCCCGTATTTCAAAACCCATTGTTTACACAGTCCTTTCTAATATCCGAAAACATACAGCCGTGCCAGTCCGAACATCTCGCGGAACCAGTATCCGACCACTAGGTACGGGCGCGTTTCGCAGCAGGCGGCGTAGATGTTGACAAAGCCGGATTTTTCCGCCCAGATTCTCGCCCGCAGTTCGTGAAAGCGGTCGGTGACAATCACGATGTTTTTGGAAAGTCCGTTGAGTTCGATCACTGTCTTGGTATAGAGCAGGTTTTCCTCCGTGCTGCCCGCAGCTTCTTCCATGAGAATGCGGTCGGGGGAAATGCCTTTGTCGGTCAGGTATTTTTTCATGACATAGGCTTCGGTGTAGTCCTCGTCGTCTCCCTTGCCGCCTGTCACCACACACATCGCGTCAGGGTGATCGGTCAGCACGCGGAACGCCTTGTTGAGACGGTCTTCCAGCATCCAGCTCGGATTGGTTCCCGCCGCCTTGCATCCCAGAACGACAATCGTGTAGTCGGGGCAGTCCTCCGGCAGCACGGTCATGGAGGCTTTCAGCATAAAGCCGGACACCACGCAGAACGCAATGACACAGGCGGAAAAGCCCAACGCCATCACTGTGCGGAGAATGTTGATCTTCACGCCGTGGTGTTCGTCGATCAGGTGCCACAGCAGCGCCGCCACAAAGATCGTCAGCATGACGGCGGAGGAGGCCATCACGCCGATGCCGCGTATCATGAAGAACGCGGGGGCAATGCACCACAGGAAGAGCAGGCCGAACACCAGCATGACCATGCGGCGCGGCCATGAGATCTCCCGCAGCGGCTGCAAATAGAATCTTCGTTTTTTCTTTTCCGGGAGGGTTTGCTTGGCTTGTGAGGTGGCTTGGCTGCCGCCGGGATGATGAATCACCGCGCTCGACGAGGGCGGGAGCGCGCGCCGATAGGGCGTGCCTGTCGGCTGCTGCTGCACGGGAACCAATTGCATTGTCTGCGCTTGTGACGCAGGAGATGCCTGTCGCGATTGTGTTGGCGGCACGGGAGCGGGTCGCCTTTGCTGTGTCTGCTGCGCGGGAACAGGTTGCCTTTGCTGCGTCTGCTGCGCGGGAACGGGTTGCCTTTGCTGCGTCTGCTGTGCGGGAACGGGTTGCCTTTGCTGCGTCTGCTGTGCGGGAACGGGTTGCCTTTGCTGCGTCTGCTGTGCGGGAACGGGTTGCCTTTGCTGCATCTGCTGCGCAGGAACGGGTTGCCTTTGCTGCGTCTGCTGTGCGGGAACGGGTTGCCTTTGCTGCATCTGCTGCCGGATGCGGGTCTGCCGGATGGGCGGTCTTTCCTGTTTTTCCCATACTGTTCCGCCTTGGTTGTTCTGCATGATATCCTTCCCCCTTTTGATGAATGAAATTTCCAAAAAGTTTATCCGTTAATCATATGTACATCAAGCTGATTGAACGGAATCTCCACACCCGCCTTGCGCAGTTCGGCGAGGATGTTTTCGTTGATAGCATAGCGGGAAGCGTTGAAAGTCTTGGTGTTGACCCATACCTTGATGTCAAAGGTGATGGCGCTGTCGTCAAAGGAAGAAATGCCGACGATGGGCTCCTTGTCCCAATTGACGTCGCTGCAATTTTTGAGCGCCGAGAGGATGGCCTTTTTGACGACCAGAATATCGGAGCCGTAGGCAACGCCGACGCTGAGATCGAGACGGCGCACGGATTTGGCGGTGTAGTTGACGGTCATATTGCTTGTAATCACGGAATTCGGGATGACAAGGCGCTTGTTGTCGGCGGTGGCGAGGGTGGTAAACATCAGCTCGATGCGCCGCACCGTGCCGGTCTGTCCGTTGATTTCGATGAAGTCGCCTACTTTAAAAATGCGGTTAAAGAGAATCAGCACGCCGCTGGCAAAGTTGGAAAGGCTGTCCTTCAACGCCAGCGCGATGGTAACGCCGGCCGTGCCGAGTGCCGCCACAAGGGTGGTCACGTTCATGCCGAGTGTGGCAAGCGTGGTGATGATGACAATAATCTTGATGACGATCTTGATGCAGGAATTCAGAAACGTGCGCACGCCCTCGTCCACTTTGGTGCGTTCCATGCCGCGGGTAAAAATATTCGCGATGATGCCGGACAGCCACCAGCCGAGCATAAAGATCAGCAGTGCGCCTACCAGTCGGGGCAGCAGCGCGATAAACCATTTCCACAGCGCGTCCGGGTCAACAAATTTGCCGAAGATACTGAGGAATACATCGCGGAGGAAGTTCAAAACATTGTTCATAAAAATGCACATTCTTTCTGTGTGGAATTGGTTTTTCCGTGATTCTGAGGCGAACTCCGGTCAGCCCGTGAAGCTCCCGGTCATCAGGCGCATTCCCTCGTTGAGTCCGCGCAGAAGTTCGTCGGCGGTGGTTTCATCGCTGTCGAAAAAGCAAAACAGCGGTTCGTCGGGCGAGTGAATGTCTGTGCTGTAAACGAAGAACGATACAAACCGATAGGGCGCAAACCCCGCCTTCGCCGTTACCACCAGCTCCGCCATGTGCAGCGGCGTTTCCAGAATAACACGCAAGGCTTCACCGTTGTCAGTGAGAATGTCAAAGGAAACTTTGCCGTTCTGTGCCGAACGGGCAGACAGCAGCCATTCGCGGCTCATCTGTAAAACTTCGTTAAAGGACAAGAGAATTCCCCTTCCATGATACACGAAAAAACTCTTATCTAACAGTATAGCATAAACGGCGGCAATATGATAGTGTAAATATATTAAAAATAATGGTCTGATGCATAATTTTCCGTGGCAGTGGCAGAATAGTAACGAGCCGTGAAAAGCCGCGGCGAAAAGGCGGCGGTCTTTTGCGGAAGAAAACATTCGGAGGTGGTCAGATGACCGAGAAAGAATTGCTTTATGTGCAGGACGCGCTTGGACACGAGCAGTATTTTCAGACCCAGTGCAAAGAGATTTCGGACCGATTGCAGGACCCGGAACTGAAAAGCTGCATCGAGCAGATGAGCAGCAAGCACACCGAAATCTTCAACAGCTTCTTCGGATTGCTGTAAGAAACTACAAGGGAGGAACCGTTATGATGAACGACAGAGATTTGATGGAAAACATGCTGCTTCTGGAAAAGGGAAGCTGCGACCTGTATATGCACGGCACGATCGAATCGTCCAACCGCAACGTGAGCCAGACTTTCAACCGCGCGCTCAACGATTCGCTCTCCATGCAGGACACCATCTACAGCAAGATGGCGGCGAAGGGCTGGTATTCCCCCCAGCAGGCCGACCAGAACCAGATCAATTCCGTCCGCCAGCAGTTTGAGGGACAGGGTGTGCAGTAATGCGGTAATGCGCCGCCCTGCGTGTCGGCATCCCAAATTATCCTGAAAGAAAGCTCTGCGAATCCGGCAGAACGGCGCGATTTATCCGCCGTACCGTTCTGCCTCCCGCGGAGCTTTTTCTGTTAAATGAGAATTTATTTTTTTCTTGAAAAATTTATATCATTCCACTTGAACTACAGGCGCTGCTGCGTTACAATAGAAGAAAAACAGCGATGATTCTGTTAAAGGAATGGACGGGTCAATGAAAGACTTCATCAAATATGCTTTGTATATCTTGTGGCTGCTTGTGGGCGGCGTCATCTTCCTACCGCTGACGCATGCGTGGGCGCTCGACAGTCTGGAGGAGCTTTATACACACCTTATTGCACTTGTGATCTATGTGGCGCTTACCGTTTTCGCCATCTTTCTGTCGAACGCGTGGGAATCGCATAAGAAAAAGAAGAAAGAGAAAGAGCGCGCCGCCTATGAGGCGCTGTATGTGACCCAATCCACCCTGCACGACGAACGCTTCGGGGATATCGTGTATCGCTGGGATACCAAAAAGCAGTCACTTTTGGACGCCAGCGTAAAGCTGCCGCCCTTTGCCGGTTACACCGTTGAACTGAGTGCTGAGAGTGGCGACGGCATGAATGAAGCCGCCATTGCCGCCTATATTCCCGCCGCGCTCGCCGCCGTCTATGACAGGCAGCAGGAAATACTGCCGGGGCTGTGCGCTGTTGTCAAGGAGACCTATGACGATGAAGGCATTCAGGACGCGGCGGGCCATCCCGTTGAGGAAGCCTTCATCAAAGAGCATCTGTCCGTGGACGGACTGTGGCTGTATTTTGGCGCCGACGTCCCCCTCGTCGAAGTGACGGGCAGCATGGATACGGATTTCAAGGATCACATTGCCGAACACGGCGTGACGGCTCGCCTCAACTGCATCACAGGCGCATGCGAATACTATTCCGGATAACGAAAAGGAACGATACATATTGATGAAAAGACTGTGCCGAATGGTCGCCCTGACGATCTGCCTTACCCTGCTGCTGCTGCCTGCCACTGCTTGCAGCAGCGACGACGGCACCGACAAGGCGATCAGCTATTCGCTCACCGACGAGCCGAAGAACCTTGACCCGCAGATGGCGTCGGATAACAATTCACTGCTGGTCATCCGCAATATTTTTGAGGGACTCACCCGTCTTGACCAGAACGGCAGCATCATTCCCGGCGTGGCGGAGGAATGGACGAGCAATGCCGAGTCCACCGAGTTTACCTTTCATTTGCGCAAAAACGCGGTGTGGTCGGATGAAGCGCATACCCCTGTCACGGCGAAGGATTTTGTCTACGCGTGGCAGCGCGCGCTCGACCCCGCCACCAAATCCGCCGCCTGTTCCGCGCTTTTCTGCATCAAAAACGCCCGCGCCGTCAACAGCGGCGAGATGAAGCGGGAATCGCTCGGCGTGACCGTCATCGACGATTACACCCTCAAAGTGTCGATGGAATATTCCTACCCGGAGTTTGTCCTGCAAACCCCGAACGCCGTCTATATGCCCTGCAACGAGGAATTCTTCCTCTCCACCAACGGACATTACGGATTGGACGACGATTACATCATCAGCAACGGTCCTTTTATTATTCCCGCAAGAGGCTGGTCGCACGACAACTACGTGCGAACCATACGCAATGAAAATTACGCGGGTTACAACAAGGTCTGTCCCCGCATCCTGTACTTCGGCATCCGTGACGCGGACACCGATTACTTCCAGCTTCTCGACGGCGAAACGGTGGAATCCGCCGTGATCGAAACCGAAAATATTGAAAAACTCAAGGATACCGATTACAAATACACCACTGTTACCGATACCACATGGGGCTTCCTCTTTAATGTGGAAAAACCCGCGCTGGAACTGACGGCCATCCGCCGCGCGCTGATGTCCTGCGTGACGGATGAAGCCTGCACCGGAGAAGACGGCAAGAGCCTGATTCCCTACGGATTTGAGACGGCCAACGACATCATCCCGCCCTCCACCCACATCAACGGGCAATTGTACCGCGAACTGGCTGGCGGCGGCTTCCGCGAAACCTACGACCCCAACACGGCGCGCGCCTCCATGAATAAAGCCTTGTCGTCGGTCAATCTCAAGCGCATGCCCAGCATCACGCTGATCTGTCCCGACGACGAGCAGATCAAGAATCTGATGTACGGCATCATGCACTCGTGGCAGACGCATTTGTATGTTTACGTCAACATCGAACCGCTTGACATGGCGACGCTGCAATACCGCGTGAATCTCGGCAGCTATCAGATCGCCTTTTACCCCATTGCGCCGTCCAAGGACGACCCGCTCAACACGCTCAACCGCTTCACCTCGGACTATGCCTCCAATCCCGCGTTTTTAAAGCATCCGGCCTATGACAAGCTGGTGGCAAAAGCGTCGGCGCGCAGCGATACCGAATCGGTGCTGGCGGCGATGGCGGCGGCGGAGAAGTACCTGAACACCTATGTGATCTTTTATCCCGTGTATTACGAAGTGACCTATTTTGTCATGCGCCCTACTGTGTCGGGCATTTACTTTTCGCCCTTTGACGGCGCGGCGGATTTTGTCAATTGCAAATATGTGGATGATTAAGGACAGGAGGAGAGGAGATTTTACTGTATGGAGGCAAGTGTGCGAGATGAATTCTTTGTAAAATTCAAAGAACGCCTTCTGTATGAGGGCTTGTGCGAAGTGGGATTCAGCCGGATTGATGAAACGGTGCCGCCGGATTTGTCGCGGTATCACTACGCCGTCACGCTGATGTACCGGCTTTCCGACGCGATAGTGGAGGAGATCGACGGCGCACCCACCTATGCCTATTTTCAGCATTACCGCGCCGCCAATGCCCTGCTCGACCGGTGCGCGCTGATTGCCTGTGAAATGCTGCGGCGGGAAGGCGCCATGGTCTATCCCATTGCCGCCTCGCAGAGCGTGCATGACCGGGGCGACAAATACACCGGCATCTACCAGCATAAATCGGCGGCGGTCGCGGCGGGTCTGGGCTGGATTGGCAAGAGCGCCCTCTTTGTCTCTCACCAATACGGTTCCCGGGTGCGTCTGGCAACCGTGCTGACGGACTTGCCGCTTCCGTCCGACGCGGTTCCGATGGAATCGCGCTGCGGCAACTGTACCAAATGCGTGGAGGCGTGTCCTTCCGGCGCGGTGCTGGGGGTCAATTACGTGCGCGGCATGGAGCGGAGCGAAATCTTCGACGCGGAAAAATGCTCCCAGCATATGAAAAAGGCCTACGGCCACATCGGACGCGGCGCGGTCTGCGGACTGTGTATGCGCGCGTGTCCCTACGGTGAACGCGGCAGCGGTGTGACGTTTTAGATGGTAGAAGTAAGGAGGAAAATGAGAATTTAGCGGAATAAAAAAGAAAAAGAAGAAAAGCGAAGCGCAACTAGCGAGCGAATGCGAGCGCGGGGTCCTAGGGGGCAAGGCTCCCTAGCGGGTCAAGGGCAGCGCCCTTGCGGGGAGTGGGGCAGCGCCACACAAGGGAG
>CADCNI010000027.1 GCA_902802795.1 uncultured Ruminococcus sp.
GTCTACCATACTGGTATTCCTCCCATAATTGATAGTCACACTTGCGTGTGCCTTACCAATTATATCAGAATGACAGTATTGTGCGGCTCTCACCGTTACACTGCGGCTCCTTCCGGCACGCTGCGGCTAAAACTCCGTGCACATGTGGCTCCCGCGCCGTTTTTTACAGCATGATAAATTTTGCTCGTTCATTCATATCATCCCGATTGGCACGATAAGATTATCCCTGTCAAAGGCGCTCAATCTCTCTGCCATACAGAGAATTGCGCCTGTACCGACTTGCAGCGGAGATTTATCAATAATGCTGAATACACGGGTAAGACGCTGGTCGGGAGATACGGTCTTTTTGATTTCCAGCGGGAAGAGCTTTCCGTCGTGTTCCAGAAGAACATCTATTTCTTTGGCGTCACGGTCGCGGTAAAAATAGATATACGGCTTCAATCCCGCGTTCTGGTAACTTTTCATGATTTCGGAAACGGTATAGTTTTCCAGTAAGGCTCCGTTCATTGCGCCGCATTCAGCCACTTCCGGGGATGACCAGCGTGTCAGGTAACAAACCAGACCCGTATCATAAAAATAGACTTTGGGCGTTTTGATGGTTCGCTTCAAGACATTGTTGGAATAAGGATGAAGCAAAAAGACAATGCCAAGGGTTTCAAGAATATTGATCCAGCTTTTGGCGGTTGGAAGGTCAATGTCGGCGTCTTCCGCTAAAGCGTTGTAATTGAGCAATTGTGCAGTTCTTGCTGCCACAGCCGTAATAAACCGGTGAAATTTCAATGCATCCACATTACCGGAAAGATCGCGCACATCACGCTCAATATAAGTGGAAATATAGGATGAATAGAAGATGTTTCGGTCGGTAAACTGTCCGCTTGCCAAGCCAGGCATCGAGCCGAGCCAGAGACGATGAAAGAGTTCGGGCGTTGTAACAGGCGCTATATTTCTGCTTGTGTCCAATAATCTCTCAAATTCCGGAATGAAAGGCGCTGCCGGTGCGGAAATGATCTCCCGCTGCGATAAGGGCGACATATGCAGCAATGCCACCCGTCCGGCAAGGGATTCCTGTACTCCCTGCATTAAGCGGAAGATTTGCGAGCCAGTCAGCCAGAAATCGCCCGGATTCTGATGTTCGTCAATGTAAATCTTAATATAGGTAAACAGCTCCGGTGCATATTGCACTTCATCAATCAGTATTGGCGGCTTGTGAAGTTGTAAGAAAAGCGCGGGATCGTTTTTTGCCATTTGCCGCTGCGTTAAATCATCGAGCGTCACATAATCCCGTCCGATGTTTTCTTTTTCGGCAAGTCTCCGGAGCATGGTTGTCTTGCCGGATTGCCTTGGTCCGGTCAGTAGAATCGCCGAATAAGACTTGCTCAACTCTGTAATCCGTTCCTCCATATGTCTTCTGATATATGCCATTTGATTCACCTCAATGTAGTAATTGTATTTCCATATAAATAGTATAATTCTAAATTCAGACAGAGTCAATCATTATTTCGGCAAATTAATAGAAAATATTAAAATTAGCCGCGAAAAATCAATCAACTTTAAAACGGCGGATTCATATGATAATCCTATTCCATTTCAGATGCACTATCCACAACTTAAGCACTCCCCCAGTCAGCTACGCTGACAGCCCCCTCAAAGAGGGAGCCATTTTTCGCATCCCTCTCTGAGGGAGGTGGCACGCCGCAGGCGTGACGGAGGGAGTTTATTTCCCTAAGTTGTGGACAGTGATTGCCCAAGCGGTAATGGCTCCTTTTTCTGATCTTTCATCATAAAGGCTTGAACCCTCTCAAACAAAAAACTTGTAATAAAGCTATTGATAAGTCCGGAATGATATGATATACTTTACTTGTAATCGAGAATATTACAAGATTAAATCAATCTTTCAAGGAGGATTTCATCATGAAGATAGCAGCGGTACCGATACGCGCCTTTTGGTTGTAGGCGGCGCCGGCAGCCTGCATGTAAACCCGGAGCATACCGTTCAGGTGAAGGATGGCGCGGACTTCCCGGCCATGTTCCTTCCGCTTGCCAACGCGCAGGGGCAGGAGCTTGACGAGCTTCGCAAGAGAGATGATGTAAAGTGGACGTTCATCAGCCCTGCCGGCGACTTCCAGGCAGATGGAACACGCAGCGGCAAGTACATTCTTGCCGGAGAGGAACTGACGCTGAACAGCAAAGGGGAGAGCATTATCAGCTATGCGGACTACGCGATTGCAATGGTGGATGAGATTGAAAAAGGCGATCATTTCCGGCAGAGAATCAGCGTTGTGAGAGAGTAAATGGGAATGAATTGTAATATCTGCATTGACAAGCTGCCTGTCATGGCGTATTATTACGAGTAGGGGGATGAATCAATGCAAATTACAAGTAAATTTACCATAGCCGTTCACATTATTGCTGCGATAGATTATTTCAAGGACAGTGAAACAGTAACGAGCCAATTTCTTGCCGGCAGCGTGGGAGCCAATCCTGTCATTGTGCGGAATGTCATGGGAAAGCTCAAGGAAGCAGGCATCATCCATATCAGTCAGGGAAAAAGCGGTATCGCGCTTGCAAAGGAATTGGATGACGTCACTTTCTTTGACGTCTACAAAGCGGTTGACTGTATCGGTGAGGAAGGACTGTTTCACTTCCATGAAAATCCGAACACCGATTGTCCCATAGGCAGAAACATCCATCAAGCGTTGGATCAAAAGCTTCACAGCGTGCAGGAAGCAATGGAAGTGCAGATGAAAACCATCACGCTTGCCGACATTGTCCGGCGCACACGTCAGGCAATACAGAAAAATGAACTGTGCGAAAAAGGGTATGACGGTGCCCCATGCAATGGAGGTATGAACAGATGAAAGGTAAGGATTATGTAAAGCGCTTATATGAGGAAATGCCGGACGGATATCGCGAAAGCATCCAGAAGGGGCTGAACGCTGCGCATCACTTCAGCGGACATATGTCATTCGGCTCCGGGACGGAAGAAGAACGGATCAGCCGACTAAAAATCGAACTTGAAACTGCGGATGCCGTTGTGATCGGAGCGGGAGCGGGCTTGTCCACCGCCGCCGGTCTGACCTACAGCGGAGAGCGGTTTCAAAGATATTTCTTTGATTTTGCCAAAAAGTACGGTATCCGGGATATCTATACCGGCGGTTTCTGTCCTTTTCCCGATGAAGAAACGCGCTGGGCATGGTGGGCAAGACATATTTATTACAACCGCTATATTGACCCTCCTAAACTTGTCTATCAAAAATTGCTTTCTCTTGTCAAGGACAAAGACTATTTTGCCGTCACGACCAATGTAGACCATCAGTTCCAGAGAGCCGGATTTGATAAGAAACGGCTGTTTTATACGCAAGGGGATTATGGCCTTTTTCAAAGTGTGAATCCATTGCTTCAGAAAACCTATGATAATGAGGATTGGGTCAGAAAAGCGATGGAGGCACAGGGGGTTGTGAAGGATGCGGACGGCATATATCAAGTGCCGGAGAATAGGCGGATTTCGATGCGGATTCCGACAGACCTGATTCCGAAATGTCCGGAAGACGGCTCTGATGTCACGATGAACCTCCGTGCGGACGATTTGTTTGTGGAAGATGAGGGCTGGCACAGAGCGTCGGCGGCGTACTCGGATTTCCTGCGCAGGCATGAGCATCTTCATGTCTTGTATCTGGAACTGGGTGTCGGCGCGAATACGCCCGTAATAGTGAAATATCCGTTCTGGCAGATGACCTATGATAATCCAAAGGCCGTGTATGCCTGCGTGAATTTCGGCGAAGCGTTCTGTCCGCGCGAAATTGAAAAACAGTGTATTTGCATTGACGGGGACATAGCCGATGTTTTGGAAAAGATAAAGTATGCATAACAGCTTTCACACTATTGAACAGTTTGACGAACTGTGATATAATAATCCTGACAACAGAAAAGATAGGGAAAAGCAGAGAGCCAGGTGAGATGTGTGTCCAGATTTGTCGTGTTTGACGTTGAAACTCCAAATGCTATGAATCATCGTATGAGTGCCATCGGGATTACAGTGATAGAAAACGGCGACATTGTGGATGCGTTTTACTCGCTGGTCAATCCGGAAACACATTTTGATTCTTTCAATGTGCAGCTTACGGGAATCAGTGAAAAATCAGTCAGAAACGCTCCCACTTTTCCCGAGCTATGGTCATCCATTGAGCCGATCCTGTCAACCGGTTTGTTGGTAGCGCATAATGCGGTATTTGATCTGGGCGTATTGAAAAATTGTCTGCGTGATTACGGAATGGAGTGGAAACCGTATGTCCGATACATTTGTACCGTACAGACGGGCAGGGTGGTTCTCCCTGGAATGAGCCATAAACTCAATGTTCTCTGTGAGTATTACGGCATCCATCTTAACCATCATCATGCCGCGAGCGACAGCCATGCCTGTGCGGAAATTCTGCTTCATTATCTGGATGACGGAGCGGATATAAGGAATCACATCAGAACGTATTCATTCAGAAAAGAAAAATCAAACGAAGAGAGGCGATCTTCTCTGCACGATATATGGAATCCCTGGCACGGCTGCAAAAAGTGCAGCGAAGGCTGCCGGAATTGTTATATGTACTATCTCGATTCCCTGCGGGACAAGGACGGTTCTCAAATTTACCGGACAAAAGCGGGTTTCCGATATCCGCTTTCCAAAGACCGGAGCGGTCAGTACAAGGTGAAAAGCGGCGAGATGATCAGAGTCTGTATGACGTCTGATTTCTTTCTGGAGGAAGCGGATGCGTGGCGCGATGAGGCATGGAAAATCATACACCGCCGTCCAGACGTAAAATTCTTTCTGCTGACCAAACGTCCCGAAAGAGTAGCTGACCATTTGCCGGAAGACTGGGGCGACGGCTGGGAGAATGTGATGTTCAATGTCACCTGCGAGAACCAGCGCAGAGCGGATGAAAGAATACCCATTCTGATGGAGTTGCCCTTCAAGCACAAAGGCATCATGTGTGCGCCCTTTATCGGCCCGGTCAGTATCGGAAAATATCTTCCGTTGGGACAGATTGAACAGGTGCTTTGCGACGGGGAGAATTACGGCGGCGCAAGACCGTGCCATTATGAATGGGTAAAGAGTCTTCACGATGAATGTGCGCGGCATAATGTAACCTTCGTATTTTGCGGAACAGGGCGGCGGTTTGTCAAAGGCGGAAAGCTCTACCAATTAGAGGGCAGCATTCAATCCCAACAGGCGTATAAATCCGGACTCAGCTTTCAAGGAAAGCCAATGGACTGGAAGCTGACGGACGAATGGGGATTTCCCCTGAACAAGGAAAATCTCTATAAACCGTTTTTCGGAGAAAAATGCCAGACCTGCGGCATGAAACTTACCTGCAACGGCTGCAGCAAGTGTGGGAAGTGCAAGTGAAAGATTAGGAGATGTAAACGATGGTTAGGAACTATGCAGAAATAATTGATACATTTCACTTTCTGAAACACGCAAGCATACTGTATTTTTAAGCAGAAAATGACTGATTAAATTCTGCATAATACAAATTTTCGATTGAAAGAAGACAATGATTCGCGAGGATATTTTGTGCCATGCAAGGATGACGACGACGGCGGGCGCCAGCCCGCCTAGGAGGAAGACAAAGCAGGGTGCAAAATAGACCGCGAAAAATGTCTGATTTTAGTCGAAAATTAGTATTAACCCAGTCATCTATCAGTATTTTTATTGTATGCAAAATGGCTAAATAATAAATTTAGATTACCACTTGACATAAAAGACCTGACATGCTATAATGCCTATAATTCTTATATATTTAATATGTAAATTTGAGAGAGGAGAGAGCACAGTGTGTGAATTATTTGGATTATATGCACACCAATCCAAAAATATAAAGCCGTATCTGAAAGAATTCTTCCGTCACAGTGTCAGACATCCGAATGGCTGGGGGCTGGCAACTTTTGAAAACGGTTATCCGACGGTGCGCACTGAAATGGTCTCCGCCGAGAAAAGCAAGGTATTGCCGGATATTGTCAACGCACTTCCCGACAGTAAAATACTGCTTGCCCATATACGCAGAGCCACGATCGGAGGAGTAAAGCCGGAAAATTGCCATCCTTTTGTACGCAGCGACGTCAGCGGTAGCACTTGGACGCTGATGCACAACGGAACTATTTTCTGCGGAAATGAGCTGAACTGCTACAAAGCGCTCCAGAACGGCGATACAGACAGTGAGAGGATACTTCTTTATCTGATTGACCGAATCAATGAAAGGATTGACAAGAGCGGCAGGGCGCTGACGCTTGCGCAGCGTATAAAAGCGGTGGAACAGGCGATTGGCGAATTGTCCTACCGTAACAAGCTCAATCTGCTGATTTTTGATGGCAGCGTGTTGTATGTTCATGTCAATATGCGCGATACGCTTCATGTCAAACGGCAGGACGATGGAGCCATGTTTTCGACCGTACCTCTTGAGCCGCAGGGCTGGGAGCCGCTGCCCCTTAATTCGCTGCTGGTGTACGATGAGGGCAACCTCGTCTATCAGGGCGAAAATCACCGCAACGAATACATTGACGTGATGGGACGCATTACACTTGAATATAATCTGTGATGAAACGAGGAGCGATCAGATTGAAAATGATGATAAAAAAAACACCGCAAGCTCTTGACGAAGCCATTTACGAAAAATACATCAAGCCGACCCAGCGCGTGCGGAAGCCCTGTGTCGGCTCGGAATTTGAACTCCCTATCGTCAATCTGAGCGGCAAGGCTGTAGATTTTGACGCAGTTCACAGGCTGACAAATGAATTTGTGGATTATTTTTCCTTTGATCTTGCGAGCCGGGACGAAGAAGGTCAGATCTATGCGGCGCAGTCGCTTCAAAACGGAGACACGCTCTCTTATGATTGCAGTTATAATACGCTGGAGTTGTCCTTCGCTGCGGAATCTGACATTCACGTGATTGACAGCCGCTTTCGTCAGTATTATACATTCATTCAGGAAATCCTAAGCGAATACGGACACACGCTGACCGGAATGGGCGTCAATCCTCACTACGCCGTCAACCGGAGCGAGCCTATTCACAGCGGACGGTACAGAATGCTGCTGCACCATCTCAAATCGTATGAAAAATATGGAGATGCCATTCCGTTTCACAACAATCCCAATTTCGGACTGTTTTCCTGCGCTGCACAAGTGCAGCTTGATGTGGAAGAACAGGAACTACCGGAGGTATTCAACACATTCAATAAGCTGGAACCGCTGAAATCCATTCTCTTTGCTAATTCCCTGTGGGGTAAGAATAATGAGCTGCTCTGCGGGCGCGACAGGTTCTGGAAAAACAGCCTCCACGGTCTGAACCGACACAATGTCGATATGTATAACGTGACGTTCGATTCGTCGGAAGATGTGACCTCATACATTAAATCAATGAGCCTGTACTGTGTGGAGAGAGACGGGAAATATATCAATTTCAGACCGACGCGCCTTGAAGATTATTTTTCAGCCGACAGCATAGAAGGGGAATATTTTTCCCAAGACGGCTATCATCCCATTCGTTTTGCGCCGGAAATGGAAGATCTGCACTATCTTCGCTCCTTCAAATTTGAAGATCTGACTTATCGCGGAACGGTGGAATTCCGTAGCGTATGCGCGCAGCCTGTGCGGGATCTGATGACCGTAGCAGCATTTCACACCGGGCTGATGGAACGTCTGCCCCAACTGACCGACAGACTGAATGTCGACACCACCCTGTATCATAAGGGCTACAACGCTTCGGAGCTTCGTGAACTGCTTAATCGGCGCGAGTTTCCGTCCTTTCTGAATAAGGAAGAAGTTTCCGGTCTGCTTACTGATGTGCTGGATATAGCCGCGGAAGGGCTTCGTGAAAGAAATCTGGGAGAAGAAAGCTATCTTTCTCCTTTATATGAAAGGGCGCAAACGCTGCTTTCTCCGGCGCGCCGTATGGCGGAAGGACTGGAAAACGGCATTTCCCTGGATGCTTTTATCAGGGATTACGCACAGCTTTGACAACACATGAAAAGGAGTGCTGCAGCGCATGACATTCAATTATCACAACTCTCTGCTAAGAGAATATATCTACAGTGGCGGATTCGGTCTGGAACGTGAGACGCTTCGCGTAGATTCCGACGGGAAACTGTCGCAGACGGCTCACCCGTTTGGCAACGACGCACACATTTCGAGGGATTTCTGCGAAAACCAGGTAGAGATCATCACGCCGCCCACGGACAGTCCGCATGAAGCGGTTCTGTCGCTTTATGCGCTTCACAAAAAGGCGACCGCCAAGCTGCTTTCTCTTTCTCAGGGGAGGGAATATCTGTGGCCTTTTTCCAATCCTCCGTATATCAGCGGTGAGGATGAGATTCCGGTAGCGCGCTTCAGCGGCAGTCAATCCGACAAGATGACCTATCGCGAATACCTTGCCCGAAAGTACGGCAAGCGTAAAATGCTGTTCTGCGGCATACACTGCAATTATTCCTTTCACAGCGAGCTACTGAAAGCCGGATTTGATGAGAGCGGAGCAAAGTCTTTCCGGAAATACAAGGATGCTGTTTATCTGACGCTGGCACAACGACTCACACAATATGGCTGGTTAATTGTCTATCTGACGGCGGCCAGTTCTGTCAGCGACCCTTCCTTGTTCGACGGCGCGACTGACGGAAATGTTTACGCTTCGCCCCGATGCGGCGATCACGGCTACTGGAATGAATTTGTACCCATTCTGCAATACGGCAACATCGTCGATTATACCGAAAGCATCTGGCGCTACATCCAGGAAGCCTCCATTGTATCCCCCTCTGAGTTGTATTATCCCATCCGTCTTAAACCAAAAGGGGAAAACCGCCTCGACCATCTTCGCTCAAACGGCGTGAACCACATTGAATTACGTATGCTCGATGTGAATCCCTTAACGCCTGTGGGTATTTTTGAAGAAGATATCGCGTTTATTCAGCTTCTTATTCTGTATCTGATGTCGCTAAAAGACGATGAATGGAATGAAGCGGCACAAAGAACCGCTGTATCCAACATAAAAAATGCGGCTTTGTATAACGACGAGCGTATTTTGATCGGGAATAACGGCGGCAGCACACCGATTCGTGAAGCGGCAGCGGAGGTGTTGCTTAAAATGCGTGCATTCTTCCGTTCACTTGGCGCGCCGGAGGATATTTTTAATGTGCTGGATTATCAGCAGAGGAAGATTAACGACCCTGAGAACCGTTATGCCGTGATCATCAGAGAGAAATTCGGCGGTGATTTTACCGCAAAGGGACGCAGGCTTGCCGCAAAATACGCGGAAGCAAATTGAAATCCATTCGGAAGGGAAGGCTGGCACATTGGGTAAAAGGGTCATTGTCGGAATGTCGGGCGGTGTGGACAGCGCGGTTGCCGCGTTCCTGCTGAAACAGGCGGGATATGAGGTGATCGGCATGACGCTGCGTACATGGGAAAGCAGTGACGGCGGGGAAAGTCGGTGCTGCGAGATAGACGACGCCCGTGAAACTGCGCGGCAGCTTGGAATTGCTTATTACACCTTTAACTGTCTTAGGGATTTTCGCCGTCATGTGGTTTCTCCCTTCGTCGAGGCCTATCTTCACGGACAAACGCCCAATCCCTGCGTAAACTGTAACCGATTTGTCAAATGGGAACGGATGCTTTATTACGCCAATGTGTTGCGTGCGGACTATATCGCAACAGGCCATTACGCTGTGGTCATAAGGACGGAAAACGGGCGGTACACCCTTCAAAAAGCCGCTTCAGAACACAAGGATCAGACCTATATGCTGTGGCGGCTCACGCAGGAGCAGCTTTCGCGCACGCTCATGCCGCTCGGAAAGCTGACAAAGCAGGAAGTCAGAAGCATTGCGGAGCAGGCAGGTATTTCCGTGGCAAAAAAGCCGGATTCTCAGGAAATCTGCTTTGTGCCGGAAGGCAGCTACGTGGATTTTATTGCGGCAAACGCGGATGATTTCATACCGAATGAGGGAAATTTTGTGGACCGCAAAGGGAATATACTCGGCAGACACAAGGGTATCATACATTACACTGTCGGTCAGCGCAAAGGCCTTGGAATTGCTTTGGGGGAGCCGAGCTATGTCAGCGAAATCCGTGAGGATTCCAATGAAGTGGTGCTGGGAAAAGCGGATTCACTTCTCCATGGCGGAATTGTCTGTCACAGGCTCAATTTTATGGGCATTGCCGATCTCCCCATAGGTCAATCCATACAGGCAAATGTAAAAATACGTTATCACGACGGCGGGACAAATGGAATGCTCACAAGAATCAACAAGGATTTAGTGGAGATATCCTTTGAAAATAAAGTACGTGCACCCGCTCCCGGACAGTCGGCGGTATTTTATGATTCGTCAGGCTGTATTCTGGGCGGCGGAGAGATACGATACGCAAAGTAAAAAAAACAAATTCGGGTACGAGTCTCTTTCTGTCAACTCGTACCCGAATTTGTTTTTATTCATCCTATAGTCCTATTTTTCAGTCTGCTGGGGACGCTGATCGGGGTTTTTGGTGTAATAATCCTCCAGCGCGTTCTGAATGGCTTCTTCCGCCAGAACAGAGCAATGCATTTTGTAGTCCGGCAAACCGTCGAGCGCCTCGGCAACGGCCTTGTTGGTGAGTGTCATCGCCTCGCTGACGGGTTTGCCTTTTATCAATTCAGTGGCCATCGAACTGGAAGCGATGGCGCTGCCGCAGCCGAAGGTTTCAAATTTTACATCGGTGATGATATCGTCGTCGATTTTAAGATACATTTTCATGATATCGCCGCATTTTGCGTTGCCGACCTCGCCGACGCCGTCCGCGTCCTCAATTACGCCCACATTTCTCGGATTGCGGAAGTGATCCATCACCTTGTCGCTGTATAATGCCATAATTTTTTCCCTCCTGATTTATTATTACAGAATATGCTGGATTTTGCCGCTGTTCAGATCTCTCCACACCGGCGAAAAGCTGCGCAGGTATTGCACCACATCCTTGACCTCCTGAATGATGTATTCCACCTCTTCATCCGTGGTCTCTTCGCCGAGTGTCAGACGCAGAGAACCGTGCGCTACGTCATGCACCCTGCCAATGGCAAGCAGCACATGGCTCGGATCGAGCGAACCCGAAGTACAGGCCGAGCCGGACGACGCAGCAATGCCCTTGTCATCGAGCAGCAGCAGCAACGCTTCTCCCTCAATTCCTTCAAAGCAGAAGCTGACATTGGAAGGCAGACGTTTTTCCCTATCGCCGTTAAGTGCGGAATGCGGTATCTCAGAGAGACCCTCGATCAGTCTGCTGCGGATGGCGGTCAGTCTGGCGGCGCTGGTTTCCATGTTGGAGACAGCCTCCTTGAGAGCCGCAGCCATAGCGGAAATTCCGGCGACATTTTCAGTGCCTGCTCGTCTGCCGCGTTCCTGTGCGCCGCCTTCGATCAGGCTGGAAAGGCGTATGCCCTTTTTTGCATAGAGAAAGCCAACGCCCTTTGCACCATGGAATTTGTGCGCCGAAGCCGAGAGCAGATCAATGTGGTACGCCGCCACATCAACCGGAACATGTCCGACAGCCTGTACGGCGTCGGTATGAAACAGCACCTTGCGCGCTCTGCAAATCTCGCCTATTTCCTTGATGGGCTGAATGGTGCCGATCTCGTTGTTCGCAAACATAACGGTGACAAGACAGGTGTCTTCACGGATAGCGGCTTTTAGCTCGTCGATGCGAACAATGCCGTTTTCGTGAACGGGAAGAAGCGTGATCTCAAAGCCCAGCTTTTCGAGCTTGTTCAGCGTATGAAGCACCGCGTGGTGCTCGATGGCCGTGGAAATGATATGGCGCTTGCCCGCCTTCTGTCCGATGGCGGCCGCCGAGAGAATCGCCTGATTATCTGCTTCGCTGCCGCCTGAGGTAAAGATGATTTCGCGCGGGTCAGCGTTGATGATCTGAGCGATATCCTTTCTTGCTGCTTCAATGACCTCTTTCGCTCGCTGCCCTTCGGCGTAAAGGCTGGAAGGATTGCCGTATATTTCATCCAAATAGGGCAGCATCGCGTCAATAGCAGTGCGGCTCATTCTGGTAGTAGCGGCGTTGTCCGCGTATATTTTCATTGAAAATGACCTCCTTTTGTCTCCCTGATTATTTGGATTGCTATAAGATTATAAACCTATTTGCATACTTTGTCAATAGGTTTTATATAAAATCGTTTTCCATTTTAAAATTCGTCTGTATTTCGTCTATTTTTTGTTCACAAAACGGCAATTGATTATTCAAAAAGCGGAATTTGGTTTAATTCCTATATTTACTATTGACAAAATAGGTTTTAAGCGTTATGATATTGACACAAAGCAAATCTCAGGGCAAATCGCACTTTGGATTTTGCTAATAAAAACCGTACAGGTTGAAAGGCGTTGATGCTTATGAAGCAAACCTTTGAGAAGCTATTGAGAGCTAATTTCCGATTTGGTCGAATGTGTTGCTGTCGCTGACTTTCAGATTCAACGAATCTTTTTTATACAATCACAACACATTACAATCAAAAGGAGACAAAAACATTATGAAAAAGAAAATCATTTCACTTGCATTGACGGCGGCGCTTGCCCTTAGTTCGGTATTATCCCTGACATCCTGCGGAGAGAAAGCCTCCGGTTCTTCCGACGACGCAGACAATAAGGCTGCGTCCATCACGATCGCCATTCCCAACGACGCGACCAACGGCGGCAGAGCGCTGCTTCTGCTGGAAAGCCTTGGCTATATCGAGGTAAAGGACAGCGCGGGTATTACAGCTACCGTGCTTGACATCGAAGAGAACCCCAAAAACATTGAATTCAAAGAGGTCGAAGCCGCGCAGATTCCAAACGTGCTTCCCGACGTGGATTACGCGGTTATCAACACCAACTATGCGCTTGAAGCCAATCTCAGTCCCGCAAAGGATGCTCTCGCACTCGAAGGCGCTCAGTCGCCCTATGTCAACGTGCTTGTCGTCAAAGAAGGCAATGAAAAGACCGACAAAATCAAGGCTCTTGCGGCAGCGCTGGAAAGTCAGAAAGTGGTAGACTTCATCAATAGCAAGTATCAGAACGAGGTCGTTCCCACAGTTGCGAACCCGACCAACGGTTTTGACGACTCTGTGGATTACGATTCTCTCAAGGGTCAGACAATCACAGTGGCTGCCACTCCCGTACCTCACGCCGAAATCCTCGCGGTGGTCAAGGACATTCTCGCGGAGAAGGAAATCACGCTTGATGTAAAGGAATTTACCGACTATGTGCAGCCCAATAATGTGGTGGAAAGCGGAGAGATCGACGCGAATTACTTCCAGCACACTCCCTACCTCGATAATTTCAACGAGGAAAACAAAACGCATCTTGTTGTCGTATCCTCCATTCATGTGGAACCCATCGGACTTTACGGCGGCAAGCAGCCCACGCTCGACGCGCTGAAGTAATACTAATTGTCAATCAAAAGCAGACAATTAGTATAAAACAAATAATATAAAAAAGAGAGACAAAAAAAGAGCCGTAACCGACCGGAAGGAGAGAACTATCATGATAAAAATCGAAAAATTATCCAAGACCTTCCATACGGCGGACGGCAGCGTGGAAGCCCTCAAAAACGTATCGCTCGACATTGCCGACGGCGACATCTTCGGCATCATTGGTATGAGCGGAGCCGGCAAAAGCACCCTTGTCAGGTGCATCAACCTGCTGGAACGCCCTGATGAAGGCAGCGTTACCATTGACGGCGTTGATCTCGGCAGCCTGAGCAAAAAGCAGTTGCGTGAGGTTCGCCGCAAGGTGACAATGATATTTCAGGGGTTTCACCTGCTCATGCAGCGCAACTGTCTGAAAAATGTGTGTTTTCCACTTGAATTGGCGGGATACAGCCGTGCGGACGCACAGAAAAGAGCAAAAGAGTTATTGGAGACGGTAGGATTGAGTGACAAGGCGAACGCCTATCCATCGCAGCTTTCGGGCGGTCAGCAGCAGCGGGTCGCCATAGCCCGTGCGCTTGCCACCGACCCGAAGGTGCTGCTCTGTGACGAAGCTACAAGTGCGCTTGATCCCAACACCACCAATTCCATTCTGGAATTGATACAGGAAATCAATCAAAAGACAGGCATCACAGTCATTGTCATCACGCATCAGATGAGTGTGGTGGAGAAGGTTTGCCGTCATGTTGCCATTCTCGACGGCGGCGAAGTGGCCGAACAGGGGGATGTGACCGAAGTGTTTTCACACCCTCATTCCGAAGCCGCCAAGCGACTGGTCTATCCCGAATCCGACGCACCCGATGTTTCTGACGTAAGCGGACGGTTGCTGCGCGTCGTATTTAACGGTGCGCAGGCTGCCAATGAACCGATCATCGCACGGATGGCGTCAGAAAGAGGGATAGCCGCCAGCATTGTCTACGCCTCTACCAAGAGCATAGGCGGCAAGGCTTACGGTCAGATGATTTTAGGACTGCCTGACAATGAAAACGTGATAACAGCCGCGATAGGCTATTTGTCAGAAACAAAAGGGATCATCGTGGAAGAGGTGACAGGGATTGATTGATTTTTTTAATGAATTATTCGCACCCGACAAGGTTGATGAAGCATGGATGATTATACAAAACCAGTTTCCGACCGCGATATGGGAAACGGTCTATGTCACCATTCTCTCTACCCTGTTTGCCGTCATCATCGGGCTTCCACTGGGCGTGCTGTTAGTGACAGGCGAGAAAAACGGGATACTTCCTATTCCCTCGTGGCTGATGCAAACGCTCAACGTGATAATCAATCTGCTGCGGTCAGTGCCGTTCCTCATACTGATGATTATGGTATTTCCCCTGACAAGAGCCATTGTCGGTACTGTGGTGGGAACCGAAGCGACAGTCGTTCCGCTGGTCATTGCGGCATTTCCCTTTGTCGCTCGTCTCACCGAGAGCAGTCTGCGCGAGGTCAATCCCAATCTCATCGAAATGGCGCAGAGCATGGGCGCTTCACCCGTACAGATCATCATAAAGGTGATGATTCCCGAAAGCGTGCCGTCGTTGCTCTCCAACGCAACCATCGCCATTACCACTGTACTGGGATATTCCGCCATGAGCGGAATACTCGGCGGAGGCGGACTTGGCAAAATCGCCATTAATTACGGCTACTATCGCTATAAGGATTTAATTATGATCGCAGCGGTCATATTGCTCATCGTTCTGGTACAACTTTTTCAGACAGTCGGAACAAGACTGGCGGTTCGTTCCGATAAAAGACTCAAATAATTCTTTCATCATAAAAAGGCGGTGCAGTCATCAATGAATCTCGATTGGAATTTCATAACGAAATACGCGCCGCTCTATGTGGAGGCTGCAAGACTGACGGTGTTTATCGCTTGCTGGGGCATACTGCTGGCGTTCGCGGTGGGCGTGCTTTGCTCAGCGGCGCTGTATTATAAAGTGCCTATGCTGCGCAGAATCATCTCGGCATACATCGAGCTCAGCCGTAACACGCCGCTGCTGGTGCAGCTCTTCTTTCTCTACTTCGGACTGCCGAACATCGGCATTGTTCTGAGCGGAGAAGCCTGCGCGATTATCGGCATTGCGTTTCTAGGAGGAAGCTACATGACCGAAACGCTGCGAAGCGGTCTGGAATCGGTAGACAAAATACAGGAGGAATCCGCCGCAAGTCTGGGCTTGAGCAAATGGCTCACCATGAAGGAGATTATCTTTCCTCAGGCAATGGCGGTATCGGTTCCCGGCCTATGTGCGAATGTCATCTTTCTTATCAAAGAAACGTCCGTTGTGAGCGGCATTGCCCTTGCCGATCTGATGTACGTGGCCAAAGACCTGATCGGTTTGTACTACAAGACCGATGAAGCACTTACCATGCTGGTGATTGCCTATCTGATCATTTTGTTGCCGGTTTCGGTTATCGCCACTCTGCTTGAAAGGAGGCTGCGCCATGCGGGCTTCGGGAATTGAAGTGCTCTTTTGGGGCAGTAATTTCGCAAGGCTGCTGGAAGGTCTTTGGGTGACAATGCGCATCAGTTTTCTGGCCGTGCTGCTGTCGGTGCCGCTGGGTATCCTCTTCGGTTTGTTCATGACGCTGCAAAATCCCATTGCAAAGACGGTCAGCCGCCTCTATCTGGAATTCATACGAATCATGCCGCAGTTAGTGCTGCTCTTTATCGCTTATTTTGGCGTGACAAGAGCATTCGGCTGGAACTGGGAAGCGGAATTCAGCGCGGTGCTGGTCTTTACCTTATGGGGAACGGCGGAAATGGGCGATCTTGTACGCGGCGCGCTCAAAAGCATCCCGTGCCACCAATACGACAGCGCACAGGCGCTCGGAATGAGCCGTCTACAGACCTTTGCCTATATCATCCTTCCGCAAACCCTAAGAAGGTTGCTTCCTCCCACTATCAACCTCACCACACGAATGATAAAGACGACAAGCCTTGTTGTTCTTATAGGTATCACCGAGGTGCTCAAGGTAGGCAAGCAGATCATTGACGTTAACCGTTTCCAATATCCCACCGCTTCCCTGTGGGTTTACGGAACTGTATTTATACTTTACTTTCTTGCCTGCTGGCCGATTTCGGTGCTGGCAAAATATTTAGAACGGCGATGGAGGTGACTGCCGATGGCGGAACAAAACAGCATTATGCTCGAGGTATCAGGCTTAAAAAAACAATTCGGAGACGATGTGGTGCTTGACGGAGTGGATCTTACAATCCGCAAAGGGGAAGTCGTTGTGATTCTCGGTTCTTCCGGTTGCGGCAAGTCAACCCTTCTGCGCTGCATCAACGGTCTGGAAGCATCCGATGGCGGCAGCATCCGGATTGACGGCGATGAGGTTGCCGTCGGTTCAAAAAGTCTGACCCGCCTTCGTCAGAAAATCGGCATGGTCTTTCAGAATTACGAATTATTCCCGCACAAAAACATTCTCGACAATATCACGCTTGCCCCGGTGAAGGTACAAAAGCGTACCAAGGAAGACGCAAGAGCGCAAGCGGAGCAGCTTCTCAGACGCGTAGGTCTGTGGGAAAAACGCAAGGCTTATCCGCGTGAGCTTTCCGGCGGTCAGAAACAGCGCGTTGCCATCGTCCGTGCGCTTTGCATGAATCCCGAAATCATGCTCTTTGACGAGGTGACAGCCGCTCTTGACCCCGAAATGGTGCGCGAAGTGCTGGACGTCATGCTGGAACTGGCGCAGGGCGGCATGACAATGCTCATCGTTACCCATGAAATGGGATTTGCCCGCGCGGTGGCTGACCGGATCGTTTTTCTCGAAGAGGGAAAGGTACTCGAAAACCTTCCCGCGGAAGATTTTTTTGAAAATCCAGATACACAGCGTGCAAAGGACTTTTTGCAAACATTTGAATTTAAGAAAAAACAATAACAGAAAGGATCATATACCATGAAACACAATCATTTGTTTAAGAAAATAGCAGCACTTTCACTTTCTGCTGTTCTGACAGCCGGGGCCCTCACAGCCTGCTCCGGTTCCGGAACTGTCAGTTCCGACGAAGACAATTCCAGTGAAAAATCAACCGTCACCTACCGCACGGTCGATGAAATCAAGCAGAGCGGTAAGGTCATCATCGGTGTGTTCAGCGACAAGGCTCCCTTCGGCTATGTCGATGAGAACGGCAAATATCAGGGTTACGACGTTTATTTTGCCGAACGCATAGGCAAGGATCTCGGCGTTGATATCGAATATGTTTCCACCGACCCCGCAAGCCGTGTGGAATACGCCGCAACCGGCAAGGTGGACATTGTTCTGGCAAACTTCACCGTCACCGATGAACGCGCGGAGAAGGTAGATTTTGCGCTTCCCTATATGAAGGTCAAGCTGGGCGTGGTTTCTCCTGACAGCGCGGTTGTCACAAGCGTTGACGACCTCAAGGACAAAACGCTTATCGTGGTTAAAGGTACCACAGCCGAAACCTATTTTGAAAAGAACGAGCCTGACGTAAAGCTCCAGAAGTACGACGAGTATGCAGACGCTTACAATGCGCTTCTTCAGGGACGCGGCGACGCCTTCTCCACCGACAACACAGAGGTGCTTGCATGGGCTATCCTGAATCCCGGCTACACCGTCGGCATTGACGCACTCGGCAGCGCGGACACCATCGCTCCCGCCGTGCAGAAGGGCAATTCCTCCCTGCTGGATTGGCTCAATGACGAAATCAAGGCGCTTGGCAATGAAAACTTCTTCCATGCCGATTATGAAGCAACTCTTGCCTCCGTTTACGGTTCGGCTGCCAATCCCGACAGCCTTGTTGTCGAAGGCGGCGTGGTAGACTGATCAGATTTATCATAACGGATCTGTTTTTTGATATCATCGTATTTGACGAACAGTTCAGCCATCTCCGTGGGAACGCCTTTAGGCGTTTCTGCGGAGATTTTCTGTTTTACAGCATGGCATGCCATTACTCTGCAATACGGATTGAAATGAAAGGTATGACTTCATTTCCGTTATCCTCCGATATAGTCGTTTTAGAAAGCTTCACAAGGACGCACTTTTTATTACCCAGTTACAAATAAGTAATTGGGGGCAATTGGCAATTTCCCCCGAAAATACTCTTTATGTGATTATTTAGTGAATGATATCGTACAACTATTGACGTATGAATAATGTCATCTTTATTTTAAAGGTGGCGCTTTTTTTGTTGCCAAAATTCATTGCAAGGGAGAATGTCGATGGAATGTCTGCGTTTTTTCAGCAGACTTTTCATGACTTTTGTCATGTCGCTTTGTGACCAACGGCACTTATCATTTTGAAAAAAATATGCTATCATTTGATTGTCAGTTGAGGCTGCAATCATTCTACTATTTATGGAGGACATCATGGAACAGACAACCGTCTTGAAGCTCAGCGGTCTGAGCAAGAAATTTGACAGCAGAACAGCGGTCGATCACATCTCTCTGGAAATCCGCGAGGGCGAAATTTTCGGACTTCTCGGCCCCAACGGCGCGGGCAAATCCACTACGCTGAATATGGTGTGCTCCCTGCTCAGACCGACCTCCGGCAGCATCGAGGTTTTCGGCATGGACGCGGCAAAAAAAATGAAGCAGATCAAGCACCGCATCGGTTACATTCCCCAGGATCTCGCCATTCACGGCAATCTCAAGGCGTGGGAGAATGTGGAACTCTTTACCTCGCTCTACGGCATCCGCGGCAAAGCGCTTCGCACGGCGGTGGACGAATCGCTGGCATTTGTCGGATTGCTCGACCGAAGGAACAGCTATGCCAAAACCTTCTCCGGCGGTATGAAGCGCCGTCTCAACATCGCCTGCGCCATTGGACACAAACCCGACCTGATGATTTTTGACGAGCCGACGGTCGGCATCGACCCGCAGTCGCGCAATTTCATTCTGGAAAAAATCAAAGAAGCCAACGCAAACGGCGCTACCGTTATCTACACCAGCCATTATATGGAAGAGGTGGAAGCCATCTGCACCCGTATTGCCATTATGGACAACGGCAGAATCATCGCCACCGGCACGCGGGACGAATTGGCGCGGCTGGTGACAGACGAAAATCCCGAAAACGTTACGCTGGAAGAAGTCTTTCTCACGCTTACGGGCAAGAAACTGCGTGACTACGCGGGAGGCGAGGGCTGATCATGATTCTCATCAAGAATAATTTCAAATTAATGCTCCGCTGCAAGCCCATTGCCTTGATTTTGGTGGTCATGGTGATGGTAACGGGGATGCTGTCGGCGGTATTCAGTGATCTGATGACCGACGATCTGGATTATGACAATTTTACATTGGGCTACAGTTTTTCACCGGACTGCGTGTATAAGCCGATTCAGCCGGTACTGGAAGACATCGGCAAGGAGAACGACATCCAGATGATCGCCCTCGCCGACGGCAGCGCACAGCGTACCATTCAAAGCGGCGCGGCGGATGTGTTTGCCGAATTCAGCGACGAGGGCTGCCGGGTGTATTGTTCGGATGACTGCCAGATCGAAGCCAGTGTGGTGGAGATGATCGTCTCATCGCTTCTCTCGGGCGCTTCGGGGGTACAGATGAGGGATTATCTGAGCGAAACCAAAATGGATGTGCAGCCTATGCCGGATTCACAGATGTATTACACCATCGCCTACACGGTATATTTTGTCTGGTGCGCCATGATCGTGCTGGGTGTGGTAACGTCGAGCGAAAATAAAAACAAGATCGGCCCGCGGTTCAGGACAACGCCTGTATCTTCGCTCTCGGTTTATCTGAGCCGTTTTGTTCCTTCCGCCGTCGTCATCACCGGACTGATGTTTCTCGGCGCGGCCATCTGCACGTTTCTCTTTGACATTACATGGTCGCAGGTCACGCTTTGTGCGCTGATTCTGCTGCTTGGCTGCATTGCGTCGGCGGCGCTGGCCACCGTGCTGTTCAGCCTGATCCGGAACGTCATCCTCTGTGTCGTAGCGGGCTATTGTCTGCTGATGTTCTGGGGATTCTTCGGAGGCTCGTTCTGCCCGTATATGTGGGCGCCGTGGGCCGACGCCATCCGCGATTATTCCCCCATCTATTACATGACGCGCTCCCTTGTGGAACTCAACACCGGCGGCAGCAGTCAATTTACGCTTCCTTGCATGGTAATACTTTGCGGTCTATCGGTTGTCTGTATTCCCTTGGGAATGGCGGCAGTCAAATTCGGAAAGGAGAGCTGATGGTATGAGAGCTTTTTGGACAATGACAAAGACCAACTGCAAGCTGCTGCTCAGAAGCATAGGCTTTCTTCTGTGTCTGGTGCTGCTGCCCGTCGGCGCGTCGGCGCTGCATATGGTGCAGACCAGCGACAATTACGCCGATTCCCACGGCGGGGTGGCACAAATCGAGGATATCGACAGCACGGTCATCATGGACGTCAAAACCGTCAGCGTGATTTTCGTAGACGCGGCTCATGACGAGTTTTCAGAACTGCTGCTGCAATCGCTGGCGGCGGAGGACTGGTGCTCGGTGGGACATTACAGAAGCGACCCGCTGACGCTTGATGCGCTGAAGGCGCTGGTGCAGGAAACCTATGACCGCAGCTTTATGACGGGTGTGGTCTATATACCGGACGATTTTTCGGAGAAGCTCGTGAAAGGCGAAAATCCGTCGCTCATCATTCTGAACGGGGAAAAGGACGGGCGGGTTGATCTGCTCAAAAGCAAAATCAACGCCAATCTTTCTGTCATCGCCGCCTGCGCTTCGTCCGCCGATAGCCAATCGCAGGCAGTCAGCGCCGCAAAGGCGGCGTTTGACCATCTTCCGTCTGTCCGCACGATCGTTACAGGCGACAGCGACGCGTTGACGGAAACACAGATGAACCAGCTCAGGGATATCGGCTATGCCGTGGCGGTGCTGTCGCTTGCCTTTGTGCTGACGGGGTGTTTTGTGGCGAATCTCGTCGTGACGGAGAGCGACAACAAAGCGCTCCTGCGCATCGAGATGTCCGGCGTTACCATGATCAAATACGTCGCGTCAAAGGCGCTGACCGCCGTGATCGTTACCCTGCTGCAAACCGCTGTTGTCGCGGCGGCCACGACGGTCTTTGTCGGCACCGATGTGGGCATCCCGTTTGGCAGTTATCTGCTGCTGGTCGGCACCATGGGATTGATTTACAACCTGCTGGCGCTGGTTTTCGGTCTTTTTCTCAAAAATACCACCTTTGCCATCTACGCTTCCTTTGGCGTATGGGTATTTTCCAATCTCCTGTCGGCGGTCTATTTTGACTTTGTGACGCTGCCCGACTGGTGGGAAAAGCTGTCGCTGCTCATGCCGCAGAAATGGGTAATGATTGCCGCTGAAATGCTCATGAAAGGGCAGGATAACGCCTACGAGAGCTATTTCATCGCGTCAGCGGCGTTTCTGCTGGTGATTCTGACGGCGGGCTACCTCGCGGCAAGGCTCTCGGACGGAACCCAGAAGGAGTGAAACGCTCGCTTAGAGAATATATAATAGATAAGAAATAATAGATAATAATGTCGGAGCGCTTCGCGCTGAAATACTAAAAAGATGCGGGTGAGGAAATGATTTTTTTCTTCACCCGCCTGTTTTTGCGTGACAAAGCAGAAATACAGTGGTATAATGGTGTAAAGGGGATGAAAGACCTTGGGAAATGAGAACGAAAAATCCCGCCTTTCGGAATTATGGGAAAAGCATTATTTTGTGTTGGTCAAATTCGGCTATGTCCTGCTGATGGCGGCGTATATGATGCTGCACAGCGAAATCGCATACCGTGATAATGTCCTCACGCTGGCAGCAGTGGCGGTCTGCGCCTGTGTCATGACGGTGTATGAAACGACGAGGCGGAAAAAGCGGAAAATGCTGCTGCTTGCCGCAGAATTTATCTGTGTGGCGCTGGGTATGAAATGGTGCGACGGCGCGTTTATCGTACTGCTGCCGGTGGCGGTGTCCGACGCGGTCAGTTTTTTGAATGGACCGTTCTTCTTGTTTTCGTTATCCCTGATCGGAATACTGATAACCGGCGACCCATTCACCTATCTGCTTCTCTGCCTTCTCACATCCGTGATTTACTGGCAGCACAGCGGCATGATTCTCAAATACCGAAAATCCGCCGAAAACTACGAGGAACAGGAGCTGCAACTGAAAAATTCCATTGAAACCAGCGCGGCGGATTTTCAAAACGAGATACGGCGCACGAATCTGCATTACGAAAACATCATACTGCAAGACAAGGCGCGGCTGTCGCAGGCGCTTCATGACAAACTGGGACACCGCATTAACGGTTCGGTTTATCAGTTGGAAGCCTGCCGCGCCATTGCCGGAAGCGATCCGGAAAAAGCGGACGAAATCCTCGGACGCGTCACCCAAAATCTGCGCGACGGCATGGACGAGATACGCGCGTTTCTGAGAAGCGAACGTCCCGACAGCAGACGAACGGCACTGCTGGAGCTTAACCTGCTGTGCGAGAAATGCAAATCGCAATACGGCATTGACGCGCAATTGCTTATCGAGGGCGACAGCGGGAGAATCAGTGAAACCATGTGGCGCGTCATTTACGACAACTGCTGCGAGGCCGTCACCAACGCCATGAAATACGCCGGATGTGACCGCATGCAGATTGAAATCAAGGTACTCCATCAGATGCTTCGCTGCTGCGTGAGCGATAACGGCAAGGGCTGTGAAAACATCCGCGACGGCATGGGTCTGGAAGGCATCAAACGCCGCGCGGCACAATTGGGAGGCACCGCGCACATTTCGGGCGACGACGGGTTCCGCATCAATATGCTGATACCGTTGGATTAGCGAGTGGTTAGTGGACAGTGATCACTTATAACATTTTGGAACGGAGTGAATGAAATGGCAATCAGGATTATCATTGCAGACGACAGCGATTTTGTGCGTGAGGGCATGAGCATCATTCTGGGTGTGGACAGCGAATTTGATGTGATCGGATGTGCCGCCAACGGCAGGGAGTGTGTCGAACTGGCGCGTCGGAACACGGTCGATGTGATTTTGATGGATATACAGATGCCCGTCATGGACGGCATAGAGGCGACCAAAATCATTACGGAGGAAGATCTGGGAAAGGTGCTGATTCTCACCACCTTTGACGATTACGATTTAGTCCGCAAAGCGATACGCAACGGAGCCAAAGGCTATCTCATCAAAAATCACACGCCCGAAAAGCTCAAGAGCATGATCCGTTCCGTACACGCGGGTATCCATGTGCTGGACGAAAGCATCTTTGAACAAATGGCGCAGACCCAATCCCCGCAAAGTGACGGCTTCGACCCGTCGGCCTATTCTTCCCGTGAGCTGGAGATTATTCAATTGGTAGCCGACGGGCTGTCCAACAAGGAAATCGCCGGACGGCTGTTTTTGAGCGAGGGTACGGTAAAAAACTACATCAGCCATATCCTCGAAAAAAGCGGTATGGAGCATCGAACCCAGATCGCCATTTATTATCTTACCGGTAAAAAATAGTTTTGCGTGGACTTTATTATACCAGTATTAGAGCCTGTTTAGAATCTTCGCATACGCGGAGAATCTGAACAGGCTCTAAGGATGTTTGTTCCTCCATTGAAATTATGCCGAACATGTGTTACAATGAAAGTATCAGGAGGTGATACTATGGTTTACACACTGACGCTGAATCCTTCGATCGACTATGTGGTGCGGCTTGATGAATTTGTGAGCGGCATCACGAATCGCACGACGGGCGAGGAATATTACATCGGCGGCAAGGGCATCAATGTCTCCTGCATTCTTGCCGAACTGGGGCTTCCCAACACGGCGATAGGCTTCACGGCAGGCTTCACCGGCGAGATAATCGAAAAGGAACTGACAGATAGGGGCATCCGCTCGGATTTCATTCGGCTGAAAGAGGGTATTTCGCGCATCAATATCAAGATCAAGGCAGAAACGGAAAGCGAGATCAACGGTCAGGGGCCGCACATCGGCGAGGATGATTTTGAACGCCTGCTCCGCAAGACCGACGAAGTCAGGGCAGACGATACCGTCGTGCTGGCGGGAAGCATTCCCAACACCGTTTCGGCGGACGCGTATGAGAGGATTCTCCGGCGCATTCCGTGGCCTGACGTCCGCATTGTGGTAGACGCAACCAAACAACTGCTGCTGGGCTGTCTTGCGTTCCGGCCTTTCCTCATCAAGCCGAACCGGCAGGAACTGTCGGAGATTTTCGGCAGAGAGGTGACGGACAGGGAGATAGAACCCTGCGCAAGGGAACTGATGGCGCGAGGCGCGAGGAATGTCATTGTTTCGCTTGGCGGCGACGGCGCGGTGCTTTTCGCGGAGGACGGCGGAGTATATCATGCCGGCGTGTTGAAAGAAAGAGTGCTGAACACGGTCGGTTCCGGCGATTCCATGGTAGCGGGCTTTCTGGCGGGTTTTGAGCAGACGGGTGATTACGGTTACGCGCTGAGGCTGGGCGCGGCCTGTGGCAACGCGACGGCTTTCTCTCCCGGACTGGCCAAACGGGAGAAGATTTATGAGATTCTGGAAAGGCTTTGACAATGATTGTGATGTGAAGTATGAACTGGCCATCAACTTTCAACTAAAACTACCAATTCTTAACCTTTTCTAAACCTTTGACGGATAGAATCATTAGCGAAAGGAACGGTGAATCACATGAGCACAGTATTATCTGTTAAACATCTGAAGAAAGAGTATCCCAAATTCACACTGGAGGACATATCTTTTTCCATCGAGGAAGGCTCTATCATGGGGTTGATCGGCAGAAACGGCGCGGGCAAGACCACCACCATCAAATCCATTCTCAATCTCATTCATACGACGTCGGGCGAAATTACCTATTTCGGTATGGATCTCGCCGCGCAGGAGGAAGCCATCAAACAGCAGATCGGCTACGCGGGCGGCGCGGTGGATTACTATAAAAAGAAGAAGATCCGCCAGATCGTGCAGGTCACCAAAACCTTCTATTCCCAGTGGGATGACGCGGCCTATCGGAAATATATGGAACTCTTCGAGCTGGACGAGGATAAAACGCCGTCGGAGCTTTCCGAGGGCATGAAAGTCAAGCTCAACCTTGTGATGTCGCTGTCACACGGCGCGAAGCTGTTGATTCTCGACGAACCCACCAGCGGCCTCGACCCGGTTTCCCGTGACGAACTGCTGGATGTCTTCAAGGCGCTGGCGGAACGCGGCGTGGCGATTCTCTTTTCCACGCATATCACGTCTGACCTCGACAAATGCGCCGACAGCATTACCTACATCCGCAAGGGCAAACTGCAATTTTCCGGCTCGATGCACGACTATATCGAGCAGAACCGCGCGCAGGGTGTTGGCGAAAACCTCGAAGAAATTATGCTGCATTATGAAAAGGAGAATTTCCATGAAAAACTTGCTCAATAAAGAAATCAAACTTGCGGCTTCTCCGCTGTCATGGCTCTTTCTCGTGTTTGGACTGATGGCGCTGATTCCCGGCTATCCGATCCTGGTGTGCGCTTTCTTCATCTGCTTCGGCGTGTTCCAGTCGTTCCAGAGCGGCCGCGAAAACAACGATATTCTCTACACGGTGCTGCTGCCTGTCCGCAAGACTGACACGGTCAAGGCCAAGTATGCCTTTACCTCGCTGATTCAGATGCTCGGACTGGTTGTTGCGGCGGCGGCGACGCTGCTGCGCATGCTTCTGCTGCCCGACGCGGCTCCCTATGCGGCCAATCCCATGATGAATGCCAATCAGGCGTTCCTCGCTTATATGCTGCTGATTTTTGCGGCGTTCAATGTCATTTTCCTCGGCGGCTTCTTCAAAACCGCCTACAAATTCGGCAAGCCCTTTGTCCTGTTTATCATCGTGTCGTTTGTGATGGCCGGTGTGGCGGAGGTGCTGCACCACATTCCCGGACTGACGTTCCTCAACGCGACTGCTCCCTTGACCGACCCCGTGATGTGGGGCATTCTCGGCGCGGCCGCCGTGATCTACCTCATCGCCACCCTGCTTTCCTGCAAAGTTGCCATGAAGCGCTTTGAGCGGGTGGATATGTAATATCGAATATCGTTATCTGTCGTATTCCCCATATTCACAGCCTACGTGGGTGGCCTCGATTTCGTCCACCAGCGTCAGGCTGTTTTTTTCTTTTTCGTACAGCTTGACGGTGCCCCAGCCGTTGCCGCCGTTCCAAAGACGGTTGTGCTTCTTGCTTCCGTCCGGCGCTTCATAGTTGACCAGCAGCATGTCTTTCTTGCGGCAGAATATCTCGGTTTCCATGACCGCGTGCGTGTTTTCCTGACGGACGGTCCAGTGAACGACGTCCTCCTGCTCCTCAAAGGCGAACGCCGTCTTGACGTGCAGGTGCAGCTTGGAGAAATTGAAATCGTATTCCTTGCCTTCGTAATAAAATACGCCGAGCAGCCGTCGATCGAGCGGGACAAAATACACTTTGGGCCGTCCGCCGCCGATATCAAAAACGCTGTTGGCAAGGGGGGTGTCCTGTCTTTTTGCTGACAAGGCAGTTGGAGGAGAGCCAGACCCACGGGCTTGTAAAATCGCGGCCCCAGTTTTTGTCGGCGTAGCCGTAGCTGGTTTCCGGCCGGACAGTATAGGTTCTGCCGTTATAGGTAACGGTTCCGCTGTAGGCGCTCTTCATGCCCTCGGCGTGCCAGTACATGGCGAAAGCCTCCGCGTCACGAAGCGGTTTGCTCGCTCCGTAGCCGACATTGAAAGCAATCTGTTTGTCAACGGTCAGATGCCACGACAGCTCGCCCGCGTCGCACATCCATTCCGGATGTGCCTCGGCTTCTTCGGATAAAACAGAGATGCTTCCCTTTAACGCGGTTTCACAGGCCAGACAGTCCGCCGCCTCGATGCGGTAGGGCGCGTCCTTGTGTATGGTCACGTCTTTCCACGCAAAGAAGCGGTGGAGCTGACAATGGTCTTCGCCCCATGTGCCGGCTTTCACCATCAGATAGGACGGTCTTTTTCCGGCCTTTTGGTTTTCCGGCAACTGCCCCAGAATCGGCTCGTCCTCGGCAATGGCAGGATTGCAGACAAAAAACTCGATGAAAAACGGCTTGTCCTCTCCCGTTTCGTCGTCCTGCGCCGTAAAGGAATGCCACCACCAGTCGTAGCCGTGCAGAGCCAGCGGGCCGTGGAGCATACAGGCGTCTCTTGTGATATCATGATGATTGAACATTTTGCAGCATCCTTCCTTATGCCTGTTCGGTGCCGAGAAGACCGATCTCCGCGGCGTAAGGCTTCATGCCGTCAATGCAGATCTGCGCCACGTCATTTACTGTCATACCCAGCAGCTCGCAGCCTTTCCGAATGATCTCGCGGTCGCATTTGGCGGCGAATTTTTTGTCCTTGAATTTCTTCATAAAGCTTTTTACCTCCAGATCGGTGATGCCGTGAGGACGCATACGGGCGCAGGCCTGAATGATACCGGTCAGTTCATCCACTGTGAAAAGGCTTTTTTCCATATTGGTTTCGGGCTGTACATCGGTGCAGATGCCCCAGCCGTGGCTCATGATGGCGCGCACATCCTCGGCGGGTACGCCAGCTTCGAGCAGCGGCTGCTGCGTATGCATGAGGTGTTCGTCGGGGTGTTTTTCATAGTCGTAGTCGTGCAGATAACCGACCGCCATCCAGTGCTCGCGGTTCTCTCCGAAATGTTCCGCCATAGCGCCCATCGCGTACATGACGTTTTTGGCGTGCAGAATAAGGTGGTCCTCGGTCACCTGTGAATCGTGAAGTTCTTTTGCTTTTTCAAGTGTCAGCATGTTGGTCACTCCGTTCTCTTTCTATATAAAATGGGCTTGCATGTATGATAACACACTCCCTCCATAAAAGCAATCAAAATGACAGAGATAATTCCTTTTGTCTGATAATATGATAACCTCCCTTGAATCATAATGTATCCATTAACTTTTCGTATCTGGATTTGTTTTCAGGTGTCAAAAGGAACAAAGAGAAAAATACAGTAACCGTGCAAGGCGCAAAGTAAGTTTAAAGAATGTCTGATTATAGCCAAAGATCAGATAGTCGTATCGTTGAAAAAACTAGGAATTTTTAATGAAAAAAATATTCTGTATTGATGATTTTAAGCAGTGAAATGTATTGATTTTTCATTTTGCCTATGTTATAATACGAACAGTTTAAGTAAGATCGTCTGTTTATAGCTGTCTTTCTGAGCAGGCGTATCCGCTTTTTTTTAATCATTGTTACGGCGTCATAAAGTGATGAATGATTGTGACATTTTCATCTTAAAATGGAGTGTG
>CADCNI010000028.1 GCA_902802795.1 uncultured Ruminococcus sp.
GGACGACGGTGGGCTGGCGCCCACCTAGGACGACAACGCAGCCATGTGCTCACCAGCGCGCCGAACTTGTCTTTTTGTTTGTTTGGATTGCTATAGGATGTATAGCTTGATGCATTCCCAATGTCCCGCCACCCGGCGAAACACTGAGACAATTGCCTTTATTTTTTCAGTTCCTCCGCAACGGTCGCGGCGGACTTAAAGGGACGGCCCTCTCCGGTAAAGAAGCGGCTGAACATTTCGTAGAATTCCAGACGCAGCGCCTGGATGCCGACCAGCAGGCCTTCGAGCGCCATGATGATGATATTGCCGATCACCACGGTAATCCAGTAGCCCGCGCCGCCGATCATCTCGGCCAGTGTAAAGACCACCGTCATCATGCCGGCATGCACGAGGATAAACGCGCCCACACGCAGGAAGCTGACGGTATTGGACACATAGGACAGCACGACTTCCAGCATTTCAAAGACGTTCTGCATGAGAAAGTCACCGATTTTCTCGGGAAACCAGTCCTTTTTGCCCTCGATCAGTTCGCTGAGCGGTTCGTTGAAGAAGATCAGCACCGCCGGAATGATAATCAGTCCCACCACATAGGGCAGCGTGAGCAGTTTCAGACCCAAGAACATCTGACCGATCAGCCCGAACACGGTGGCTCCGTAGAAAAGGAAGCCCGCCACGCCGTTCTGACTGAACAGCGCGTTGCCGTATTTGTGCTGCTTGCATTTAGTATAGATATTGAGCGCAATCGCGACCAGCACCAGCACCACGCCGATGCTGATGGCGGCGTAGATCAGTTCTGTGCTGAGCTGGTTGACGTCGAGCAGCTTGCCCTCCATCAGCGGAACGCCCGTCTTTTCATGCACCCAGCCCCAGAAAGGATTGAGCGCCTCTTCAAAACCGAACACCGAGCCGAACAGCACGCCGAAGATGGCGGAGGAAATGCCGCACATCGCGATGCATTTGCCCAGTTCCATCTTCTTCATCTTCCACATGGCAATCCATGTGATGAGCGACAGGCAAAGTCCCTGTCCCACATCGGCAAACATGATGCCGAAGAGGATAAAGTAAGTAATCGCCACAAACGGCGTGGGATCCATCTCGTCGTAATTGGGCAGGCCGTACATCTTGACAAAGAACTCAAACGGCCGGAAGATACCCGCGTTTTTCAGCTTGACGGGCGGCGTGTAGCTCGGCTCCGCATCCGCGTCCTCAAATTTATACTCGATGCCGCTGAGCTTGTCAAGCCGTCCGGTAAATTCCTTTTCGCCGTCCGCCGGTACCCAGCCCGCGAGGAAGAAGATCCGGCTGTGCTGGTATTTGGCGGTGTAGCGCCGCAGGTCGAAGTTGTTCTTGTGGCGTTCCAGATAATTAAGCACCTTGCAGCACCGCACTTCCTCCGCCGCCCAAAAGTCGTCCATGTTCTTTTTGACTTCGTCAAAGCGGGCATTCAGTTCGTCGCGCTGCGCCGCCAGCGTGTTGTAGGCTTCTTCCGGCGTACCCACGGCATCCGGAATTTTCAGGCGTTCCCAGTAGAGACTGCGGAAAATGCGGTCTACCTCGTGGATATTGTCGATCGGCGCCATGTAAACGCCCCAGACATATTTATCGTCGCTGGTGCAGGGGAAGGTGACGATATAGGGATTGTCGCTGTACAGACTCAGCTTTTCGTAGCTTTCCTTGGGCAGCCGTCCGAAGCGCACCTTGATGAATTCGCACTTGAAGATTTCGTCCAGCTTCATGTCAAAGCCCTGGAAATGCCTGAACTGCTCCATCGACTGCGTGCAGCTCTCGATCTCCTGTGTCAGGTTGAATTTGTTCTCCTGAAACCCCGTGAGCTTCTGGGCGGTGTTTTCCACATAATCCTTGACCTCGTCCCAGTTCATCAGCAGATCGGCGTCATGCGCCGGCTCCACATCCAGACGCGCCAGCTTCACCGCGTCACCCAGTTTATTGAGATAGAAGGTGTAGGGATTTTCGTCATTCAGAGAAACAAACTCCGATTTGTCCTTGAAGAAGCTCATCGCCTGGTCAAGGTGAAAATTTTCCGAGGAACAGCAGACATCCAGCACGGCGTCCAGCTGGTCGATGCTTCCGATCACGCTCAGAAGCCTCATTTTCATTACAGCCATTGTCTCTTACTCCTTAAAATACAACTCTTTGTGCTATTGTATGGTAATCATCGACGCGATCTGGTCGGGGGACACGCGGTAGCGCACGCCCTCGATAATCGTCACAATGTCTCTTCGTTCAATGCCTGACAGCAGCAGGTAAGAGAACACCGCCACCGTGGGGTCGGTGGAAAACCGCATCAGATGACGCACCCGCTTGTAGCTCAGGCGGTTGACCATTCTGTCCAGATAGTCGTCATCGACGGTTCCCAGTTCCCTGCCGTAGACCGTTTCGTTGCGGAAGATGTCCAGCGTTTCCTCCGCGCTTTCGGCTTTGAGCATCTTGTCAAAGGTTTTCTTGGAAATTTTATAATGAAAGTCAAACACCAGCGAACGGGCGACGTCCTCGCCGCACGCCTTGTAGTATTTCTTGAAGCGGTAGATATGCAAAAAGCTGCTCAGTTCGCTCCGCGTTCCCAGCAGTCCCAGCAAATCTTCTTTGGCGCTGCCGTGAAAATGGCGGTTGATCTCGTTTTCGGCGTACTGAAAGAGGTAGGAATACAGCGCGTGCTCGATCATGGTGTAGTCGATGGTCTCCCCTTCGCCCAGCGCCATGCCGCGCAGAATCTTGTAAAACGCCGTACCGCTGACCGCCCGCAGAAATTCATCGTAGGTCTTGGCCTGCGCCAGCCGGATGGGGTCGAATCCGTCGCGTCCCGTCACATATTTCGGTATCGCAAAGACATATTCGCTCGCACGTCCCGCCGAAAACAGACGCAGGTATTTGAGAATCTCGCGGATTTCCATGTTGTACACCACAAAGGTGCGCATATATTCGCCCGCGTCCACACGGTATTTGGCGAGCGACGTAAGCTGGCTCTGCATGAGTTCATCCAGCGCGGCCTCGAGCTGTCCTCTGTGGACATTGGCGTCGTCAATGTTGCGCAGCGCGTAGGCATAATGGGTGTTGTTCTTGAGATAGGCCGCCACCTCCGTGACGGTCTGACAGTTCAGCAGATCGGCGATATTCTGTCCCGTCAGCCGTTTGCCGAACATCGCGCGGCTCTTGGTGAGCAGCACATTGGATGCCTGTGACATTACTTATCATCTCCCGTGGCACGGGCAACGATCTTCGCCACCCATTCATCGCCTTTTTCGGCATACAGCGCGTCAAGCCTCTGTTCGATCTGCTTCTGGCGTTCCAGCGTGCTTTTCAGTTCCACCTCCGCGTTTCTGACCTCCGCCTTTTTTATCAGTTCCACACGCTCGTTCGCTCTGTCACGGTAGCCCCGACGCAGTTCTTCCTTTTTGGCCCTGATTCTGTCCTCCGAACCGACCCGCAGCTTTTTCGCCGCGTCGGTGAGTTCGCGGGCGCGTTTATCCATCTCTACGATGCGTTCCACCATATCCTGCATAGTTCGTTCCTGCTTTCTTGATTGGAAGTGTATCTGTCGTATCCGTTTGTTTCCGTTAAAAAAACTACAAATATTGTGCTTATTATACCGCAAATCGAAGGATTATTCAAGTCCACAATGCACTAAAAGAAATTCTGTTTTTTAGGCAAAACTGGTAAATTTCAGTAATGTTTTGCGATGCAAATCCTTCCATTGTAACAGTTTTTTGATTGTTTTTCGCGGGACGGAAAAAAAAGCGGAGAAAACGCCCTTTGCAAGCGCTTCCCCCGCTTTTTTTCTTTTCTAATGAATCAGTCCGAAAACCTCCAGCCATGCCTCCGCCAGCATCACCAGCACCAGTCCCGCCATGAACACAAACGGAACCGCGTCAACGGCAGCGGGAAGCAGCGCCAGAATCATATTCCGCCGCCGGTGAGCCGTGTTTTTCAGGTCATACACCCAAACCAACGAGAGCGCGGAACCCGCCATCGGAATAAACCCTGCCGCCATCATGACAAACGCTCTTTCAAAATCCGTCATCGGCAGCATCGCATCGGGCGACGCCACACGGTGCGGGTGCAGACACATGGTCAACAGCAAAACCAGATGGCACCCTATGCCTGTAATATACAGCACGGTGAGCAGGATTTTCAGCCATTTGTTTTTTTTCATTGCCGTTTTCTCCCTCTGTTTTATTTTTCCGTATCCGAAACCGGCCGTTTATCGTCGAATTCATCCCACGACTGCCCGCCGTCGAAGGAGTGATTATACATCGAGAACGCTTTGAACTCGTCCTTGTTGTATTGTGTCAGGTCGTTTTTGAGATAGTCACGGTATCGGAAGGTCTTGGGGCTGATATAGGCCGTGTAGACATAGACGATTCTGCCGCCCGCCTCGTCGATCAGGGCATATTCATAGGTATCCCCGAAGCCGTCGTTGGTCACATAGGCGGGATAGCGGTAGGAATCTTCGTCGTAAAGGATTTGATTGGTGAAGGTCTGCCCGTCATAGTGGCGGATGGTCATGGTCAGCGATTGCAACCGTTCCACTTCATCAGCGAGCCGGGCAGGCGTATAGGAGCAGTCGAGGATGATATAGCCGTCTGTGTCAAACAACCCCTCGCCCAGCGAGGATTCAAACAAATTGACCTGCACCCCTTCCACCGAATCGGGGAAAACCGACAGGTTGGAATCGAGATCACCCCCGTATTTCGCGGTGTAATACGTCTTGCTGTAATGCGCCGCGCCGCTTCTTTTCTCCGGCGCGCACCCCGCTGTCACAAAAAGCAAAGCCCCGGCGACCAGCGCCGCCCATAATTTCATCCACTTCATATTTCGCAAAACCTCTTTTTCTGTATATCGGTCATATTATAGCACCGTGTATTCCGTATGTCAAGTAATTTTTATCGAAAAATGATTAGTTTATTTTGAATTCCGACATCTTCCAAAACAACCCGTGCGCCGCGGATATCACGGCGCACGGGTTGTTTTTTCAAGGCGCGTATTCGCCTTCCTTATTCTCTATTCACTAATTCTTGAGGCTCTGGAGGGGTGCGGGAATTCTGCCGCCGCGAGAGATGAATTTGGCGGGGGAATAGCGGTTCACGTCCATAATGGGGCTGCTGCCGAAGAGTCCGCCGAATTCCATGTCCTCGCCCGGCTTCTTGCCGATGGCGGGAATCAGGCGAATGGCGGTGGTCTTGCTGTTGACCATGCCGATGGCGGCTTCGTCCGCGAGGATAGCCGAGATGATTTCGGCGGGCGTATCGCCGGGAACGGCGATCATATCCAGACCCACCGAACAAACGGCGGTCATGGCTTCGAGTTTGGTGAGGGACAGCGCGCCGCAGCGAGCCGCGTCGATCATGCCTGCGTCCTCCGAAACCGGAATGAACGCGCCGGACAGTCCGCCGACATGGGAACTGGCCATCACGCCGCCCTTTTTGACCGCGTCATTGAGCAGGGCGAGGCAGGCGGTGGTGCCGTGTGCGCCGCAGCTTTCCAGACCCATTTCTTCAAGGATATGCGCCACAGAATCCCCCACAGCGGGTGTAGGAGCGAGCGACAAGTCCACAATGCCGAAAGGCACGCACAGGCGGCGGGACGCTTCCTGCGCCACGAGCTGCCCCATACGGGTGATCTTAAAGGCGGTGCGCTTGACAATGTCCGCCACTTCCGTGATATTCGCGTCGGGCGCCTTGGCGAGCGCCGCACGCACCACGCCGGGGCCGCTCACGCCGACATTCACCACGCAGTCCGGCTCGCCTACGCCGTGGAACGCGCCCGCCATAAAGGGGTTATCCTCCGGCGCGTTACAGAAAATCACCAGCTTGGCCGCGCCAAAGCAATTGTTGTCGGCGGTCATTTCTGCACATTCGCGCACAATATGCCCCATCTTTGCCACCGCGTCCATGTTAATGCCCGCCTTAGTGGAGCCGATGTTGACCGAGGAGCAGACGCGCTCGGTTTCGGCCAGCGCCTGCGGAATGCTTTCGATCAGCGCGTAATCGCCAGGGCCGAAGCCTTTCTGCACCAGTGCGGAATAGCCGCCCAGGAAGTTCACACCCACCTGCTTGGCGGCGCGGTCAAGGGCGTGTGCGAATTTGACGGGGTTCTTGTCCGGACAGGCCGCCGCCACCATCGCCACAGGAGTGACGGAAATGCGCTTGTTGATGATCGGAATGCCGTATTCCGCTTCGATATCCTCGCCGGTTTTGACGAGATTACCCGCGTAACGGCAGATTTTGTCGTAAATTTTGTCGCACGCCTTGTCGATGTCGCTGTCCGAGCAGTCGAGCAGGCTGATGCCCATGGTAATGGTTCTGATGTCAAGATTTTCATCCTGAATCATGTGTATGGTTTCAAGTATATCGTTGGTATTCAGCATATGTTAAGCTCCCGCGTTGATATTTTGGTTGGTAAACAGTTTAAACGGATGAACAGGGTCAGATTCTGTGCATGGAATTGAAAATATCCTCATGCATGATATGAACCGACAGGGCATTCTGCTCGCCAAAGTTGTGCAGCGCTTCACTGAGCTGCGCAAAGGGGGCGTTCGCCTCGGTAATATCCACCATCATGATCATAGCGAACATATCCTGCATGATCGACTGCGTGACCTCGATGATATTCACCTTGTATTCCACACAGATGTTGGAAACACCCGCCAGAATGCCCACCATATCCTTGCCGATGACTGTGATAACTGCTCTCATAAAAAATCCATCTTCCTTCCTGTGCTTTCAAGGGAGTCGGCAACTGCGCCTTTGATTCGTATTTCCCAAGAAATTTGTCACATTATATGATACTATAGAACCGCCGCAAATGCAAGCGGATTTTTGCGTTTGTCAGTCGAGAAATACGCCTTCATCGTCTTCCGCTTCGATCATGCCGTCGGGAATCACATCGTCGGTGATGACTTCGGGGTGCAGGATTTTCGCCATGCGCCACGCGCCTTTGAGAACACCCTGGTACTGGTCGTCAAAGACCGTCATGTCCATCTCATACACGCGGAAATTATCCAGCGCCGGCACACCCACGAGGCTGCTCTTGGCACGCAGACGCTGCTCCACGCCGAAGGGACAGAGTATCACGTCCGGGTCGCTTCGCATGAGGTCAGACAGCGAATACTCCCCGTTTTCGGAGTCCTTGGCCACATTGAAGCCGCCCACGCACTCCAGCACGGTGGAAATCAGCGTGTCGCCTGTGGCAAAGGTGCCGAGATCACTCGACAGTATGACACTGGTGTTCCAGACTTCCTCATTTTCCACCAGCCGCGCGATGTCGTCAAGCTGGGAAAATATGCCGTTGGCGACATCGCGTCCCCGGTTGTAGCCCTTGTTGCCGCCCTGAAAGACCGCGCCGATCGCGCCGTACATCTCCGCCATGGAGACGCGTCCCGTCGCCTTTGGAATGACCACCACAGGCACCCCCTCCGCTTCGATTTTTTCCAGAGAGGACTGCGGCATGGTTTCGTCGGTCAGCACCACATCCACCGGATTACCCTTAATCAAGTCGATAGAGGGATTGTCCGCCGTACCGAACGCCCTGATTTCTTCCGCTTCGGAATAATCGCAGTTCGCCGTGCGTCCGATGAGCTGCTTCTGGTAGCCCATCGCGTAAATAATGCCGATAAAGGTACTGGAATAGCACACCACCCCCGACGGGGCCGATACAAATTTGACGTTGCTCACCTCGACAGGATAATTGGCGGTGTTGTCTTTCTCCTCATTCCCGCAACCGTTCAGCGACAGCAGCGACAGCAGCATAACCGCCGCCAGCACCAGCGACATAATTTTCCTCTTCATATATTTTTTTCACTCTCCACACTTCACTCTTTTACGGTTTCTGTGGGTGAAACGGATTCTTCGTCCGTCTGCGCCGCTTCCTCACGGGCGGCGATCATCGGCCCGATACGGTCGAGCGCCGTTTGAAGCTGCGGGTCATCCTTATCCGCGAGCAGATAACGGTTGGTGCTTTGGTAGGTCGTCAGCCTGACTTCAAACTGCGGCTCGATTCTGCCGTCGGTAAGAATATTGTCCAGCGCGCCCGACCATCTGCCCGTTGTCAGGCGAACGGCACTGCCATTGCTCAGCTGAAACAGTTCCTGCACCGTGTCGTGTCCCGCCGTTTTGTACCCGACCGTCTCCGCCTTGCCGTAGCTCATCATCACTGCGGCAAACAGTTCAGAGGCTCCCTCTGTTCCCTCGTTGACAAGCACCTCCATCGGCATGTCAATATACTTCGCATCCGAATTGTACTTGTGTGTGACGTTTCCCTCACGGTCGGTCACTTCCATCAATTTGCCCGACGGAAGAAGCGTGTCGAGAATCTCGCAGGCGTATTGGTAATGGGTACCGCCGTTGTCGCGCAGGTCAATGACCAGTCCCTTGACGCCCTGATTGCGCAGGTCATTGAGTGCCGCGTTAAACTGCGCGGGAGTCTTGGCATTGAATTCGTAGACCGTGATAACGCCGACGTTTTCGCCCGTCACGCGATGAGCCACCGATTTGGTTTCAAATTTGGAGCGGGTCAGTTCATACCCCGCCTTTTCGCCGTTTCTGCTGACTACCAGCGAAACCTTGGGGGTGGATTCCGCAATCAGGGCAATGGCCTTGTCATAGCCCACCGACAACACATCCTTGTCCCCTACCTTGACGATTCTGTCGCCGCGTTGCAGTCCTGCCTTACCCGCAGGAGAACCTTCATACACCACGTTGATCAGGATGCTGCCGTCGGTTGCACGGGCAATCTCCATGCCAAAGCCGAACGTGTATCCGAGCGATTCGTTGACCGCAAGCTGGTATTCGTCTGCCGTCAGATATGCGCTGTAGGGGTCGTCCAGTCCAAGGATGTAGCCCTGTGAAAGCTGCCTTTGCAGATAATTCTCCGAAATGTCGCCGTCAAAATTCTGACGCACGGTAATGTCGATTTCCGACAACACCTGGTACATATTCTGACGCTCCGTCACTGAACTCATACGGCTATCAAAAATTCGGATGGCGGCGGTATAGGTGATGACCACCGCAAAGGCGGCCACTATGGCGGCTATGGATATCGCCGCACCGAGAGAGATTTTCCTGTTCATCTGAAAAACACCTCTTTTTATCGTAAGCATGATCACACAGACAGGCGATACAGGTTATACGAGCTATACAACCATATCATAACATATTCCGCACTGAATATAAACCTTTTATTTGAAAAAAAATTAAAAAATCGAAAAAAATCTGTCCGACCGTGTACCATGACTTGGTCGGACAGATGATAAAGATAAGGAAAAGAATGAATTATAAGTAGTTGACAGGATTGACAGCCGTACCGTTGATGCGGATCTCAAAATGAAGATGAGGACCGGTGGAACGTCCCGTGGAACCAACCAGGCCGATCTGCTGCGCCTTGGTAACGGTCTGCCCCACACTTACGCCGCGCTTACTCATATGACCGTAAACCGTCATCTTTCCGCCGCCGTGGTCGATGATGACATAGTTGCCGTAACCGCCTGCGTTATAGGCGCTGGTGACAACCGTGCCGCCGTTGGAGGCGATGATCTTCGCGCCGCTGGGCGCACCGATATCAATGCCCTTGTGGTAGCTGCTGACCTTTTTGCCGTTGAGGGTATAAGTGCGATAGCCAAAGGGGGAAGTGATTCTCTTGTACCCCGGCGTGGGCCAAGCAAACGAACCGCCTATATAAGCGGTATTCTGTGAATTAGAGGTGTTTTTGCTCACCAATGCATCTAGCGCCGCTCTCGCCTGCGCCATTTGCAGGTCGATCTCCGCCTGCTTTTTCTTGTAGGATTCCTCGTCCGCCTTGATCTGCTTCATCAAGGCTTCCGCTTCCTTCTGCTGCGCATCCAGTTCCGTCTTTTTCGCGGCCAGTTCGGTCTTTTGTGCGTCGATCTGCTTTTTGTGTTCCTCGACCTGCGCTTTCTTATCCTGATAGCCTTCCTTGTCGCTGGTCAGTTCGTCAATGAGTCCCTGATCGTACTTCGCCATAGCTTCCAGATACACACTGTTGGAAATGAACTCCTGCAAACTGCCCGAACACAGCAGCAGTTCCAGACCTCCCGTCATGTCGCCGGAGATATAGATCGCTTTCATGCGCTCTTTAAACTTATCCTTGCTCTCCTCGATTTCCTGATCCTTGGCGGCAATCTCGCCTTCGATCTCTTTGATCTCCGCGTTGGCGGCATTGATCTGGTTGTTCACCGTGGTGATCTGGGTCTGGAGATTTTCCACCAGCTCATTGACAAGGTCGAGCTGCTCCTGCGCGGCCGCCTTGCTCTTTTTGAGGGCGGACAGTTTGCTGGAAATATTTTTCTGCTGGCTTTCCAACTGTGCCTGCTTGTTTTTCAGCTCTGACGCAGTGGCGGCCGATGCGGTCACGCCGACCTCACTGTCGGAGGGCATCATTTCGACCGCCAGGGCAAAGACCGACAGCACCACAATGATGCTGATAATGACCTTTGCGGCCGAAAGTCTGACATGTTTTTCTGTTACGGTTACATCATTCACCGCTGACACCTCCATCATCTTTCAGATATTTCCGGATAGAGAACAAACTTCCCAGCGCACCCGAAAGCACGCCGCTGCCCAAAAAGGCCAGCAGCAGCCACCAGATCATCGACATGTAGGGAAGCGCTCCCGCGGACATAATAGATGAAATCGCGGACGTCGCCGCCGAGTAGATGTAGGACACCAAGGCAAACGAAAGAATGCCCGCCGTGAGTCCTATCACAATGCCTTCCACGAGGAACGGCATTCGTATAAACCAATCGGTGGCGCCCACCGACTTCATGATCGAAATTTCCAGCTTGCGCACCATCATTGTCAGTTTGATGGTGTTGGTAATGATGAAGAGTGAAACTACCAGCAGCAGTCCCACAATCCACACCCCCACCACCGTGACGGTCTTGTTGATGCCCATCAGCTTTTCGGCATATTTGCGGTTGTCTCTGACGGTGTAGACCACATCAAGATTTTTAAGCTGCTGCACCGTGGTCTCATACCGCGTGGGATCCTTGAAGCCGACGCGGAAAGCGTCGGGCAGGATGTTGGCGGTATCTCCGAGAGAATCTATGATTTGCAGTTTCTCATCAAACCGATCAAGCAGCGACTTGAAGCCTTCTTCCTTGGAAATAAATTCGATATTGTTCTCATCCACGTTGTCCACGCTGAGGATCTGGTTGCGCACGTCGCTCACCGTATAGGAGGCGTCGCTGCCGCTGACCGTACTGTTGAGAAACACCATAACCACATTCTGGTCTTGCAGCCACTTCATCGCGTGCGAGATGTTCACCGACACCAGCACGGCGCTGCCCATCAGCACCAGACAGCAAACCAATACGCCCACCGAAGCGAGCGTCATCAGGCGGTTCGCCCAGGCGTTGCGCAGACCCTCGCGAACCAGGTATTTGAAATTATTAAACATAGTAATCGACCTCCGGGCCGCTGTCCGCCACCAACTCGCCGTTTTGTATCTCGATGATACGGCGGCGGAACTTTCTGACCAGCGCATGCTCGTGAGTCACCATCAAAATCGTCGTGCCGTTGTTGCGGTTGATCTGATTGAGCATATCCACGATTTCAAAGCTCATGCGCGGGTCCACGTTGCCTGTCGGCTCGTCCGCGATGATCAGCGCCGGATTATTGATGAGGGCGCGTGCCAGTCCGACACGCTGCTGCTCGCCGCCCGAAAGCTCGTTGGGGAAGCACTTGGATTTTTCAGCCAGTCCCACATGCGCCAGCACATACGGCACCTTTTTGCGGATGGCCTTGGTGCTTGCACCAGTCACGCGCATGGCAAACGCCACATTGTCAAACACCGTCATATTGGGAATCAGGCGGAAATCCTGAAACACCATGCCCAAGGTGCGTCTGTAATATGGAATATCTCTGTGTCTCAGAGTGGAAAGGCGGGTATTGTTGACAATCACTTCGCCGCTGTTGGGCGTTTCTTCACGCATAAGAATCTTAAGCAGCGTGGATTTGCCCGCGCCGGAAGAACCGACGATAAACACAAATTCGCCCTCGTTGACTCTCAGACTGAGATCGCGCAGAGCCTTGGTTCCATTGTCATAGGTCTTATATACATTGCGAAATTCTATCAAACCTTTAATTTCACTCCTTCAATACTATACAGGCCCTCACTTTTTTTACAGAAACATTATAAACCATCCGGAAATGGCAAGTGTTACAAAAGTGTAACGAATGATATGAAAATATTTCTTTAAAAAAACGAATCCATATGCTACAATGATATCGTTATTTGTTTAACGGATTTCGAAATAAGAAAAGGAGAGATTCCATGTTGAAAATCGGCAGAAACGATCCCTGCTGGTGCGGCAGCGGCAAAAAATACAAAAAATGCCACATCGACTTCGACCGTAAGATTCACGATTTCGCGGCGGCGGGCGCAGAGGTGCCGCCTCACGAATTACTCAAAACTCCCGCGCAGATCGAAAAAATCAAGGAAAGCGCCAATATCAATATCGCGGTGCTCGATTACGTCGCGGAGCATATCCGGGCAGGCGTAACCACCGAAGAAATCGACCAGTGGGTGTACGAACAGACGGTGCGGCGCGGCGGCATTCCGGCTCCGCTCCATTATGAGGGCTACCCCAAAAGCGTCTGCACTTCCATCGACAACGTGGTGTGCCATGGCATTCCCTCTCCCGACCGCGTGCTGAAAGAGGGCGACATCATCAATGTGGACTGCTCCACGATCTTGAACGGTTACTTTTCCGATTCTTCCCGTATGTTCTGCATCGGTGAGGTTTCCCCCGAAAAGAAGCGTCTCGTGGAGGTCACCAGGCAAAGCCTTGCCGTCGGTCTGGAGCAGGTCAAGCCATGGGGCTTTTTGGGGGATATGGGCAACGCCATCAACCAATTCGCCATCGAAAACGGCTACAGCGTTGTGCGGGATATCGGAGGACACGGCATCGGTCTGGAATTTCACGAAGACCCGTGGGTTAGCTATGTCTCACTGCCCGGCACCGAAATGCTGATGGTGCCCGGTCTGGTCTTTACCATCGAGCCGATGATCAACATGGGTTCTTACGAAATCTATGAGGACGAGGACGACGGCTGGACGATCTACACCGCCGACGGCAAGCCCTCCGCCCAGTGGGAAATTCAGGTAGCCGTAACGGAAGACGGCTACGAGATCATTTCTTACTGACTTTTTTCCATATGATTCCATACGCGCACACATACTGATTCCCGGATGTCAGAGACTTCCTCTGCATCCGGGAATGTTTTTTCGGTCAGTGATTACCAGTCGTGATGCACCGCATAGCTGTCGGGCGTGAGCTTCTCCATCGTGTAGCCCTGCGAATAAATGTACTCGATAATGGCGGGGAGCGTATCCACCGTAGTGCGTGTGGCCGTTCCTGCGTCATGCATCAGAATATTGACGGTATCGTATTTGGTCAGCCGAGCCTGCACATTGCCCAGCAGCTTTTCCGGCGCGAGATTGTCAGCGGTCGCGTCGCCGCTGTCCACATTCCAGTCGTGATAGATATAGCCTTTTGCGGGAACGCTTTTTTTCAGCGTTTGCATGATATTCTTACAGTAACGGTCGCCCACCGTGTTGCTGGAACCGCCGGGGAACCGGATGATTTTGGTGCGAACGCCTGTCACGCCGTAAATATGATTGCTGATGCGGGTCAACTCGTTGAAAAACGCTTTCTCGCTGCTGTAGACCTTTTTGTAATTGTGGGAATAGGTATGCAGCGCAATCGTGTGTCCCCGGTCTACGATCGCCTTGTACTTGTCCGCCATATCCTTGTGATAGATGACGAAGAAGGTGGCCTTGACATCGTAATAATCCAATATATCCAGAATTTCCTCGGTGTATTCCGAGGGACCGTCGTCAAAGGTCAGATAGGCGACATGATCCTCTTTGGGCGGGATGAAGTTGATATAGTGGTCGTTGGGAAGCACCAGCACCTCTTTTTCGGGTTCGGCAGGCTGGGTGGAAACCGTTTCCGGTTCCGTCGCGGTTGTCTCGGGTTGTGTTACAGTCGTTTCCGCTACCGTCGTGGTAGTTTGTTCTTCCGTTGTGGGAGTATCTTTTTCCGTTGCAGAAGTAGTGTTTGTCGCCGCGGCGGCAGCCTTTTCCGTCGAAGAATCGCTGCTTTTATCCGACGAAACAGCTTGTCTGGGGCGCACCTCATACACATCGGCGGCGCTGACCATTCTGTAGCGAAGCCCTTCGCTTTCTTTGAGCGCCGACCGCCGCACGGTGCCGCGCCCGTCTGCACGGTCGCTCTGTGAAACCGAAACGTCAGCCGTCAGCCCGCTGACATTTCGCCGCACCGCCGCCAGCGACACGGAGAAGCAGCCGATCAGAAACGCCACCGTCAGCACCATTGGAACATACAGATAAACGCCCGTCTCCTGCTTTTTCTCTGCCAAAGCAAGCTGCCTCCTTTTTTTGATAAATCTGTTATTTGCGCTCACATTCGTTCGCTAAGATAATAGATAAGAAATAATAATGAATAGATAGAAGGAAGGCGCTTAGCGCCTTAAAAAATTATATATTTAGCGCACAGCGCTCCTTTTCTATTATCTATTCCTTATTATCTATTATCTTAGCAAGCTTGCGAGCGCTCTAAATTCTCATTTACCAGCTATGCCGGATGGGCTTGGAGTCTTCGGTAATGGCCTCCATCTCGTAGCCCTGCGAACGGATATACTCAATAATGCTTGGCAGCGCTTCCACGGTGGTCTGCTTCATCCTGCCGGTATCGTGCATGAGGACATCCACCTGACGGTAAGAGGTCAGATTTTTCTTGACGTTTTTCAGCAGCACCTCCACATCACGGTTGTTGCCGGCCGCGTCAGTGCTGTCCACATTCCAGTCGTGATAGATATAACCTCTTTCCAATACATCCGGCTTGAGTTTCTTCATAATATCCTTACAGTATTTGTTGCTGATGGTATTGCTGGAACCGCCGGGGAACCGCATGATACGGGAATCCACTCCCGTCACCGACTGCACATAATCGTGAATCTGCTGCAAATCGTCAAAAAACGCATCCTCGCTCTTGTAAATTTTCCGGTAGCTATGGGTATAGCTGTGCAGCGCAATAGCATGTCCCCGGTTGACAATTTCTTTGTATTCGCTTTCCATGCCCTTGTGGTAAATCACAAAGAAGGTAGCTTTGACATTATATTTGTCCAGAATATCGAGAATTTTGCGGGTATTTTCCGACGGGCCGTCATCAAAGGTCAGATAGGCAATGCGCCGCTTGCTGTTCCCGTCATCAGGCACAGAAGTGGAAGCAGTGGTTTTCTCAGTCGTGACGGTAGTTTTACCCGTCGTGGTTGCGGTAGCTTTATCGGTCGTGACAGTGGTTTTACCAGCCGTGGTTGCGGTGGCTTTATCGGTCGTGGTTGCGGTGGTGGCCGCCGCAGGCAGCGTTACCTGCTCTTTGGAGAGAAGAGAACCGTCGGGCATGGCCAGCGCGGAAGTGGTCTGCGCAGCGTTTTTAGTTATCACATAATACCGCTTTCCGTTGCCCTCGTCTACTTCTACAAAGGAATATTCCCCCTCTGACGCCAGATCAAACGCCGAAACCTTGTCCATGGTATAATCCTGCTTGTTTTTTTCGGTCATGCTGGCAAGCGCCACTCCAAAAAACACAAACAGCATAACAAATGTCAGAATCACCGGAAGGGATTCGTACTTTATAGCTTGCGTTTTTCTTTTCTTCATCAATAACTCACCTTTCTTCTGTCGCTATCATCAAATAGCTTATACAAATCCTTAGCATTTATATCATAACACACATTTTTGACAAAATAAATAGCCTCAACAATTTTTAACGGTTTTTTTATTATTTCTTTTTCACTTTCGGCAGGATACGGACACGATGCGTAAAAATCTGCATGCCATATTATGTAGTGTATTAGGTGATTGTAAAAGGAAATGAAAATTTAGCGGAATAAATGCAGCTTCAATTATAATCAAAAATCCCCGTATTTCCGCTGCTTTTCAACTTTTACAATCGGCTAATGCAGTGTATAACAAGGAGAATGCTATAAATTAGAAACGCCGTAAACGAAAAGGCGAACTGCGGTGAAACCTTTCACAACATTCCGCCGCGTTTTTTGTTTCTTTATTGCCTCACCGAAACGCCGTTTTCAGCAAGATAGTCTTTGAGATCGGGTATGGACAGCTCTTTGAAGTGGAAGAGCGACGCCGCCAGCGCCGCGTCCGCCTTGCCCTCGGTCAGCGCGTCGAGAAAATGGCGCTTCTCCCCCGCACCGCCTGAAGCAATAACGGGAATGCCGACACTCTCGCTGACCGCGCGGGTCAGTTCGATGTCGTAACCGTTTTTCTGTCCGTCGCAGTCCATGCTGGTAAGCAATATTTCGCCCGCGCCCCGCTTTTCGGCTTCCATCGCCCATTCCACCGCGTCGATACCCATATCCACGCGGCCGCCGTTTTTGTAAATCGTCCAGCCGCTGCCGTCGGTTCTGCGCTTGGCGTCAATGGCAACCACTACGCACTGGCTGCCGAATTTGTACGCCGCTTCGGAAATCAGCTCAGGACGCAGGATCGCCGCCGAATTGACCGACACCTTGTCAGCTCCCGCTCGCAGCAGCGCGGTGAAATCCTCCACCTTGCGGATACCGCCGCCCACGGTAAAGGGAATGAACACCGTCTCCGCCACACGCCGCACCATGTCAATCACGATGCTCCGGTCGTCGGAAGAAGCGGTAATATCCAGAAACACCAGCTCGTCCGCGCCCTGCCGGTCATACGCCGCCGCGCATTCCACCGGATCGCCCGCGTCACGCAGATCGACGAAGCTCACGCCCTTGACCACACGCCCGTCTTTCACATCCAGACAGGGGATAATTCTCTTGGCAAACATATTTATTGTTCCCCTTCCTGCTCGGTAAATTTCACAAAATTGCGCAGCATTTGCAGTCCGACCGCGCCGCTTTTTTCCGGATGGAACTGTGTGGCAAAGACATTACCCTGCCACGCCGCCGCGTGAAACGGCACACCGTATTCCGCGACCGCCGCCACCTCATTTTCGTCGTCGGCAGTCAGGTAATAGCTGTGGACAAAATACACATAAGGATTCGCCGGCAATCCCTCAAACAGCGGACACTCCTTGTTGCAGGCAATCGAATTCCAGCCGATATGGGGAATTTTCAAACCCATGTCTGACGGGAAACGCCTGACCCGTCCTTGCATCAGCGACAGCCCCTCCACGCCGGGAGACTCCTCGCTGCTGTCAAACAAAATCTGAAGCCCCAGACAGATGCCGAGAAACGGCTTGCCGCTGCGGGCAAAGGACCGCACTGCTTCCAGAGGGCCACTGCGCAGATGTGCCATCGCGTCTCCGAAAGAACCGACCCCCGGCAGAATCGCGCCGTCAGCCGACAGAATTTTCGTCGGGTCAGAAGTTACCTGATTGGGGCAGCCAATGTAATCCAGCGCCTTTTGCACGCTGAGTAGATTGCCTGCGCCGTAGTCTATGATTGCAACCAAATGATATTTCCTCCTGTTTGATTATCTCTTTTTCCCCTTGAGAATGATATTGTCGATCACCTTGTCGCTCGACAGCCCCTCGGAAGAATCAAAATTATCCCTCACAAACTGATAGGTTTTCTCGATGTCAAAATCATTCTGCAAAATCGCCATTGCCACCTCGTCAAAGGTCTTGCAGATCTTGCCGGGGGCAAACTCGTCGATGGTTCTGTGAACGCCGCGTGTCAGCTCGTATTCCTCCTTGTCAAACACAAAGAAGATGATGGGCTTGCGATGCAGCGAAAATTCGTAAATATTGGACGAATAGTCCGTAATAAGGATATCCGTCACGTAAAACAACTCGTTGATGTCGGGAAAATCGGAAAAATCAATGATTCTGTCGGAAAAGGCCGGGTCAATCGGCACAGGCGCCTTGATAAAGGGGTGCTGCTTGATGAGGAAGAGGTATTCGTCCCCGCACATCTCATAAATGCCCTGCCATTCGATGATATCGTAGGGATAGTAGGACGTTCTCTGGCTTGCCCCGCGGAAGGTAGGCGCAAAGAGAATGATCTTCTTGCCGATGAAATCGGGATGTTCCTCATAAAATTTCGAGCGGAAAGCCTCTACACGTTCGGGAGCCAGATAATTGTCCAGCCGCATGAGGCCGTAGGGCAGGCAGTTTTCCCGGTCGATGCCGAACACCTCGGCATACACATCGCGCAACGATTCACCGCCCACAATTGCGTAATCGTACTGTCGGTGACAGCAGTGGAAAGGCTTGGGCGTTCCCTTGGTGCCGAAGCGCGCATAACCCACCGACTTAAAGCCCACGCCCGCGTGCCACACCTGGATGAGCTTGGTCTTGGGATTGACCTTGACGTTGTTGAAGAAAGGGCAGTAATCGTCCACAAAGATGTAATCCTGCCGTGCTGTAATGAACGCCAGCCGCAGCCAGATCAGCAGAATTTTGAAGCGGTTGACAGCGAGCGTCTTTTTGAACCAGTAAGACATTTTGAGCGTCTTCTGATCCAGTCCGCGCGCCTTGATACGGTCATCGAGCGCTTTGAGGTTGCCCGTAATAGGCGCTCTCGTCTCCGACATGAGCAACACGCGGGTACCGTCTTTTGGTGTCAGATGGGACACAATCTGATAAATGGCGTTGATGATGACCTCCAAAAACCAGATCAGGCGCTTCTTTTGTCTTGCCCAGAAATGAGGCGACTCTATGTGAAAATACCTCTTGCGGGGATGGTTGGTCTTAACCATATAAGTACAGGTAAAGGCGCAGACCAGTTCTTCCTTTTTGCTCACCGCCGCAAAGGTGAAAAGATAGGCATAATTGGTGCCGGAATAACGGTACACTTTATCCATCTCTTTAAGGGAATAGCCCACCTCAAAAGTAATAGGAATATACAGCCATTCCTGCGGCGGGGCAGGTTCTTCCTCTCCCGCATCCAAAGCCGCGTCGCATTCCTTTTCATATTCATCCCATTGCGCGGGATACTCGTCGTTTTTGTACTTGATGTACCACACGCCGTTCTCCAGCATCTTCTGATGCCCCAGATTGGTAATGTTCAGCACAAGTTCATTGGTTGCAGGGTCGAACGCGTCCACGGGATAAACATATCGGTCAAGATCACTCGCAACGGCAAACTGACGCTTTTCCAGGTCATTTCCCTGCAATTGTATATGAAGATAGATATTATGCCAATTGATTCCAATGATTTTAATCTCACAATCACACATCAACACAAACACACCTTACTGTTAATTCATCACAAACATAATTACTTTTTAAGACTGGCGGCCACCTCTTTATCACCAAAGCCGAAAATCTGCTCCACCTCATGATACTGCACCAGTCCGTGAAACAGATACAGATCCTCCGGGGTTGTAACCTTGATATTGCCGCGGTTTCCCTTCACCATGACGACTTCGCGACCAAGGCTTTTCATCAGTGAGCAGGTGTCCACAATGCCCTGATAAGACGGGTTGACCTCCCGCACCCTCTGATGCGCTTCAAACACATCGCCCAGATAAAAGCACTGGGGGGCCTGCGCAGTGAAGAAATGCTCGCGCGGCGGCACATCCTCAATGGTCACGCCGTCGGTGCTGACGACGGGAGTTTCAAAGAGCGGCGTGCAGGTAATGGCGGAACCGTGTTCCTTGACGCAGGCAATATCCGCGTTGATAACCTCATTGGCAACATGCGGACGCACACCGTCATGAATCAGCACGATGTCGTCAGCGCTGTTTTCCTGATAGGCCAGACGAACCGCCTGAAAAATGGAATCCTGCCCGCTGGTGCCGCCCGGAACAATACCTGCCACTTTAGTGATGCGAAACTTGTCAATCAGCCGTTTCAGACGGGGGATGTATTCCTCCTTGCAGGCAATGTAAATCTTGTCAATGGCTTCGTGTTCCTCAAAAATATCCAGCGTATGAATGATGATGGGCTTTCCCGTCACCTCTAAGAACTGCTTGGGCAGTCCGGAACCCATACGCGCTCCGCTGCCTCCCGCAAAAATAATCGCAATATTCTGGCTCATGGCGTTTAAATTCTCCCTTCGCTTTTCTCGATTTCCAAAAAGTGCAGGGTTCTCGCAAAGCCCTGCTCCACGGTATAACGCGGCTTCCAGCCCAGTGCGCGAAGCCGTCCGCTGTTTAAAATGCCGGCCGTAAAGGGAGCGGTTCCCTTGGTGCCGCCTTCGGGGATGTCAAAGACCAGTTCCAGCTTGTCCTCCGGATGAATCTTCACCAGCAGCTCCGCAAGTTCCCGGATGGAAACCTTGCCGTTTTCGTCCCCGACGTTGCACACTACATCCTCCGCGTTGAGCAGCGTGCGGAAGAGTCCGTCCATCGCGTCGCTGATATAGGTATAGGTGCGCACCGCCGTGCCTTCGCTCTTGAGGACGATGTTTTCCTTATTCAGCACATTGCGCAGGAAATCCGCCTGCACCCTGCCGTCGTAAATCGACATGAACGGACCGTAGGTATGCGCCAGACGGGCAATCTTCGCATTCACGCCATATTCCGCCCGGAAAGAAACGCACATCGTCTCCGCCGCCTTTTTTCCCTCGGGATAGCAGGAACGGGGATTGAGCGGATCGACAAAGCCGTAGGTATCCTCATAAAAGAATTCCTGATCGGGGGCGGGCTGTCCGTAGATTTCGCGGGAGGAAATATAAAGATAGCCCTGTGCGCCCTTCTCCTTGGCCAGCATCAGCGTGTAGAAAGTTCCCAGCGTATTGGCGGCGACTGTTTCCACCGGCTGATCTTTCATGATGAGAGGACTCGCCGGACTCGCCGCGTGAATGATATAATCCACAGGCGCTTCAATGGAAAAGGGACGCGTCACGTCGTGAAGCACCACGGTAAAATCCTCGCGCCGCCTGAACTCCTCCGGCAGCTTCTTTTCATTGCGCACCACGGCGATGACCTTGATGCCGAAATCCTTCGCGTCGTTGAGCCGCAGCAGCGTGCCCACGGCATAGGTGCCGATCATGCCCGACGCGCCTGTCACCAGCACGCTTTTGCCGCGCAGTTTTTCCCAGCGGATGCCGCTGTCTATGATCGTGTCTAAATCCTGTGAAAATACCGGATTCATCACACACACTCCC
>CADCNI010000029.1 GCA_902802795.1 uncultured Ruminococcus sp.
CGCATCAGCAAGAAAAAGCTTATGTTTAAAGCCGCTCTTGAGCCCGATCTCTTTGTGAAAATCCTCTTTAATTCCCAAAAGTAAATGCTGTCGCCCTGGTGGGCACTGTCAGACATAATGAGGTTTATTCTTATTCATCGCTGAATAAAGGCTGGTACTGCATCCGGTATTCCAACGGGAAAAAGGTCTATCTGAATGCCGATTACGCCAGACCCTTTACCCAATACGCCGTTGACGGCGGCGGTTCTTATGTATGGCCCACGCCGTCCGCTACCAGAATCAGTTCCCGATTCGGCGCGGTAGAGGATGTGCGGGACGGAAGAAAACACAACGGACTGGATATTGCGGCTCCCGGCGGTTCTCAGATTCTTGCGGTTGCCGCAGGTATGGTGGTCAGAAAGGGATATGAACCAAATGCCTTCGGATATTATGTGGCGATTGACCAGAATAACGGCATACGCACATATTATGCGCATTTGCGGGAAGCCAGCTTCCTTTCCGTCGGAACCAAAGTAAAAGCGGGCGATGTGATCGGAATGGTAGGCAGTACCGGGCATTCTACAGGCAATCATCTGCATCTGGAGATGCGAAAAGGGTCAAAACGGATTGATCCTCTTACATACTATCCCAATATGAAATAAGTATTACATACAGACAACAAAAAAACGATGACATGCGTTTTATGACGTATGTCATCGTTTTTTTTGTTTTCATTATCATACATTTAAATAAACCGTTCCCGGTCCTATGATATCCGTGCTGAACAGACTCTTCCCGCCTAACAAAGCACTTTTGAGTGTGTTGCGGTGCTTGGTACGAAGTGTGCAGGAGTCGCTCATCGCCAGCAAAAGACCCACGTCTGCAATCAGGTGTTCCTTTTTCTTGAGCGTATATTTTTCCACGGTTCCTTCTGCTTCAATGAAGGCAACGCCGTTGCCGGAAATCTTTTGCAGAAAGAGTCCTTCACCCAGAAGACCGTTTTTCAGACCGGATACGTAATTGGAGAGCCGGACCCCTTTTTCCGCTGCCAAGAATCCGCCTTTGCTGACAATATAGCCGTTATCATTGCTGACGGAAAGAGGAAGGACGGTGCCGCCGATATAATTGGAAGAAAAGGAGACCGTGCCTTCTCCTTTTTGAGAGACATATGTGTTGTGGAAAAGCGCGCCGCCGGAAAGAAGTCTCCCCAGAATTTTGATGATTCGGGCAAAGAAGATATCCAGATGGCCAAAGCATTTTTTAGCGGCGGTTTTTTTGATGAAGTTTCTGCTGAAGCGTACGTCACTCGAGGTGAAAACCCGGATACTAGAGCTGCTAAATGCGGAAATACCGCTTTCCGTTACGAGTTTTTCATTTTCCTCCAGCGTGCAGACAACAACGGGAGAGGAAGCGTTGGTGATGATATATTTCATGTGTGATTGACCCCATCCTGCTAACTAATTTTCATTTTACTATGATTGTGAACTTCCCGCAAAATTATCTCTCGAATGTATAAAGTGCCAATTTAAGGGCGTTAAAGAAATTTTGAGCGAGAGATAATTAACTCTCGAATTTTTGATGATATTATAATGCACTATTCAGAAAGATGCAACAGTTTTTTTAAAATTATAACGGTTTTCAGATTCGTTTTTTGGGTTGAAAAAGACAGGCTTTTGTGAGAGTGTGTCTCTTTCTGATGGATAAGCAGTATAAATATGTATGCCGACAAATCAACGGCACGGAATGACCAGAGGGTATCCGTGTCGTTGACGGTTAATGTAGTATGAAAGTGTCTGTGTGGAATTAGTTGCTTCTGGGAATATAAGGAATAATGGACTTGGCCAACGAGTAGATGGGCATAGACTGGAGATAAACCTTGCCGGGGCCGGTGATGACTGTGTTGAACAATCCTTCACCGCCCAGAAGAACATTTTTGACGCCCTTGATCTGCTGAATATTCATGGTGCAGGTTTCGGACATGGCCGCAAGAATACCGGTGTCCACTACGATTTGCTGACTGGGAGCCAGATCGTATTCCACCACGGAGCCGTCGATTTCCACAAAGGCTTTGCCTTGACCGCTGAGCTTCTGCATGATGAAGCCTTCGCCGCCGAAAAAGCCTGAGCCGATTCTTTGGTTAAAATGAATCGAAAGCTCTACCCCTGCTTCGGCCGCGAGGAAGCCTCTTTTTTGTACGATGATGGTGTTGGCGGGCGTGATGTCAAAGGCCAGAATGGTACCAGGGAAACTGGACGCAAAGGCAATCATGCCCTGCCCACCGATGGCCGTGTAGATGTTCTGGAACATGTTTTCACCCGAAAACATTCTGCCCAGCGCTTTACCGATACCACCGTTGCTGGTGGTTTCCATGCGCATATTGGGGCTCATCCAGCTCATAGCGCCGCTCTCGGTGATCATTCTTTCGTTTTCCTGTAATGTACAGGTGACGACCGGCAAAGGAGTTCCTGTGATTTGGTACTGCATACATTTTACCTCACAATTCTGAAAAATGGGTATATGTCAGTAAAAACCATATACCACTTTGATTATAATACAAAAACCAGAAATAATCAATATATTTCTTTATCAAAATAGAAAATTATTGTCGGGATTTCAATCGTTCTCTGATTTGAGAAATCCCAGTTCCGTTAGACGCTTAACGGCGCTTTCGCTGCCGTTATCAGCGGCAATGCGGTAGAAACGGTAGGCCATATCGGTGTTTTTTTCGATTCCCAGTCCGTTTTCGCAGCAGAAGCCGATATTGAACTGCGCAGGAACATTGCCGTTTCTCGCCGCTTTGCTGTACCAGCGTACGGCCTCCGTGTAGTTGGCAGGCACCCCGTTGCCGCTCATGTAGCAGTTGGCAAGCGCGTTCTGGGCTTCGGCATAGTCCTGATTGGCAGCCGCGAGATAAAGCTGAAGCGCATGGGAGAAGTCGCGTTCTACCCCCTGACCGCATTCAAAGCAAATGCCCAGATGGTAGATGGCGGCGGCATTTCCCTTTTCGGATGCCTTGACAAACCATTTGACAGCTTCCGAGACGTTCTGTTCCACCCCGATGCCTTTTTTTAGGCAGATGCCGTATTGTGTCTGTGCGTTGGAATGTCCTTGCTGGGCGGCCTTGCCGTAAAGATCAGCCGCTTCGTACAGGTTGCGGCTGACGCCGAGCCCTTTTTCGTACATGACAGCAAGATTGTATTGCGCGTTGGGATTACCGCGGTTGGAGGAGAGAATGTACCAGTGTGCCGCTTTGACATAGTTTTGTTCTACGCGGTCGCCGTGTTCGTAACTGGCGCCGAGTTTGTATTGCGCGTCCGCATTGCCTTGTTCGGCGGCTTTGACTAATATCTGAATCTTAATATCGGTTGTTTCGTCAGCCGAGGAAGCCTTGGGTTGTCCGATGATTTCGTCCTGCGGCGTTTGTGGTTTTCTGTCTATGTCGGGAGTGGACAGAGGAGGCTGTGTCGGAGAGGGGACAGTTTCATGGAAAGAAAATGCCGCTGTCTCGTTGTATAGCCGATCATCATCGGGAGGGGTTCTGTCGGAGAAGGGGAAAAACGGCTCGATGCTTTCTTTTTCGTCTGGCGCAACGATCTCTTCTTCGGCAAAAAAACTTTCACCGTCCCAGGAACTGTCCTTGTCTATATCCGACAGGATATTCTGTGTAAAGAATTCATAGGAATTCAGATTGGATTCATCGAATTTGTCCTCATCCGGTTCCGGTTGAGAAACAGGTTCCTGTTCGGAAACAGGCTCCGGTTGAGAAACAGGTTGGGGTTGGGGAACAGGCTTCGATTGAGGAACAGGCTCCGGTTGAGGAACAGGCTCCGGTTGAGGAACAGGCTCCGGTTGAGAAACAGGCTCCGGTTGAGAAACAGGTTGGGGTTGGGGAACAGACTCCGGTTGGGGAACAGACTTCGATTGAAGAACGGGTTCCGGTTGGGGAGCAGGCTCCGGTTGGGGAACAGGCTTCGATTCGGAAAGGCGGTTTGCTTCGTGAATCAATTTCCCTCTGCGAATGATTTTTTGCTTGTGAGCAAGTTCCGGTTGAGGAACAGACTCCGTTTGAGGAACGGGTTCCGTAATGATTTCAATAGGTTCCGGATTTTGCGGAAGCGCAGGAGGAATCTCTATATGGAGAGGAATATATCCGTCATATTCGTGGCTTTCATTGACAATTTCAGGTTGGTGAATAATCTCCTGTATCTCCGCTTTTGTCGTATCTATCGATGTGGTCAGGATTTCAATGGGATGGGGATGATGGGGCGTAGCCTCGGACGGTATTTCTTCATCCATGGGATATTCCACGGTAATGCATTCGATGGTATCATCCTGTGTAATATATTCCTGTTCGGTGTCATGTGTTTCCATGTTATCTTCGGAAGTAAGAGCTGTTGTTTTGGCCCTAAGCGGTGAAGCAAGCCGGAATATCATTTTTTTCATGGCTCGTATGCGCATTTTCTTTTTGATATGCTGCCAGATTTCTTCCCGATCTGTTTTTGTTTCCTCGACGGGAGAGCGTTCTGTGCTGCCTGTCAGTGAAGTGATGTCTGTCTTTGCATCGGGTACGGACCATTCCGGGACATGAGAATCGGATGGTTCATCGGGAAGTGATCCGACCGCTTGCATGGGTTGGGGCGGTAAGGGAATACCGACTGTTTCCGATTTGTTTTCTGTCTGAACTACGCTGTCATTTTTGTTAATAAGAGAATCGTCAGCCAAGGATTCCGTGTGTGGTGCGAGTGAGAATGGCGTATCCCATTTATGGGGCTGCTCCGTATTCGTTTCGGCGGAGGAACGCAGCAAGACGTCTTCAGGAGATGCTGTATCGGAAGCAGGACGCAAATCGTGGCGCAGGGTGATTCGTTCCGGAAAAAGGGAGGCTTCTTCGGAAGCCTCCGATTGATCGGAAAACGACTCACGGACGTGCGGCTCAGTCGGTTCTTCCGTTACCTGCGCTGTCAGAAAACCGGGGAATGAATCCGATCCGGAAAAGCATTGTTTCTCGGAAGTTTCCTGTAAGGTCGGAATGGGAGGAATGAAATCTTCTATTGGGGCAGCATCATGTGGGAGAGTAGTGATGACGGTTTGCCCCTGCGGCAGATATCCGCTGTCGGAATTGGCAGTGTCAGGTTGTTCTTCCGGCACATCCTCCGGTTTTTTGATGGAGGTGGCGGACGCAGAAGTTTTCGAAAACGAAAAATTCCTGGAGTTGACGGACTCTGTGGATTCCTCTGTTACAGGAATATCAGTGGGGACACCTTCCGGCTGTTTTGTCGGCAAGGGAATGTCAGTAACAACAGGGATAACGGTGGGGATATCTTCCGGCTGTGCTGCCAACAGAGGAATGTCGGGAATATCGGAAATCTGGGATGTTTCCGACGTATGGATTGTATCTTCACGAAATGAGAAATTTTCATTCGGCTTGTCATCCTGTTTCTTGGCCAGCACCAGAAGATCGGACGTCTTGGCGTCATATTCTTCAAAAATAAAATCATCTTCAAACGCTTCCGGTTCACCCGAGCCATCGTCAAATGGCTCGGGATAGTTGTATTCCGTCTCTTCTATATCCTCTACCAGTTCGTCGCTTCCCTCGGAAACGTCGCTGGGCAGTCGATAAAGCTCCAGTTGCCGTTCCAGTTCTTCTGTGAGATTGTCTGTTTGTGACGCCAGGACGATTTTATAATTTTTTTTGATATCTCCAAAGGAAAGACCGAACTTTGTGTCATCCAGACAGACGCACATTTTATTGAGATTGAGGATATGCGATGTCAGTTTGACGGTGTCTTTGATCAGACGGGATTTTGACGCGGATTTGGAATAAAAAATCAGGAGCATGGTGGAACTGGAGATGGTTTCCTCGTCAACGATGCGTTCTTTATCTTCGATATGAAATTCTTTGTCAAAATAGATATTGAATTTTTTATGTTTGAGATCTTTGATAATAGGTATGACCTTTTCCGCGTCCTCAGAAGAATATTGCAGATAGACATATGGATAGGGCAAATAATCACGAAAGAAATTTTGCATGTGCAGCCTCCTTCATTCAATAGGTTGAACCTATCATCTTATTATACAATGAGTGATTTTGATCTGTCAACCGTATTAATATTAATAATTTGTCATGTGTGCAAAAAGAAAATCGGCGCATGATAGTATTGCGACCGCATTTGACGTTCGTTTAAAACGGTTGTGAAAAAAGCGAATTAAAAGGAGTGAAATAATATGAGAAAGAACCGCATGGCGGCAGCCATGATCTGTTCTGTGTTGTTGGGATTTTTCGTATCGTCTGTCAGCATTACCATCGGACAGTTGCCCGACGATCTCACAGTGCGCACATCCGGCAAGGCTCAGCTTTCCACTTTTTGGCCGACGTCGGTGGAATATTGCGGAGAAGAAACGGCAGCGGCACGGCTTTTTGGTTTGTTTAACATCAAATCGGTCAATGTCAGCGTGGCTTCTCCCAAGAAAGTCAAGCTGGGCGGCACGGTATTCGGCGTAAGGATGCACAGTGATGGCGTGATGGTGGTGGGACTGTCGGATTTCCTTTCCGACGGCGTGAAAGTGAATCCCGCACGCGAAGCCGATATTAAAGCGGGCGACGTCATCCAATCGGTCAACGGCAAGGCGGTAAGCACCAACAAAGCCTTTGCCGAGGCGGTGAAACAGTCGGGCGGTTCGCTGGAATTGAAGCTTGTCACGAGCGAGGGCGCAGAAAAGAAAGTATCGTTTCAGGCCAAACGCTCCGATGCGGATGAAAGTCTGAAAACCGGCATGTGGGTGCGGGACAGCGCAGCCGGCATCGGTACGCTGACCTTTATTGACCCCGAAAACGGGCTGTTTGGAGGTTTGGGACACGGTATCTGTGATAGTGATACACAGACTATTGTACCCTTATTTGGCGGAGATATCGTAGAGGCAGAAATTACTGATATCCGGCGCGGGGTAAGAGGCGCAGCGGGAGAGATCAGGGGATTTCTCGGCAGCCGGACACTGGGAGAAATCAGTGCCAACACGATTTGCGGCACCTTTGGCGATTACACGGCCGATCTGCCCCGGAGCAAAGCATATGAGGTTGCGCTTCGGCAAGAGGTCAGGCCGGGTACTGCCAAAGTGCTGTGTACAGTGGAGAGTGGTGGTCAGCCGACGTTTTACGATATCCGGATCGACAAGATCAACTACAACGGCAGGGAACCAGCCAAAAACATGATTATCAAGGTCACGGACAAGCGGCTGCTTGAAAAAACGGGCGGCATTGTGCAGGGCATGAGCGGCAGTCCCATTGTGCAGAATGGCAAATTTGTGGGGGCGGTCACACATGTGTTTGTCAATGACCCGACCTGTGGTTATGCCATCTTTGCAGAAAACATGGTGAATGCCGCCCGGAATTCGTAGTGCGGAAACAGATAACGCGTAAAAAAACAGCCCGATCGGTGGAAACAGTTCCAAGGATCGGGCTGTTATAGCAATCCAAATAATCAGGGAGACAAAAGGAGGCGATGATGGTGAGTGCAGGGCAAGGCGGAGGACGACGGTGGGCTGGCGCCCACCTAGGACGACAACGCAGCCATGTGCTCACCAGTACGCCGAACTTGTCTTTTTGGTTGTTTGGATTGCTATAATGTGAAAATGGAAAAAAAGTCAACTGATTTCCAGCATTTGGTGGAGGGCTTCAAAGTCGGTGATCTCAATGCCGCTTTGTCCCACTTTGCGGATATAACCGCCTTTGACGAGCTTCTGAATGTAGCGGCTGACTGTTTCGGCACGCAGTCCTATACTGCCCGCGATATCATCCAGACGAAGCTGAATAACCGAATCGGCGCTGCGCTGGTCGCGGTAAATCAGAAACCCGGCAATTTTGGCCATCGGATCGTTCATTGAGAGGATCATGTTGCGCTCGTTCGCGTCGTGCAGCTTGTTGGACAGCATATTGATGACGCTCAGCGCCACCGACGGATCACTCACCGCTTCCTCGATATCCCGGCGGAATATGCGACAGAGATGCACGTCGGTGATGCATACGGCGGAATAGGGATAATGGCTGTTTTCGAGAAAAATGCCTTCCCAGACGGTGTCATTGTCGGAGAAAATCCCGATAATTCGTTCTCTGCCTTCGCTGTCGTAGGAACTGAGCTTGATCTGTCCCTTGCGGATAATCACGATGGAATCGACCTTGCTGCCCTCCGCAAAGACAGTCTCGCCTTTTTGCAGGAATTTGTTGGATGATTTTTTCATCAGATGAATTTTGCTTTCTTCCGGCAATCCCGAAAAAAAGGCTAGCTTGTCGATACAGCGGCTGGAACATTGCTCGCAGTCGATGTCTTTTTGACAAAAGGGATTGAATTTCATAGGGATTTACATTGTCTCGTGGGCAGAGCGGGCAATCACGTCAAGCTGCTGTTCGGGAGTCAGGTCGATAAATTTGACGGCGTAACCGGAGACACGGATGGTGAAGTTGGCGTATTCCGGCTTTTCGGGATGCTCCATGCAGTCCTTGAGCTTGTCAATGCCGAAGACATTGACATTGAGGTGATGCGCGCCCTTGTCGAAGTAGCCATCGAGAACGTGCCAGAGATTGTTGACGCGTTCCTCTTCGGAGTGACCGAGCGCGTCGGGGCTGATGGTCTGGGTGTTGGAAATGCCGTCGAGCGCGTATTCATAGGGGAGCTTCGCCACGGAATTGAGGGAGGCGAGTAAACCGTTTTTCTCCGCGCCGTAGGCGGGGTTCGCGCCGGGGGCAAAGGGCGTAAAGGCCTTTCTGCCGTCGGGGGTAGCGCCGGTAGCCTTGCCGTAAACCACGTTGGAGGTGATGGTGAGAATGGAGGTGGTCGGCTCGGAATCGCGGTAGGTGTGGCAGCCCTTGACCTTGTTCATGAAGGTCTTGAGAAGCCAGACGGCGATTTCGTCGGCGCGGTCGTCGTCGTTGCCGTAGTGGGGGAAGTCTCCCTCGGTAATATAATCCACGATCAGCCCTTCTTCGTCGCGAACCGCCTTGACGGTGGCGTATTTGATGGCGCAGAGCGAGTCAACCACATGGGAGAAGCCGGCGATACCGGTGGCAAAGGTGCGCCGCACGTCGGTGTCAATGAGCGCCATTTCGGCGGCTTCATAATAATATTTATCGTGCATATAGTGGATGAGGTTGAGGGTGTTGACATACAGATCGACAAGCCAGTCCATCATGGCGTCGAACTTTTCGATGACCTCGTCATAATCGAGAATATCGCTCGTGACCGGGCGGTATTTGGGGCCGACCTGCTCGCGGGTCTTGGCGTCAATGCCGCCGTTGAGGGCGTAGAGAAGGCATTTGGCGAGATTGGCGCGCGCGCCGAAGAACTGGATTTCCTTGCCGGTCTGGGTGGCGGAGACGCAGCAGCAAATGCTGTAGTCATCGCCCCATACCGGACGCATGACACAATCGTTTTCGTACTGGATAGAAGAGGTATTGATGGAAATTTTGGCGGCGTATTTCTTGAAGTTTTCCGGCAGTCTGGAAGAATAGAGCACCGTGAGATTGGGTTCGGGTGAGGGCCCCATATTTTCGAGCGTGTGGAGGAAGCGGTAGTCGTTCTTGGTGACCATGTGCCGTCCGTCCACGCCGATCCCCGCCATTTCAAGGGTCGCCCAGACCGGGTCGCCGGAGAAGAGCGCGTTGTAAGAGGGGATTCTCGCAAATTTGACCATGCGGAATTTCAGCACGAGGTGGTCAATGAGTTCCTGTGCTTCCTGTTCGGTGAGGGTGCCTTCCGCCAGATCGCGCTGGATGTAGATATCGAGGAAGGTGGAGATTCTTCCCACGCTCATCGCCGCGCCGTTCTGGGTCTTGATGGCGGCGAGGTAGCCGAAATAAAGCCACTGCACGGCTTCGCGGGCATTGGTAGCGGGCTGTGAGATGTCAAAGCCATAGATTTGTCCCATCTTGCGGATGCCCCGGAGCGCGCGGAGCTGTTCTGCGATTTCCTCGCGCAGACGGATGAACTCGTCGATCATATTGCCGCCGCCGCAGTGCGCAAGGTCGTTTTCTTTCTCTTTAATCAGGAAGTCGATGCCGTAGAGCGCCACGCGGCGGTAGTCGCCCACGATTCTGCCTCTGCCGTAGGTGTCGGGCAGACCGGTGATGATGTGGCTGTGGCGGGCGCGCTTCATTTCGGGGGTGTAGGCGTCAAAGACCGCCTGGTTGTGGGTCTTGTGATAATCGGTGAAGATTTTGACCAGATCGGGATTGACGGTGTAGCCGTAGGTCGCCGCGGCCTGCTCTGCCATCTTGATGCCGCCGTAGGGCATAAAGGCTCTTTTCAGCGGCTTGTCGGTTTGCAGACCCACGACTTTTTCCAGATCTTTCATGGATTCGTCGATATAGCCGGGGCCGTAGGCGTTCAGACGCGACACGATCTCGGTTTCACATTCCAGCACGCCGCCTCTGGCGCGCTCTTCTTTCTGCAATTCCTGGAGCTTGCCCCAGAGCTTGTTGGTGGCGTCGGTAGGACCTTCCAGAAAGCTTTCGTCCCCGTCGTAGGGCGTGTAGTTGGACTGGATGAAGTCGCGCACATTGACGTCCTCTTTCCAGACTCTGCCTTTGAAGTTTCTCCATGCGTTATTGCTCATAGCGACACGTTCCTTTCTAATGGGATAGTAATAAAAACGCCGAAAATAAATGGAGGGAAAACAGGCGTTGTTCTTTTGACTGTATAGTAACAAAACGGCGGGACATAAACATTGATTCAAATCAATTTTACGCGTTTCCCTCCAGAATGTTTTTGGCAATCGCGACGCGTTCTTTGGTCGGCGGCTGTATGCCGTCGAGCGTGTAGGGAATGCCTAACTCCTGCCACTTGTACACGCCGAAGGAGTGGTAGGGGAGAATCTCGATTTTTTCGATATTTCCCAATGTGGCGATGAAAGCGCGGGTGCGCCGTAAATACGCGTCGTTGTCGGTGATGGCGGGTACCAGCACATGACGAATCCAGACCGGCTTGCCGCTGTCGGAGAGAAAGCGCAGCATATCCAAGATGGCTTCATTGTCCATGCCGGTGAGTTTCCGATGTTCCTGCGGGTCGATATGCTTGATATCCACTAAGAATAAATCAGTCAGTTCACAGAGCCGCTGGAATTTACCGAAAAAAGGCTGACGGCGGGTAAAGGGTTGTCCGGCAGTGTCGATACAGGTGTGAATGCCGCGCTGCTTTGCCTTTTCAAAAAGCTCCAGCAGAAAGTCGATTTGCAGCAGGGGTTCGCCGCCGCTGACCGTAATGCCGCCCTCGCGTCCCCAATAGCTTCTGTAACGCTCGGCAGTGTCAAGCAGCTCGTCCGCCGATCGGAGCTGACCGCCTGCCGCGTTCCATGTGTCGGGGTTGTGGCAGTAGCGGCAGCGAAGGGCGCAGCCCTGGGTGAAGATGATGAAACGGATGCCGGGTCCGTCCACTGAACCGAATGACTCGGTGGAATGAATTCTTCCTGATATCATAATAATTGATTTCTCCCTTATTTTCAATCGTTTTTTCATATCTTTATGATAATCTGCCTTATGAACATCAGACATTGATTTGAATCAATTTTTTTGTGTATTTTTGCGCAGATTGAAATTTACAGAATGTGTGTTGATTTTTTCAGGCGGCGATAGTATAGTGGAGGCAAAAACCAAAGGAGATGCGTGCATGAAAACCATCGCAGTGATTGAGGACGATATCGACATCGGCAGCATTATCGAGGCGGCGCTGACGAAGGAGCATTACCGCGTGCTGCGGGCTTATTCGGGGAGCGAGGCGGTGTATCTTCTCGAAAAGCAAACGCCCGATCTGATACTGCTCGACCTCATGCTGCCGGGACTGACGGGGGAGGAATTGCTGCCGCTTATCAGCGGCATTCCGGTGATCGTGGTGAGCGCCAAGGTGGGGATTGACGACAAGGTGAACGCCCTGATGAGCGGCGCGGCGGATTACATTACCAAGCCTTTTTCCGTGCGGGAACTGGTGGCGCGTGTCGCCGTGCGGCTGCGTGAATCCGAGAAGGACAACGCGTCTCCCGTGCTGGCGTACGGCGATCTGTCGCTCAATACCCTGTCGCATGAGGTGGCGGTGAGCGGCACGCCCGTGAAACTGACCAAAACCGAATACGCCCTGCTGAAGCTTCTCATGCAGCACCCCGGACAGGCGCTTGCCAAATCCGCCATGCTCGAACGCATTGCCGCCGATACGCCCGACTGCACCGAAAGCTCCCTCAAACAGCACATCAGCAACCTGCGCAAAAAGCTCCGCGACGTCAGCGGCAGCGACTACATCGAAGCCGTGTGGGGAATAGGGTTTGTATTACGCTTGCGCTTAGTGAATAGAGAATAGAGAATGGTGAATAGTGAATAATGTTGGAAGCCCTGCGGGCTTGAATATATATTTTCAGCGCCGCAGGCGCTCCTTCATTTCACATTTCACATTTCACATTATTTTTACTGAATCTTTACGGTTTTCTTGACCGCTTTCTTGACGGCTGCCTGTTATAATGCTGTCATCCCGGCAATGAAAGGAGCTTTTTTTAATGGAATATTGTCTGGAAACACATGATTTATGCAAAAGCTACGGGCGGTTCAAGGCGCTCAGCGGTCTGACCCTGCATGTTCCCAAAGGCGCGATTTACGGACTTGTGGGGCGCAACGGTGCGGGCAAAACGACGCTGCTGCGTCTGATTTGCGGCTTGCAGCGACCCGACAGCGGGCATTATACGATTTATGGCGTGGACGGCAGCGACAGGAATATCGGAAGCATACGCCGCCGCATGGGGGCAGTGGTGGAGACGCCTGCCTTTTGCCGCGACATGACGGCGCGGGACAATCTGGTGCTGCAATACAAGGCGCTGGGGCTGCCCTCCTATGACGGCATTGACGAGATTCTGCGCATGGTGGGGCTGTCCGATACGGGTCAAAAGAAAGCGAAGCACTTCTCCCTCGGCATGAAGCAGCGTCTGGGAATCGCCGTCGCGCTGTGCGGTCATCCGGATTTTATCGTGCTGGACGAGCCTGTCAACGGCATGGACCCCGAGGGAATTGTGGAGATCCGCGAGCTGATTCTGCGGCTCAACCGCGAGCAGCAGATCACCTTTCTCATTTCGAGCCACATTTTGGAGGAGCTTTCAAAGCTCGCGACGCATTACGGCTTTATCGACAGCGGCGTAACCGTGAAGGAAATCAGCGCGCGGGAATGGGAGGCAAGCTGCCGCCAATGCATTCGCCTGACGGTGTCCGACACCAAAGCGGTTTGCTGTGCGCTCGACGGCATGGGGGAGACGCCGGGCGGCAAGGTCGAATATGCCGTTGTGTCCGACAGCGAGGTGGACGTATTCGGGGAGGTCAATATCACCCGGCTTGTCGTGACGCTGCAAAAAAGCGGTTGCGAGGTTCTCTCGCTGCACGAGCGCAGCGAAAGTCTTGAAAATTATTACATCAATCTGATGGGAGGCGGCAACCATGCGTGACCTTTTGTCGGAGGGATTTTATCGGCTGTTCCGAAACAAGGCGTTCTGGTGCGTACTGGCGTTTGAAGCGGCGTATAAAACCTACAGCCTCTTGCATAACTGGTGCAATGTGCAGCGATTGCGGAGCAACGGAACCAACGCCGGCATACCGTTTGACGAACTGCTGTATGAATACGCGGGTATCGCGCTGCTTACCTCGTGCATTCTTATTCCCCTGCTGATCGGCGGGGATTACGCGGACGGCACACTGCGCCACCGTCTGATAAAGGGGTATCGCAGAACGTCGGTTTATCTCGCCAATTGGCTGGTGTCCACAGGCGGTATGCTGCTGTGTGTCGCGGCGGATTGGCTGATTTCCTTCACGCTTGGCATGGTATTGCAGGAAGAACCGATCAGTTCGCCTGCCCATATACTGCTGATGCTGACAATCGGGGTGGGGACAGTGACCGCCTGCTGTTCCGTCAACGCTTTTGTTGTCATGCTGATTCCGCATAAGACCGTCGCGGGTGCGGTATGCTTTTGTCTTCTGGCGCTGACGGTGCTGGTGGGAATGCGCATTTATGACGCGCTCTCCCTGCCGGAATACTGGTATGATTATGTGGTTTCGACGTCGGACGGCTTCCGACAATATGATATGTACCCCAATCCCCATTATGTATCGGGGGGCAAGCGGCAGGTCTGTTTGTTTGTTTACGATTTTCTGCCTTTCACACAGTCGTTTGAGCTGGCCGCGAATTCCCTGTACGGCAACCCCGTGAGAATGCTGCTGTGTTCGCTGGGGATCACCGCGGCTTCCACGGTGGGAGGTATGGCGGCATTTGTCAGGAAAGACATCCGATAGGGAGGGGGAACGGAGAAACATGTATCATTTACTCTCGGCGGATTTCTACCGCCTTTTCAAAAACAAGCTGTTCTGGCTGTCGATGGCATTTGTCGCCGCCTCTCAGCTTTATATGACGGCTGCCAATTATCTGATGAACCGCGGCACGGGCGAGGGACAGTATTATCCGCTGACGTGGATTTTCTTTGAATGGTTTGTCCCTGTGGGATTTGTGACGGCGCTGGTTTGCGCTTGGTTGGTGGGGGAAAGTCAGGAGGACGGCTTGCTGCGCGTCAGACTCGCGGGAGGATGCGGCAGAGTACAGATGTATCTTTGTCATGTCGTGGTATGTGTCAGCGCGGGAATGATGATGGCGGGCGTTTATTTGCTGCTGTCCTGCACGCTGGGCGCGGCGGTGATGCAGCCTCCCGCCCTGCCGCTGTCCGCCATGCTGTATGACACGCTTGTTCTCCTGCTGGGCATGGCGGCGCTGTGTGCGATGTTTACCTTTCTTGCCTCGCTGACGTCCCACCGTGCGCTGGCACTTGCGGTCTGTATCGGATGGTATTTGGTAATGACGTTTGTTTCCCTGCGGCTGGTCAATGCATTGCGCGAGGAAGCATTGATCTGGACGGAGCAGCCTGTCATCGGAACCCATGATGTGGAATGGCTGACGCGACCCAATCCGGCGTATGTTGACGGAACCAGGCGACGCGCCTGCATCTGGTGGTGCGATCTGCTGCCGACAGCACAGGCGATGCAGATCAGTGATTACGATTTTTCGTTATTTGGCAGACCGCCGCGCATGATGGTTTTCTCTGTCTGCGAAATGGTCGGCTGCACGGCGGCAGGAATGCTGTTGTTTCGGAAAAAAGAGTGCAGGTGAGGGAGATGGAAAAGATGCTTCCATGGATTTTGTGCGGCGTTCTCCTGATCGTGCTGGTGATTGTGATAGGACGATACAGGGGGCTTTGCCAAGGACTGGACGAGATTGCCGCGCAGCTCGGTCAGCGGCTGACGAGCGACACCAACAATGTCATCTGTCTGACGCGCGGTCATGCGCGAACCAGGCGGTTCGCCGCGCAGATCAACAGGGAACTGCTGTTTCTGAGGAAACAACGCCTCGAGTATGTCAGCGGCGACCGCGAACTGAAAGAGGCTGTCACCGCCGTCTCCCACGATCTGCGCACGCCGCTCACCGCCATATCGGGCTATCTGGAATTGCTGGAAAACGAGGAGCAGTCCGACGCGGCGCGGCGGTATTGGACACAGATTGCCGGACGGACGGAGGAAATGAAAAACCTGACGGAAGAATTGTTCCGCTATTCGGTGCTTGTGTCCTCTGAATCGGTGAAGCCGGAGGCGGTCGTCGTCAATAAGGTGCTGGAGGAAAGCCTGCTCGGCTGCATGGGCGCGATGACGGCGCGGGGGATGCAGCCCGTCATTGAAATGCCGGCGCTTCCCGTCATCCGCCGGCTTGACCCGCGCTTGCTGGGGAGAATTTTCGATAATATTCTCTCGAACGCGCTGAAATATTCCGACGGTGATCTGACGGTGTCGCTGTCGGAGGACGGCGTTGTGGAATTCACCAATCAAGCAAAAACGCTCACGCCGGTGATGGCGGAGCGCCTGTTTGATCGGTTCTATACGGTAGAAACGGCACGCCATTCCACCGGATTAGGGCTGTCCATTGCCCAACTGCTGACCGAACGCATGGGCGGCAGGATCGGCGCCGATTACCGCGACGGTCGTCTGACTGTGACAGTGATGTTTCATGAGAAGTGCGAAAAGTAAATACGTCGCCTATTTTCAGCAAAACCTGCTGTAATCGCCGATGGGAATGGGGCGGGTCAATCCGAGGACGGTGGGCCATTGCCCGGTTGCTTCGATGATAAAACCCATGAGCATCCCCATGTGGCTGTGAAGGTGGCGGAATTGCGCGAGAATCAATGTGAAGCGCGTGTATTCACAATTTTCGGGACGGGTTAATAACGCGTCGTCGGTCAGGCTGTCGAGATGGTTCGACAGCCTGATTTTGATTTGGGCGAAATAATCGGTGATTTGTTCGTGTGTGAGCCTGCCTTCTGTGACAACGTCAAGATTGTTCGGATCCGGCGTGTGAAAGGACGGTTCCGTGTAATGCGGGTCATGTGGGTTGATATACCACAAATCGAGTGAATGCAGCATATGATAGACGTGCTTCCACAGCGGCATCTCACAGTAAGGTCTGTCCCACAGCTCGTCGGGGATACAGTCGATGACATTGCCGACCTCCCACAGCGCCCGTTGGGTCTGGTCACGAATGATGGAGGTATATGCGCTTTGTTCCATGTTCGGTCAACCTTCCATTTTACTCTCTCTTATCCTGTGCGGCGTTCGCGGCGGAGAGAGCCTCTTGCCCGTACTGACAGAAGCCGCCGAGCGGACACCCGCCGCATTTGGGCGAACGCGCCGTGCAGGTGTCCCGTCCGAACAGCACAAAGCGATGGCAGAGGTTGTTGCCCTCGCTCGGTTCCACGCAGGCGCGCAGCTGCTTTTCCACCTTGTTGGGGTCTTTGGCACCGTCGGTCAGTCCGATTCTGCCGGATATGCGGATGCAGTGGGTGTCCGCGACAATGGCGGGCTGTCCGTACACGTCGCCTAAAATAAGATTGGCGGTCTTGCGTCCTACGCCGGGAAGCTTCAGCAGTTCCTGCATGCTGTCGGGGACAATGCCGTTGTATTGATCGCGAAGCATCAGGGAAAGCTGCTTGATATCGCGTGCCTTGGTGTTGAAAAGACCGCAGGATTGGATGATCTCCCCGATTTCCTCCACTGAGGCATGGCAGAGATTGTCGAGCGTCGGATATTTGGCAAACAAAACCGGCGTGACCTTGTTCACACGCGCGTCGGTGCATTGCGCCGACAGACGGACGGCGATGAGAAGCTGTATCGGGGTGGTGTAGGTCAGTGAACACATCGCGTCGGGATAGATTTTCTTGAGCGCCGCGACTGTCCGGGCGGCAAGCTGCTGTTTGTCTTCATTCATGCGGCGCACACTCCTTTGTGTATTCTCTGTCCCTTTTCATGATGGTTTTATCGGATAAAATCATGTTTTATGATTCCTTTCAAATAAGTTTCCTCCGCAGAGAACGAAAGCTTTATTTTTGCCACTCATCCTGCAATATCGCGTATTGCAGTGTGTCCTGCCAGACAGGATTACCCTGCAAGTCTTTTTTATAATAGACGCTTTGTTTGAATTCTCCCTCGCGGCGCATGCCGAGGCGCTCCATCAGTTTCCATGAACGCTCGTTGAGGGGATTGCATTCCGCCATAACGCGGTGGACTTTCAGCGTGCCAAAGGCGTAATCGAGCAGCGCGGCCGCCGCTTCGGTGGCATAGCCCTGCCCCTGCCACTGGCGGCTGAATACAAAGCCCAGTTCCCTTGTGTCGTAATTGCGCTTGCCGAGATAGAGATTGCCGATCAGGCGTCCGCCTTTGGGGGTAACGGCGAAAAATTCGTCCGAATGAGAGCGGAATTCCGCTTCCCGCACCGCTTCGGAACGGGTGTAGGGTTCATACGGCTCGTATTTGACCACTTCTTTGTCCGATAAATATTCAAAAAGCTCCCAGAAATCATCCGGTCGGAATTTTCTGATGACAAGTCGCTGTGTTTCGATGGGTTGATATGCCATAGTGCTGCCTCCAAAGGGGATAATGAAAAAAGAAAAGCGCCACAAGATTCGTTGTGGCGCTTACAAATGGAGCGGAATACGAGGCTCGAACTCGCTACCTCCACCTTGGCAAGGTGGCGCTCTACCAGATGAGCTAATTCCGCGTGCCTGTTTGCGATTGCCTGATTATTATAGCAAACGCAAACGGGTTTGTCAAGTGTTTTTTGAAATTTTTTCGGAATATTGTGACTGAATCGTTTGTCCGAATGAAAAATTACTTCATAGCCTTGTGGAAGACCTTTTTGCCTTTTTTGATGACGAGGTAGCCCTTGTCTCCGAAGTCCGCGTCGGTCACGGTGGCCTTGGTATCGGTGACTTTTGCGTCATTGATTGCCACGCCCCCCTGTTCAATGAGTCTGCGCGCCTCACCGTTGGATTTGCAAAGCCCGCAGCGCACCATCAGGTTCAGCACACCCATCGCGCCGTCCGTAAAGTCCTCCGCCGCCAACTGCGTGGAAGGCATATTATCGCTGTCGCCGCCGGAAACAAAAATGGCTTTGGCCGCGGACATGGCTTTTTCCGCTTCCTCCTTGCCGTGCACCAGCGCGGTCAGCTCGTAGGCGAGGATTTCTTTTGCCTTGTTGAGCTGGCTTCCCTCCCAGTCGTTCATCTTGTCGATTTCTTCCAGCGGCAGGAAGGTCAGCATCCGAATGCATTTGAGAACGTCCGCGTCGTCCACGTTGCGCCAATACTGGAAGAATTCGTAGGGTGAGGTCTTTTCGGGGTCGAGCCACACCGCGCCCTTGGCGGTCTTGCCCATTTTCTTGCCCTCGGAATTGAGAAGCAGGGTGATGGTCATGGCGTGCGCATCCTTGCCCAGTTTTTTGCGGATGAGTTCGGTGCCGCCCAGCATATTGGACCACTGGTCGTCGCCGCCGAACTGCATATTGCAGCCGTATTCCTTGAACAGATGGTAAAAGTCGTAGCTCTGCATGATCATGTAGTTGAATTCGAGAAAGCTCAGACCTTTTTCCATGCGCTGCTTGTAGCACTCGGCGCGCAGCATGTTGTTGACCGAGAAGCACGCGCCCACCTCGCGGAGTACGTCGATGTAATTGAGGTCGAGCAGCCAGTCTTTGTTGTCCACCAGCATGGCCTTGCCTTCGCCAAAGTCGATGAAGCGGCTCATCTGCTTCTTGAAGCATTCCACGTTGTGCTGGATGGTTTCCACCGTCAGCACCTGCCGCAGGTCGCTTCTGCCGGAGGGGTCGCCGATCATGCCCGTGCCGCCGCCGACCAATGCGATGGGCTTGTTGCCCGCCATCTGAAGGCGTTTCATCAGACACAGCGCCATGAAGTGTCCCACATGCAGCGAATCCGCCGTGGGGTCAAATCCGATGTAAAAGGTGGCTTTGCCGTTGTTGATAAGGTTTCTGATTTCTTCTTCGTTTGTTACCTGCGCGATGAGTCCGCGGGCAACGAGTTCTTCGTAGATTTGCATTTTGTGTTCCTCCTCTTTATATATAAGAAAAAAGTCCTCTGCCGTCAAAAACGACAGAGGACGAATTTAACTAATCCGTGTTACCACCTCAATTTGCTTCCATTTCACAATGAAAGCCTTTGCAAGTGACGTTTGCCGCCGCCTGTAGACGGGATCACAAAGATCACTCTGCGCTGTAACGTGCGCCCACGTCCGTCCCTACTCTCCGCAAAAGATTTCAAAGCGGCAGCTCCGCGATGTATTTTGGCGAAAGGACAGCGCCGTCTCACACCCACCGACGGCTCTCTGCGGCTTGTCTGCTTTCGTTACTTTTTCGCATCATCGCCTTGTTGGTGATTATTAAAACACATTTTGAGGGAAATGTCAAGAGGTTTATTTGCAAATTTCCCATTTACAATTTCACATTTCACATTTCTTTAATCATTGATGCCCAGCAGAGCCACGCGCTCAATTTCAGGGCGGATGCTGAGGAATACGTTGACAATATCAGGATCAAAGTGACCGCCACTGCCTTTTTTGATGATATCAAACGCCTGATCGAAAGACATCTGTGGCTTATAGCTGCGTTTGGAAACCAGCGCGTCAAACACGTCGGCAACTGCCAGTACCCGGGCGCAGAAAGGGATTTTGATGCCCTTGACGCCATAGGGATACCCCTTGCCGTTCCACCATTCGTGATGATAGGCTGCCATATCCTTGCCGAGCAGCAGGTAGTAGTTGTCGTCAATTTGCTTGGCGCATTCGTCGAGAATTTTGGCGCCCTCGATGGTATGGGTTTTCATCAGTTCAAATTCTTCTTCGGTGAGGTCGCCTTGTTTTTTAAGTACCGTGTCGGGAATTTTGATTTTGCCGATGTCGTGCAGCGGAGCTGCCAGCGTAATGCTCATCACATAGCGGTCGTCGAGAAATTCAGGATACATGCCTTCTGTCCGCATTTTCTTCACCAGCGTTTCCACAATAGCGCTGACGCGGCGCACATGCATGCCTGTCACTTCATCGCGGGTGTCAATCATGTTGGCCAGCATCATGATAATCTGTGACTTCATTTTTTCTAGCTGCATTCTCTTTTTCTCGTTGTCGAGCTGAAGTCTGCGGCGGTAATCCTCCAGTTCCAGTGCGCGGGTAATTCTCGATTTCATGACCTGCGGCACAAAGGGCTTGGCGATAAAATCCACCGCTCCCATTTCGAGGCATTCCACCTCGGTCTGGGGATTGTTTTCCACCGTCAGGATGATGATGGGAATCTCACACCATTTGTCGCTGCCGCGGATCTTTTGCATGGTCTGTTTGCCGTCCATGTCGGGCATATTGAGATCCAGCAGAATCAGATCCGGCGTTTCGCGTTCCAGGTATTTCAGCGCCTGATAGCCGGAAATCACCGCAATGACGGAGAATTCGTCACCGATTGCCTGTTTGGCCATGGCAAGCGTGGTTTTGTTGTCATCAATTACGAGAATTTTTTTCATTTTCACTTATTCTCCTCCGTTTAGGATAAAATGAAATGATAGTGTAGGGGGAATGTCACCGAAATATAACGGGGGAAAGGGAAACGGAAGACACATACAGATATTACCATTCATATCATATATCGCAAATATTAATTGTATATAAACGAATCAAACAAAAGGGCGTTACAGTGCGCTCAGCGTCTGCGCCGCTTCGTCAAACATATAGTCGTTGAGCTGGTTGACGGCCCGGTGCAGGGCGGTGCGGTCGGATTTGTCGAGACGGAATTTCAGCAGCTCATTGATTTTGTCAATCGCCGCGTCGCTGTCAAAGCGCTCGATCAGGCGGATGATTTCCACCGCTTCATTGTGCTTTTTCTGATTGGAAACAGGCTGCCGATCATTGTCGCCCGTTTCTTCTTCATCAAGGGATTCAAGGAGCCGGTTCTGTGTCAGGTAATTTTCTACGTTGACAAGCAATTGGTTGTATTGTCCCACCAACTCGCCGTAATGCTCCCGGATAAAATCGAGATCGCCCGTCTTGGCGGCGTTTTCATGCTGCTTGGCAAGCTCCGACAGATCGCCCGCGCCGATGCTGGCGGCTACGCTTTTGAGGGAATGCGACTCAATGCGGTAGGCCTTGACGTTTTCCTCCTCCGCGTATTTTTCCAGATAGGCGGATTTGCTCTTGCCGTCGTCAAGGAAGACGTTGAGAATATGATGATAGGCGTCGAGACTGCCGCCCATATTGAAGATACCGCGCGGCACGTCAAGCCCGTCGATCCGGATGGTTTTGCTGTCGGCGCGGATGGCGGAGGAAATGTATTCCTCGCGGGAGCGGTTGACGGTCATCATCGGATCCACTTTCTCGGCGTATTCGCTGAGCTGTTTCTCCTTGGGAATGTATTTTTTCAGCACAACGGCAAGCGTTTCGCTGCTCATGGGTTTCTCCACAAAGTCGTCCATACCGTGGGAAAGGAACAGATCGCGCGCACTCTGACCGACATTGGCGGAAAGCGCCACGATCGGCACGTTCTTGAAATACTCCCCTTCCATGGCGCGGATATGCTGCACGGTTTCGATGCCGTCCCAATCGGGCATCATGTGATCCATAAAGATCATGTCAAAATTGGGGTACTTCTGGATGACTTCGTAAGCCTCGCGTCCGCTGCTGACCATCTCCACATGAGGCTTGTAAACATTGAGAAGACCGGCGGTCACGCGGAGATTGACATAGTTGTCGTCCACCACGAGAATATGCGCGTCGGGGATGAACATATGGTTTTCGTATTTTTTGGAGCGCCGGAAATCATCGAGGTTGTCGCCCCGGATGAGAGCGGCGAGCTGACCGGTCAGCACCGGTTTGTGCATCATGAGGATATTGTCCTTGATGCCCGCGTCCACAAAGGTGTTGCGGTCAATGACCGTGACCAGACGCATACGCTTGATCTTGAGGGCAAAGGTATTGACACCCGCAATGCCGGCGGCGTAGTCAAAAAAGAGCATCGCGCCGAAACGGTCGGCGTTGTAATAGTCCCACACGGCGATGTCGCTGACCTCGATGACCGCCACGCCGAGGCTTTCGATGACGGTTTTCAGGTTTTCGCGGTAGCCCTTGTCGGGTTCGTATATGTACGCCACATAGCCGTCCGGGTCGGGAACGAAGGCAAGCTCCCGGCGGCTCTTGACCTTCTGCTCGATTTCCACGGTGAAGGTGGAGCCTTTGCCGTATTCGCTTTCCACATAAATGCTGCCGTTCATCTTGTTGGCAAGACGCTGGGAGATGACCAGTCCCAGTCCCGTTCCCTCAATGCGCCGACTGCTGTCGGTGTCTACCTGTGTAAACTGTGAGAACAGCTTTTTCTGATCCTCGCGTGAAATGCCGATGCCGGTGTCGGAGATGGCGGCGGTCAGCCAGGAGTGGCCCAGATCGTCCACACGGTAGTTCAGCCTGAGCTTAATCATGCCATGCTCGGTAAATTTGGCCGCGTTGTTGAGAAGGTTGATGAGAATCTGACGGATTCTTGCTTCATCGCCGATCAGCTCGGCGGGAATATTGGGAGCGGCTTCCACCACAAAAGCCACGTCCTTTTCACCGATGCGGACGTTGATGATATTGGCCACATCGGAGAGAAGATTTTCGATGCGGTAGGGGGATTCCTCCAGATTCATCATATTGGCTTCGATTTTGGAAAAATCCAGAATATCGTTGACCATGCTCAGCAGATTGTGGGCAGAGGTCTGAATGGTGGTGACGTATTCTTCTTCCAGAGGAGTGAGGTTGTTTTGCAGCAGCAGTTCGCTCATGCCGCAGACCGCGATCATGGGCGTACGCATTTCATGACTCATGTTGGCGAGAAAATCCGCTTTTTCTTTGGTACCTGCTTCGGCGTTGAGTTTCTCCTGCTCCACCATTTTGTAAAGCTCAGTAATGCTCTGGGCGCGTGACGCCATGATTTGTACCGCGTCGCGGAACCATACGATCATAAGAATAATGGCGGCGCTGCCGAGATAAAAAAGAAGCAGCCGGACGATTGAGCTGAAAGGCGTTTCGAGATGACTGAAAAACATATCCGGATAAAGCAGATACAGCGCGGCATACAGCATCGTGACATAGATGATCTGACAAACCGTTAACCCTACCCGACGATAAAGCGCGGCAAAGCACATAATCATCAGGAACACTCCGTGAGCGGTGGAGAGCGTGTTGGTTTCCCAAGCGTAGGCGGTAGCCGCCGCCGTCATACACAGGGTAGCCAGGTATGCCTGCGGCGCTCCGTGCAGGGGCGGAATCCATGTCGGAATTGCCAGAATCAGCGGCAGACAGAAAATCATGACCGGAAGGTAGAGAGGCAGACCGCTCAGCAGACAGAATCCTCCGAATAAAGGGAAAAAGAGCAGAAATGCCCAAAAAATCAGTTTTTCCACCGTACGGTGGGTTATTTCTTTATGCTTCATCGAATACCTCCGTTACTGCCATGCATCACTTTACCCATTAAACAAAAATCGTGTAAAATACAGATATTATAGTATAATATCTTTACGTCTTTGTCAATTGCTTTATCATTAATATTTTTTTAAAGATGTTTCCATTCCGGCTGCTTTGTGGAAAACGTCTTTTTTTGTAAAAAAGAAATGTGAAAAAGAGAGAAAAAATGCGTGAAAAAACACGCTTATAATAATACGCTCATGCGATTGGCAATTTCCTGAAAGACCGGTCCCGCCGAGGCGCCGCCTGATGTGCCGCCTTCCGCGAGAACGACGCAGACATAGCGCGGATCTTCATAGGGAAAATAGCCCGCATACCATGCCTGATTGATGGTTTTGCCGTTGCGGATAATGCCAGTTTCAGCGGTGCCGGTTTTGGCGGCCGATGTGATTTTGTCGGAAGCCCCCGCTTTGGCGGTTCCTTCCAGTACGGCGGAGCGCAGACAGATTCCGATCTGCTCCGCGGTTTCCCGACTCATGGATTGTCGGGTTTCCCTCTGCACAGGAAGAGAAAGAATGTGGCCATGCCCGTCTGTCAGTCCTTTGAATACGGTGGGCTCTATATATTCGCCGCCACGCGCAATGGCCAGCATCATGCCTGTTATCTGTACCGGCGTGACGGTGAGCGTGCCTTGCCCGAAAGAAAAATTAGCAAGTGCGGCGGGTAGGGTCAGGGAAGAAGAAGAGGGGAGCGTTCCGGCTGAGGCGGCATAGTGAGAGGCAAGCTGGGTAGCACTGCCAAAACCCAGATTTTGCGCCATGTTGAGTATGGCGTCTCCTCCGATGGTCTGTGCGGTGTGAATGAAATAGGTGTTGCAAGAGTGGGCAATCGCGCTGTTTAAACTGACGCTGCCGTGTGCGGTGTGATTGATGCATCCCATCGTGAGATTTCCGATTTGGACGGTGCCTTCGCACGCATAGGATTCTTCCGGGTCAAGTCCGTTTTCCAGTGCTGCTGCTGCCACGACAGGTTTAAAGACCGACCCCGCATTGTAGGCAAGCAGCGCACGGTTGACCAGCGGAGAGCGTGTGTCTTGCAGCACGGCGGCAACATCGCTGCGACGATAGGTTGGCAGGCTGGCCATGGCGAGTATTTCCCCGTTCGTCACATCCGCCACGATGACCGCGCCGCTTTCGATATGGTGGGCTGCTGCCGTTTCCGCAATGTTTTGGATGTGACTGTCGATGGTCAGCATAACGCCCCTGTCGGAATTGGCGGTGGTATCGGTGACTTCCTGTTTGGTGCCGTCCAGACTTCTGCCTGCCGCGTTGACGCGGCAGGTGACGGCCAGTTCACCCGCCGCGTCGCTCAGCCACTGGTCATAGGCTCTTTCTATGCCGCTTTGTCCACTGTTTTCCGAGCAACTCCCTATCAGATGAAGGGCAAGGGCGTTGTCGGAGTAGCGTTTGGGAACCCGATAAACGGTGATGCCATCCGATTCACAGCTTCCGTCCGGCACTTCCACAGTAAAAGGAAAGGTTCCCTTGAATCGGTCTGCGATTTTTTTCAGGCTTTCGGCGTTCTGCGTTTCGTCGGTCGAAAGTACACGCAGCAGTGAGGCGGCGGTGTGAGGAGAGGGAATGACCACCGCTTTGTATTCATAAAATCCGCCTGCGAGTATGCTGCCGTTTCTGTCGTAAATTTTTCCCCGTGTCTCCGCAAGCCGGAGCGTGTAGGTGCTGTGACCCTGTGCCGCTGTCACATAGTCGCTTTCGTTGTCGATGACCAGCACACGTCCTATTATCAAGGTTAGCAGCAGCGAAAAGACACAGAACAACGCGATGGTTCTTTTTTCCGTAAGGCATTCCTCCTATTTTTATATTGTGATAGCCGATTGTAAAAATTGAAAAACGGCGTAAATTCAGGGTATAGTCAATAGAAAAGAGGTTCTTTTTTCTCCATTTGGAGCAAGGCAAATCGTGAGATTGAGCTGTTGCCGTATTCGCCCGACTGCCTTCTTGATCGAGGCTCGTTCCGCTCGTTCGGCTTCGCCTCACTCGTGGGGCGCTGCCCCACTCCCCGCTGGTGGCGCTGCCCCCAGGCCCCTGCCAGGAGGGCCTACCCCCCTGGACTCCCACGCTCGCATTCGCTCGCTAGTTGCGCTTCGCTTTTTCTTCTTTTTCTCCCCACTTCCCACTTCCCACTCCCCACTTCCCACTTCCCACTGACTTTTACAATCGCCTATATATTGTGAGAAAAAAGGGGAAAATATGCAAAATGAAACGCCGAACTATTTCATACTAAAACGGTTCGGCGTTATGCGAAAAAGATTTATGGCTTTGTGGTGGCGGACGATGAGGGCGTAGTGACAGAATTGGCGGCGGTGTATTTCCAACATTTTTTGAGGGTGGGGTTGAAATCGGCAAAGGTATAGGCCTGAGCGGATCGTTTGTCACTGATCGTGTCGTTGATCAGATAGGCGCCGTCCTCATTGATACCGCGAATGACGATGACGGGAGAAAAGTTGTTGCCGCTCATCAGACAGATGACCGCAGTGCCTTCTTCACTGACGGCCTGACGAATGCGTTTATCATTCTTCGGCAGTTCGGTGACGTTCATGGAAAGAGTGCGCGCGCCGTCCGAGAGAAGTTTTTCGGGATCGGATTCGCATTCGTTCCCGGCTGCAAACTGCGCGATATGTACGGGTGTGAGCGATATGTCGTGGGTGACATAGAGCGCCGCCATGGATAGGGCGGTGGGAGCGCTTCCGCTCAGTCCCATGACGCTGCCGTTATACGACATATAGCCCCATCGGACGTCCCATTGCTTCAGTTCCGGAGGATTTGTGCATTTTTCGTATTCCTTAAAATTCAGATCGTCTGGTTTGAAATCCACGATCTTGCTGGGATAGTTTAAAACAAACTCGCGAGTTTCCTGGTTGAATTTGAACAGATTGACGATATCCGAGGGGTAATCCGACAGAGAGAAGCCGTATTTTTCCGCGTAGTCGCTGATCTCCTTTTCGGCGGCATTGTTTTTTCCCAATCCCCCGGCATATTTAAGGGTTGCATTGATTAATCCTACGGATATGACAATAAACAGCACCAGCCAGAAGGAGGGGTAATGATTATTTTTCTTTGTCAAAGCAATATCTCCTTTTTTCAAACGTGGTATTGATAGTATTTTACCATATATGCCAGTAGATTGCACTACTTTTTTTTGGGAATAAGATGAATTTTTCGTTCATATACGCGCATATAGTGATACAGCAGATAAATAAGAGGAAGATGATGAGGATGACTGAGGAAAAAAATCAGATGCGCGTACCCCATAACATCGTGATGAACGATCGGAAGAGCCTGTCTCTCACCGGCGTTGAGGAGGTTCTGAACTGCGATGAGGAAATTGTTTCGGTTCGTACGTCGATGGGGGAACTGACCATCAGCGGCATGAAGCTCCATATCGGGAGCTTTAACCGCGCAAACGGTGAATTGAAGCTGGACGGTACGGTGAAGGAATTGGTGTATGCCGATATTGACCCACAGCGCCGCGGATTTTTTGGCCGGCTGCTGCGGTGATTCGTGGAAAAAATCAGGGATTTGATAAAACCATTTGAAAGAGGAAAGCGATAAGATGGAGTATACCCATATCACAAATCTTGTTTCCATGCTGCAGGCGTTGCTGGTGGGTGTGGGAATGGGCGTTTATTATGATTGTTTTCGGTTTTGGCGCAGAATGATTCAATGCCGCTGGCCGTCTGTCGCCTTACAGGATCTGGTTTTCTGGCTTACTTCGGCGGTGGCGGTTTTCTTTATCTGCATCCGGTGGAACGGGGGCTATATCAGAATTTATTTTGTGTTTTTTGTGATGTGCGGTTGGATGCTGTATTTCTTTACGGCCGGAAAAATTGCTTTTTTTGTCCTGGACTTAATACTAAATTTCACAAATCGCATTTTTAAGATAGTTCAAAACAAAATAATCCGATCTTTTGAAAAGATAAACCAAATTCGTTTTAAAAGTGACTAAAAATTAGACAATAGTGACAATTTTTTTGAAATCTCCCAAATTTAGAAATTAATTTGCGAAACCTCTTGAAATCATCTTGAAAACTGGTATAATGAATATATTAATAAAAGTGTCCGATGAGATTATCGTAGGGATTGCCGGGAAATGTCATATGATGAGAATGCTGATTTCCCGAATTTGACAGATTGGGGTATTTTAGAAAAAATGACATATCAGACCAAAAGACGCGCCGGAAAGGGAAAGGGCGGTAAGTCCGGCGCTTCCTTTTTTGACGCCGCCAAAAAGGATTTTCTGCATTCGACAAAAAAAATGAAACGACAACAGGACGGTTTGTTTCATGAGATTCACTCGGCTAACCTTTCTACCAAGGTGATTGTGGGGGGGGTGCTGGGAGTGGCAGCCGTGGTCGTTGTGGTATCTGTGACGAAGTCACAGATTTCTGTCAGCGAAAAGCAGCAGGCTTTGAATGATCTTGACGCAAAGATTGCGCAGCAGGAGTTGGATAACGCGGAATTGGAACAGTTGATTAACGGAGACCTTAACGCGTACATAGAAGATTATGCGAGAGATAAGCTGGACATGGTTAAACCGGGGGAGCGAGTGTACATCAATACCGTCGGTGATTATAGCAATCCAAATAATCAGGGAGACAAAAGGAGGCGATGATGGTGAGTGCAGGGCAAGGCGGAGGACGACGGTGGGCTGGCGCCCACCTAGGCCGAACTTGTCTTTTTGTTTGTTTGGATTGCTATAAGAACAGCGTAAGATTTGTATTATTTTGCAGGAGGATCATTTCGGATTATGGCTTTTGAGGTTGGACAGATCGTCGAAGGAAAGGTAACAGGTATTGTCAACTACGGCGCGTTTGTAGATATCGGTGACAATACGTCGGGTATGGTGCATATTTCTGAGGTGGCACCGGTGTATGTGAAAGAGATCAAGGATCATCTTGCCGTCGGGCAGGAGGTCAAGGTTAAGATTCTGGGGATTGACGAGAAGGGCAAGATCAGTCTTTCCATCAAGCAGGCTATGCCCCGCACACCCGGCAACGGCGGCAGCCGTCGTCAAGGCGGCGGATACAATCGGCAGCGAGGCGGCCAGGGCGGCAGAAGTCAGTCCGGCAGTCCCGATAGCTTTGACTGGAACCGCAGACAGAACACCTCTGACAACTTTGACGATATGCTGTCAAAGTTTATGGCGTCGAGTGAGGAAAAGGTGTCGGGCATGAAAAAAGACAACCGACGCAGCCGCAAAGGCGGCAACAACGGCGGCAACCAGTGGTGAGCCGAAAAGCGCCATTACATATTTAATCAATAGCAATCAGGCGGTTACCGCGGATTGGAAGCATGCTGTGACATGGCGAAAAATCCCAGGCGGCAATCGCTTTTTGTGCAGTCAAAGGAGAAAATTTATTATGAGAAATATACATGTTTCGGTAATCTCGGATACAGTACGTGAGCTTTCCATCAAGGCTAACAAGGTGCTTCCCTCCGATCTGACCGACAGAATTGAGAACTGCGCCCAATGTGAAACTTCGGCGTTGGGGCGGTCGATTTTCGGGGATATGAAAGCGAATATTGTGGCGGCCAAGGAACTGGATATTCCCGTGTGCCAGGATACGGGAATGGCGGTCGTGTTTCTGGAAATCGGACAGGACGTGCATATCGAGGGCGGACTGCTGGAGGACGCGGTCAATGATGGCGTGCACAGGGGGTATACTGAAGGACTGCTGCGCTGCTCCGTGGTAGGCGACCCGCTGCGCCGTGTCAATACCGGAGACAATACCCCCGCTGTGATTCACACGCGTCTGGTGGCAGGGGGTCACATCAAAATCACTGTGGCGCCTAAAGGCTTCGGCAGCGAAAATATGAGCCGCCTGAAAATGTTTACACCCGCGTTTGGTCGGGAGGACATCATTGCCTTTATCGCGGAGACCGCCAAGATCGCCGGCGGCAACCCCTGCCCCCCGATGGTGCTGGGCGTTGGCATCGGCAGTGACTTTGAGGGCTGCGCGCTGCTGGCCAAGAAAGCGCTTTGCCGCCATCTGGACACGCCCCAGCCGGATGCATTTTATCGCGCGATGGAGGCGGACGCGCTGGCGGCGGTCAATGCTACGGGCGTGGGGCCGCAGGGCTTCGGCGGCAGCGTTACCGCGCTTGCCGTGAATATTGAAACAGCGCCGACACATATCGCGGGGCTTCCGGTCGCCGTGAATGTGGGGTGTCATGTGACCCGCCACGCTTCGGCGGAGCTGTAATTTTTTCCGTTTTGTATTGCCGTCGGGCGGTCAGAAAGACTGTCGGGCGGCTTTTTTGCGTATTTTGCGTATTTTTCGTACGTTGGGGAAATGTGCGGCAAATGTTAAATTTTATTAAATTTTAGAAAATATATAGCATATTTTTGTTTATTATGTTATAATATATTCGGAACACAGAGAACCCGTCAAAACACAGATCGGAGTGGTCGTCAGACGGCGCTGTGTGTCCGTACCCTAAATGATTTCTCATCCATGAGAAAGGAGCCAATACATTTATGAAACTGACAATTACCGGAAGAAAGATCAATCTGAGAGATTCCTTTAAGGAACGAGTGGATCGGAAGTTTAAAAAGTTCGATAAATTCTTTGACGAGTCGGCGGACGCGACCGTGACCGTCACCATGGAGCGCAACCGCTACACCATTGAAGTGACGATCCGCAGCAACGGCTACATCTACCGTGCCGAGAAAACGGGTCTTGACCTCGATGAAGCGCTTGATTTGGTAGTGGACAGCCTGTCGGCACAGATTCGCCGCAATAAGAAGAAGCTCGCCAAGCGCGTTAAGGCCCCCAATCCGATGGAGGCGTTTGAGCCGCTGGGAGGCGACCCCGAAGATGAAGAGGCAGAGGACGAGGAATTCCAGATCGTGCGCACCAAGACCTTCCCGGTCTTTGCGATGGATGTGGACGAGGCTGTTCTTCAGATGAATATGCTGGGGCATAAGTTCTTCATGTTCCGCAATGTCGAAACCGGCCAGATCAATGTGGTGTATCTCCGCCGTGACGGGGATTACGGTCTGCTGATTCCTGAAGACAAGTAATGATTCCTCATTTTTATCATTTCATCAGACTTTTCCTTTTCTGTTCATAAAACTTCCTTCAAAAATCAACCGCCGCACCTGCTTTTGCGAAAAGGTGCGGTGGTTGATTTTTGTTTGTCCTACTTCTTTTTTAATGGGATTTCGCATATTGTTGTACCACAGGATAATCCAAACAGACAAGGGAGAAGAAAAATGGAATATGTGGAAAAACGTGAAGAAAGCAAACGAGCGTTTCCGTCTCAGACAAAGGCAACGCTGTCACAACTTATCGCTGCTGTCAGGGATGACCGATATAAGCTGGCGCTATTTGCCTGTTTGATGATGGGGGTCGCGCTTGGCAGCTTTTCACGGGCTATTTACGGAGGGGAAGAATGGCACGGAGTGATGCAGGGATATTGTGCCGGCTTTTGGACGGCGTTGCAATATGTGACCCCTGTCACGCTGGCATTTATCGCAGCGATACTCGTGTGCGCGCCTTTCGGAGTGACACGGCTGCTGATTGGCCCCGCCGTCTGCCTGCGCGGTATGGGGCTGGGTTCGCTGCTCTGTGCCGTGATGCAGGCGGAGGGGACAGAGGGGATATGCTTTGCCGCGCTGGTGATGTTGCCATATGCGGCAGTCAATGCGATGATTGCCGTATATGGGGGAGAATACGCCCTCGGTATGCGGCATTCCTTTGAACAGGGCCATACGGGATTGACCAAGGGGCTTGTGCTGCATACCGTCAAAATGAGTTTGTTTTATCTGGGGGCAGCCGCGTTGTCCTGCGTGGTGTTTGCCGCGTCATGCGTGGGGTTCGGTCGGTATTTGATGTGACAAAGCATTACCGTGCGCTCGTGCTGCCGAGGCCGCCGTCGCGGATGCCGTCAGCGTCGTCGTCCTCCACAATGCCGAAGGGGGTGAAAACTCCCTGCGCAAAGCTGTCACCCGCGCGCAAAGAGAGAATTTTGTCCTCGTTGGAGTTGTTGGTGATCTTGATGAAAATATGCCCCTCGTTGGAGGAATGGTAGTAGTCGCTGTCGATCACGCCGACGGTGTTGTTGAGCTGTAGGCGGTATTTGAATCCCAGTCCGCTGCGGGGATAGATCATCAGCACCCAGCCCTCCGCAATACGCGCACGAATGCCGGTGGGAATTTTGGCGGTTTCGCCGGGACGCAGCGTGAGATCGTAGGGCAGGGCAAAGTCGTATCCGGCGGAACCGGAAGTCGCGCGGTGGGGGAGGGGAATGCGCTCCAAAGCCTCCGCCGCGCCCTCTTTGCTGCCGAACTGGTCGCTCCACGCCTGGGCAAAGATTTCCTCAGATACCTTTTCAAATTTTGCGATTTTTTTCATTGGAGCCTCCAAATGGTAAAATAATATAATCCGCCGTTTCTGCTCAGATTTCGAGAAATCGGCGGATTTATGATGGGTTATTCCTCTGTTAAGGGACACTCGAAGATTTCGTTTTCGGCAGAAAATCCATTACGAGCGTACCAATTCACCGAATTGTCGCTCGGCCATGCGAAAAGCAATTCGCAATGGCATGCGGTGAGGTCGTCTTTGATGAAAGTCAGAAGCCGTGTGCCGATACCCCGGTTGCGGTATTCTCCACGAGTAAATACATTGGTAAGATAGGCAATGTATTTAGCGTGACCGTTGGGCTTGGGAATTTTGGGTATCAGACAGACGAACATGGCCGACGCGATCATGCCGCCGTCGTCCGCTACATAGATGCGGTAATGACTGTCAGCGCGCAGAAATTCGGTGAATTCCGCGAGGAATGCCGCTTTGTCTGCGCCGTCCAGATTGTGTTCCCCGTAATCGAAGTCATCCTCCGCGCCGTGAATCCACTTCATTTCGGCCAATTGCCCGAAATCACTTTCACAGGCAAGCCGCATAGTCGGCTGTATGCTTTTCACTTCACATTTCACCCTTCACATTCCACGCTGCGTCAAAGTTCTCCGTTTTCGATGGCGGCGATCTGCGCGATTCTGGCGGCGTGTCTGCCTCCCTCAAATTCGGTGTGGAGGAAGAGGTCTGCCAGCTCCACGGCCACGCCGGGGCCAATGACCCTGCCGCCCATGCAGAGGACATTCGCGTCATTGTGCAGGCGGGTATATTTCGCGCTGAAATGGTCGGAACAGCAGGCGGCGCGGATGCCTTTGACCTTATTAACCGCCATGGACATGCCGATGCCGGTGCCGCAGATGAGGATGCCTTTTTCACATTCGCCGCTCGCGACGCTGCGTCCCACGGCGGCCGCGATGGGCGCGTAGTTGACCGAAGCCTCCGAGTCGGTGCCGAAGTCCTTGAAGGCGATGTGGTTGTCGTTTAAATATTTGATGATTTCCTGTTTCAGGGCGAATCCGCCGTGATCACAGCCGATAGCTATCATAACTATGTCTCCTTTGGTGATGGTAGTTTAGCCGATTGTAAAAGATAAAATATCGCAGAAATACGGGGAGTTTATGCTTGTTTTAAAGCAGGGTTTTCTCCGTTAAATGAGAATTTAGAGGAATAAAAAGAAAAAAGCATAGCGCAGCGCATAATTAGCGAGCGAATGCGAGCGTGGGAGTCCAGCCGATGACGGCAAGCGTCATCTCGGACTGGTCCTCCTGGCAGGTCAAGGGCAGCGCCCTTGTGGGGAGTGGGGCAAAGCCCCATATGCACTAACCTAAGGAAAGAGAACACATCTGCAATCTAGCGCCA
>CADCNI010000030.1 GCA_902802795.1 uncultured Ruminococcus sp.
TATGCAGAAATAATTGATACATTTCACTTTCTGAAACACGCAAGCATACTGTATTTTTAAGCAGAAAATGACTGATTAAATTCTGCATAGTTCCTTAGGAACTGTTCAAAAATAATCTGTACCATCTGGCTTGTCTTTTTCGCCTCTGACTTCGTTGTCAAAGCTTGGAATACACCAAGTATTCCCGCGCTTTTCCGCCTTGTCATAGTCGAAAAACTCTGCGCCATCTTTGTACATCTTATTTCTTCACAGTTCCTAAATCCGGTCGATACAGAGACGTACAACAAAATGGCTAAAAGCAATCGCCTGTCAACTCTTTTGAAAGGAGCTGACAGGCGATTTTTTGTGTGTGATTTTGTGGCTTGTATTCTGTGATTACTCGTCCGAGTCCTTCACCTTGATGGAAGCGCCCTCAAAATCGAAGGTGGCAAAATAGTCGGCGGGGGTTTCGGCGCGGCGAATCAGTTTGACGCTGCCGTCCTCTTGCAGCAGCAGCTCGGCGGAGCGCAGCTTGCCATTGTAATTGTAGCCCATAGAGAAACCGTGCGCGCCCGTGTCGTGAATGACCAGAAAATCTCCGATGTCAATGACAGGAAGTTCGCGGTCAATGGCGAATTTGTCATTGTTCTCACAGAGCGAGCCGGTCACGTCGTAGACCATCTTTTCACCGTCCTCATCCTTGCCCATAACGGTGATGTGATGATAAGCGCCGTACATCGCGGGGCGCATGAGGTTGCAGGCGCAGGCATCCACGCCGATGTAGTGCTTGTAGGTTTCCTTGCGGTGTACCGCCTTGGTGACGAGATGACCGTAGGGCGCGAGCATATAGCGTCCGAGTTCTGTGAAGATGGCGGCCTCGATACCCGCGGGAACGAGGATTTCATTGTACTGTCTGCGAACGCCTTCACCGATGACGGCAATGTCGTTGGGCGTTTGATGCGGGTTGTAAGGGATGCCGATGCCGCCGGAGAGGTTGATGAATTCGATGGATGCGCCGGTTTTTTCTTTCAGTTCTACTGCCAGCGCAAAGAGCTGACGGGCGAGTTCAGGGTAATAGGCATTGGAGACGGTGTTGCTGGCGAGGAAGCTGTGAATGCCGAAGTGTTTGACACCCTTGCGCATGAGAATTTTGTATGCCTCGATGATCTGTTCGTGGGTCATGCCGTATTTCGCGTCGCCGGGGTTGTCCATGATGTCGGTGCCGAGCGCAAAATACCCGCCGGGATTGTAGCGGCAGCAAATGGTGTCGGGCAGGTTGCCTTCGCCTGTGATCTTTTCCAGAAAATCAATGTGGGTGATGTCGTCAAGATTGATGATCGCGCCGAGTTTCAGCGCCAGCTCGAAATCCTCGGGAGGCGTGCAGTTGGAGGAGAACATGATGTCCCGCCCTGTGTTGCCGACGCTTTCCGCGAGGAGCAGTTCGGTGTAGGAGGAGCAGTCGGAGCCGCAGCCTTCTTCTTTTAATATCTGCATGATGTAGGGATTGGGGGTCGCCTTGACCGCGAAGTATTCTTTGAAACCCTTGTTCCACGCGAACGCCTCGTTGAGACGGCGCGCGTTTTCGCGGATGCCCTTTTCATCATAGATGTGATAGGGAGTGGGGTAGGTCTTTTCAATGTCTTTGAGCTGTTCCAATGTGACAAACGGTGTTTTCTTCATACGATTTTTTCCTTCCTCAATATGTATTATTATCACCGAACTGAATCAGAGCGATCTGATGTTTCAGCGATTCCTTTACTAAATTGACCAGATGCGCCTTGCTGCTGAGCAGGCAGGAGCAAGGCGTGTCGTCGCGGCTGACGTCGCCTGTCAGCACGCACGCGCCGTCCGCGATCATGCGGAGCTGCCCTCTGCCGCAGTCGGCGGTCAGCACCGTCGCGCCGTCGGGACAGCTTTCGGCAGCGGGGGTGATGAGCACCACCTTGATATGCTGTGAAAGCAGCGATTCAAGTTCGTTTCGGATGTCGTTTATAAAATCCCCGTCCGCCGCGATATAGACCCGCCCTTTGACTGTGCCAAGCATACGGCGTGCGGTTTCCACAATGCGGCGGTGACCGCTGACCGTGATGTAGCCGTCGGTCTGCGGGGAAGCGGAGGGAAGCTCGCGCTCGATTTCCTCCGCCACGTCGCTCAGGCGGCGGATACAGCCTACGCAAAAATCGCGCGGCGCTACGGCGCAATAACGGGCGGGCGAACCTTCGAGCATATAGGCCGCGCCTTTTTCGGTGAGCGCGCTGACCGCCGCGTAGACATTAGAGCGCGAAATGCCGGTCTGTTTGGCGATTTCGTAACCCGTCTGCGGCATGTGTTCGGTGCAGAGAAAGCGGTAGATCGCCGCCTCCTGCCGCGTGAGTCCAAAGAGTGTCAGCTTGTCGGTTTGTTCCGTGGCGTCATCCCTCCCGCACAACAGTAGTTCTGTTTGGAAATACTAATGTGCTAAACAGTATAACCACATTCGCGGCAAATGTCAAGTGATTGGAGGGAAAAATAGAGAAATCCTTCTTGAAGTTCTTGATTCGGCTTGACAAACCCCATCTATATCTATATACTGAGTATGGAAGTCTGCTTCACTTGAAATTTTATGCAGACGGGAAAGGAGCATTTTGATGATTGTCGGCGAGGTAATGATCCGCTAACTGAATAATCGGCACATTTTTGAAAAGCGGGACGCAGGGTCCCTTTTTCGTTGTGCCTTCTGAAAAAATCCTTTCATGATGGATGCCACTTTTTGCCGCAGAAATCCGATGAGGATTGTTTTCTGCGGCTTTTTTGCGTTTTTTTGCATCTGTTTCAGTTAGCGAGATACGGTATTTTGATTTATGGATGACTGATAATGGAGGCAAATAACATTGAACATCTACGATTACGGATTCACAGACGAATTATTATCCGAAAACAGAAGCGGCACGCCCGCACGCGTTATTTCCGTACACAAGGGGCGGTTCGGCATCGTTTCGGAGTACGGCGAGGGCTTTGCCCGGCTCAAGTCAAAGGAATACTATTATGAGAGCGAGGATTTCCCGACGGTGGGGGACTTCGTGCTGATCGACTATATTGCTGACGGCGACAGCCGCATCACCGCTACGCTGGCGCGCAAAACCTTCTTTTCCCGCCGTGATCCCGACGTCGGCAGGAGGGAGCAGATCGTCGCGGCGAATTTCGACTATGTGTTTCTCATGCAGTCGCTTAACGAAAATTTCAATCCGAAGCGGCTGGAACGATACCTCACCGCCGCACGGCAGTCGGGTGCGGAACCGGTGGTGGTTCTGACGAAAGCGGACCTGACCGACGACTATCTGCCCTACATACTGGAGGCAAGCCGCGTCGCGGAGGGAGTGGCAACGCATATCGTCAGCGCAAAGACCGGCTACGGAATGAACGAGCTTGACAGATATCTGCAAAGGGGAAAGACACTGATATTCCTCGGTTCGTCCGGCGTGGGCAAGTCGAGCCTTGTCAACGCGCTGGCCGGCGAGGAAATCATGGACGTCAGCGGCATCCGGGAATCCGACGGCAGGGGCCGACACACCACCACCCACAGGGAACTGATTATGCTCCGGCGCGGCGCGATGGTCATCGACACGCCCGGTATGCGAGAGCTTGGCATGTGGGACGTGAGCGAAGGACTGGGGCAGGCTTTTTCCGATATCGAGGAATACGCCCGGATGTGCCGATTCCGTGATTGCCGCCACGAAAACGAACCCGGCTGCGCGGTGCGGGACGCCATAGAGAAAGGCGAACTGGACGAAAGCCGTCTGGAAAGCTACCGTCAGTTAAAAAACGAGGCAAAGTACAGCGACGACAAAGCCGCCTACCGCAGACAGAAGGAGCAGTGGGCCAAATCTGTGAGCGTTTACAGCCGGAAAATGAAAAAGGAAGGTAAAATGAAACGATAAAAAATCAAAAGTAAGTCTGACGATTTATATACCCCCATTTCTGAGAGCAGAGGAAACAAAAAACACTTCCATCCGCCCACTTGTCCGCGAAAATGTCCGGTTATCCGCAAGGGGATTGCAATTAAAAAAATAACTGCTATAATAAAACCATCGAAACGCGGTTCGGAAAAAAACAAATCAGTGAAAACATTTTGGAGGTATCACAATGGTTATTTTGTTCTGGATTCTCATGACGCTGTGTGAAATCGGTCTGGCAGTTTATTGCTTTGTCAGGAAAAAGAGAGCGCGTCTCGAAGCGCGGATTCTCTGCCTGGTGCAGGCGGCGGCGATTGCTTTGTATTATCTTCTCGCACCCCGCAGCATGGATTTTCAGTGGTTCTTCTCGCTGGTTTACATGGCGGGACTGGTTCTTTTCGGCGGGTTCGGATTGGTAAAATACCTGCGCAAGAAGGACGAAGCGCCTTTCAAAAAGGGCAAGGTGATCGGTCGGGCGCTGCTCAAGTCGTTCCTCTGGCTCTTTGTCATGATTCCGCTCATGATCTTCCCGCCCTACCGTGAGCCTGCCACATCCGGCGCTTACAAGACGATCGAGAGCAAGGTGTACACCTGGACCGACGAAAGCCGCACCGAAACGCTGGACGAATCGGGCGACAAGCGAAATGTGACGGTGACGTTCTATTATACCGACGAAGCGGAAGGCAAATGCCCGCTGGTGATCTTCTCCCATGGCGCGTTCGGTTTTGAGAAATCCAACTACTCTTCCTATGCGGAACTGGTTTCCAACGGCTATGTCGTTTGCAGCATCAGCCACACCTATCATGCTTTCTTCACCGAAGAAGCGGACGGCACGACCAAAATCGTCAATTCCCAGTTTATCCAGGACGCGGTGGATCTGAGCAACGGCAAGATGGATCTTGATGCGGACAAGAAGTACGCTACTGAAAAAGAATGGATGAATGTCCGTCTGGGCGACGCGAATTTTGTACTGGATACCATTATTAAAGAAGCGGCGGACGGTTCCGACGCATTCTTCCAGAAGCTCGATCTCGATCACATCGGTTATTTCGGTCATTCCATGGGCGGCGCGACCGCTGAGGCGATGGGCAGACAGCGCGAGGAAATCGACGCGGTCGTCGTGCTGGACGGTACCTTCCTCGGAGAATACAACGGCGTGAGCAACGGCAAGGAAACCTACGGCGACGAAGAATACCCCAAGCCGATTCTGAACATGATGTCTGAGATTCATGGTGAGGCGAATGTCCCCGGTTATGTCAATCATGACGTGATGGCCAACGCGAAAATCGGTAAGAATGTCGTGATTAAAGGTACGGCCCACATGAATTTCACTGACCTGCCCCTCTTCTCACCTGCTCTTTCCAATATGCTCGGCACAGGCGAACGCGACAGCCGCGAATGCATCGAAATCGTCAATTCGTCGGTTCGCGAATGGTTCGACTGCTATTTGAAAGAAGACGGCAGACGCACACCCTCTATCAAGAGTGAGTATTAATGCGGAGGGCTTCATAAAAACATCCGCTATGGAACGGAGAGGAGGAATCCGCCACGAAAACGGTGATTCAGAATGTCGGGGAACGCTCGCAGGAGCAGGTAACCATTGAATGCGTGGAGGTCACGCAGGAAATCGAAAATCTGCGCGCCTATGCCGAAAGCGTTGGAGACAGCGTTGTCGGCGTGGTGGACGGCGCAACCGTCAATCTGCCGCTGAAAGATATCCTTTATTTTGAGGCCGTCGATGAAAAGGTGTTTGCCTACCTTGAAAAAGACGTGGCGCAGGTGCGGGGGCGGCTGTATGAATATGAGGAACGGCTGGCGGAAAAGGGATTTGTGCGTGTTTCCAAATCGGTGCTGCTGCATCTGAGCAAGGTCAGCAGCATCCGACCGGAACTCAGCCGCAGACTCATCGCGGAGATGACCAACGGCGAACAGGTACTGATTTCCCGACAGTACGTCAAGCCGCTGAAGGAGATCCTGCTGGGAGGTAAGAACAATGAAATGTAAGGATTTTTTTGTCAAAAAAGTGGTGCCGTATTATTTCATGATCGTCACGTTTATCAATCTCGGTATGCTGGCGGCGGGCGCTTTGTTCTTCTGGCATGTAAAATTCGACTTCCGGTCGTTTGCCGTGCCGCCTGTCATGGGAGCGGTGGGATGCGTTCCGTTCCTCTTTGACTACGCGGCGCAGAACAAAAAGCTCTCCTACTTGGGTTCCGTACTGCTCAATCTGCTGGAGTTTGCGGCGCTGGAGTTTTGCGTGATGACGGTAGCGTTTCTCGTGGGCATTATCAAAACCTTTTTTATCGGCGCGGTTCTGTTTTGCATGGTGGCTGTGATTTTCGCGGCAGTGGGCGCCATTCAATACTGGCAGGACAGACAGCTTTGTCTGCGGATGAACACCGCGCTGTGTGCGTGGAGCGGCAATGACGTGGCGGAGGATCGCGGCAGTCGTCCGTAACCGGTAAAATAAATCAAAATAGAACCCGTACAGGTGGAAAGAATGTGTTGTTATGTTTCTTCCCGCGTGTGCGGGCTTTTTGTGTGGGGCGGTTTACACGCCGTTTATATAAGTATGCCATAATAATGTTTACTTTTTGCAGCACAATTGAACAGATTTGGTAACGGCACCAATCTGAAAATAGACTTTTGGGCAAAATTTATCAAAGCGGCAATATTTTCATGATTTTGCGTCTTTACTTTGTCCGAGAATTGTGCTATTATTTTCTTTGAATCATTGAAAATGGGATGATTGAGTCTTTTTGTGAATTATCCCGAACCGTGTATAAAGTCTTTGAATAGATTGAACAGAGAACGGAGAATGCATTTTGAGAATTGGCATTGACGTTGGCTCGACCACCATCAAATATGTCGTGATGGACGAGCAGAACCACATTATTCATCAATCCTACGAGCGTCATCTTTCTCAGATTACCGAAAAGACGCTGAATGTACTGAAAACCGTGCGCGAGCTGACGGGAGAACACAAGGCGCTGCTGGCCATTTCCGGCTCGGCGGGCATGGGCATTTCCGAGGCGTGCGGCATTCCGCTGGTGCAGGAGGTCTTTGCCTCCCGTATCGCGCTGAAAAAACTGCTGCCCGACACGGATGTCGCCATCGAACTGGGCGGCGAGGACGCGAAGATTCTGTTTGTCACCGGCGGCATGGAGTTCCGCATGAACGGTTCCTGCGCGGGCGGTACGGGCGCTTTCATCGACCAGATGGCGACTCTGCTCAATATTACCCCCACCGAGATGAACGAGGCGGCCAAACGTGCGGAGCGTCGTTACACCATCGCTTCCCGTTGCGGCGTGTTTGCCAAGACCGATATCCAGCCGCTTCTCAATCAGGGCGCGCGTACCGGCGACGTATCGTCCAGCATTTTTTACGCGGTGGTCAACCAGACCATTGCCGGACTCGCGCAGGGTCGTCCCATCAAGGGCAACGTCGTCTATCTCGGCGGGCCGCTGACTTTCTTCTCGGAGCTGCGCGCCGCCTTTGACGATACGCTGCATCTCAAAGGCACCTGTCCCGAAAATTCTCTCTATTTTGTCGCCATCGGCGCGGCTTACGGCGCGGATACCGAGATCGACCTTGACAAAGCGATTGATACTCTTACGCATCTCGACACGGTGGGCAGCTATCATTCCATCGACCCGCTTTTCACAAGTCAGGAGGAATACGACGCGTTTGTCAAGCGCCACGCGGCACATACCATTGACCGCGTAGACCCCGATACCTACAAGGGCGACGCGTTCTTTGGCGTGGACTCCGGCTCCACCACCATCAAAATGGTGGTCATTACCCCCGACGGCAAGATTCTGCGGGACAGCTACAGCTCCAACAAGGGCAATCCCGTGCCGCATGTCAAGGAATTTCTGGAGCATTTTTACTGGAAATACCCCGATATCAAAATTATCGGCGCGACCTCCACGGGCTACGGCGAGGAACTGATCAAAAACGCGTTCAGCCTTGACTCCGGCATTGTGGAAACGACGGCGCATCTGACCGCCGCCCGTCAGTTTATGCCGGATGTGGAATTTGTCATCGACATCGGCGGACAGGATATCAAGTGTTTCAAGATCGGCAAAAAGGGAGAGATCGACAGCATCTTCCTCAATGAGGCGTGTTCCTCCGGCTGCGGCTCCTTCCTCCAGACGTTTGCGGAGGCGCTGGGCGAACCCATCGCCCGCTTTGCCAAGCTGGGGCTGTTTGCGGACAAACCCGTTGACCTCGGCTCCCGCTGCACCGTCTTTATGAATTCCTCCGTCAAGCAGGCGCAGAAGGACGGCGCGTCCATCGAGAATATCTCGGCGGGACTCTCCATCAGCGTCGTCAAGAACGCGCTTTACAAGGTCATCCGTGCCTCCGGCCCCGACGAACTCGGCAAAAAGATCGTCGTACAGGGCGGCACCTTCCTCAATGACGCGGTGCTGCGCGCCTTTGAGCAGGAAATGGGCGTGGAAGTGGTTCGTCCCGCCATTGCCGGACTGATGGGCGCTTACGGCGCGGCGCTCTATGCGTCCCGTCACTCGACAGGCAGCAGCGGCATTCTCAATGCGCAGCAGCTTTGGGAATTCTTCCATCAGGTCAAGGACGCGCGCTGCGGCTTGTGCAGCAACAACTGCCGCCTGACCGTCAACATTTTCGACAACAACCGCCGATTTATCAGCGGCAACCGCTGCGACCGTCCCATCACCCATCGGAAAGCGGACGATACGCTCAATATCTACGATTTCAAGATCAAGCTGCTCAAGGAATACCAGCCTGTCGCGGGAGAACGCGGCAAAATCGGCATTCCGATGGGGCTGAATATGTTCGAGCTGTTGCCCTTCTGGCACACGCTCTTTACCAAACTGGGCTTTGAAGTGGTGACATCGCCCCTGTCCAACCGCAAGATGTACCTGCTCGGACAGGCGACCATCCCCTCCGATACGGTCTGCTTCCCCGCCAAGCTGATGCACGGACATGTGCAGACCCTTATCAATGACGGCGTGGACACCATTTTCTACCCCTGTATGTCCTACAATTTCGATGAAAAGAAGGGCGACAACCACTACAACTGCCCCGTGGTGGCGTATTACCCGGAAGTCATTCACGCCAATATGCCCGACATCGAAAAGGTTCGCTTTATCAACGATTACCTGGGCATTCACCGTCCCAAGGACTTCCCCAAGAAGTTCCAGCAGGTGATGTCCAAATACTTCGACATCATCCCGCTCGAAGAAATCAAGGAGGCGGCGACGGCGGCGTATGCCGAATATGACCGCTATCTGGCCTGCATCCGTGAACGCGGCGAGGAGATTATAGAGGAAGCCCGTCAGAAGGGCATGCAGATCATTGTGCTGTCGGGTCGCCCTTATCACATCGACCCCGAAATCAATCACGGTATCGACAAAATCGTGACTGGCTGCGGCGCGGCGATTATTTCGGAGGATGTGGTGTGCGACCGTGTGGAAAAATTCCCTGTCAAGGTGCTTAACCAGTGGACCTATCACTCCCGCTTGTATGCCGCCGCGAAATACATTCTCACACAGCCCGACATGAATCTGGTGCAGCTTGTTTCTTTCGGCTGCGGCATTGACGCGATTACCACTGACGAGGTGCGCTCCATTCTCGAAAGCGGCGGCAAAATCTACACCCAGATCAAGATTGACGAGATCACTAACCTCGGCGCGGTCAAAATCCGCCTGCGCAGTCTCTTTGCCGCTATCGAGGATAACTAAAGCAGAAAGGGTCATCGTACATGGCAGAATTAAAATACAACAAAGACGGCAGACTGCTCTTTACCAAGGAAATGCGCCGTGAATACAAGATTCTCGCGCCGAATATGCTGCCGGTTCATTTCAAGCTCTTTGCCAAGGTGCTGCAAAAGGCGGGCTATGATGTGGAAGTGCTGACCAACAGCAGCCATCAGGTAGTCGAAGAAGGCTTGAAATATGTCCACAACGACACCTGTTACCCCGCGCTGCTGGTCATCGGACAGATGATCGACGCGCTTAACAGCGGCAAATATGACGTTGAAAAAACCGCTCTTATGATTACCCAGACAGGCGGCGGCTGCCGCGCCTCCAATTACATCCACCTGCTCCGCAAGGCGCTCAAAGCGGCGGGCTATGAAAAGGTGCCTGTGATTTCGGTCAACCTGTCGGGTCTGGAAAGCAACCCCGGCTTTTCCATCACGCCAGCGCTGGTCATGCAGTTTGTGGCGGGTCTGGTTTACGGCGACCTGCTCATGCTGCTGAGCAATCAGGTGAAAGCCTATGAATTGAATCCCGGCGAGGCGATGGAACTGGTGGACAACTGGGTGGATCGTCTGCTCGATCAGTTCTCCCACGGAAAGGGAATGCTGGGCGAAGAATTCCGCAGCAATCTGCGGCAGATCGCGGACGAATTTGACGCGATTCCCGTCAACCGCGTGCCAAAAGTGCGCGTCGGCGTGGTGGGTGAAATCTATGTCAAATATTCGCCCCTCGCCAACAACCAGCTCGAAGAATTCCTTGCTTCGCAGGACTGTGAAGTGATGGTGCCGGGGCTGATGGGCTTTGCCCTCTTCAAAATCGACAACCGTCTGGATGATATCAAGCTTTACGGCGGCAGCACCGTGAAGTATAAGTTTGTCTCTTTCCTCAAGGATTTCTGCACCCGCATGGAATCCGCCATGCTCGACGCGCTCAAGGACCATCCGAATTTTGTCGCGCCGTCTCCTTACGCCCACCTGCGTTCGCTGGTCAACGGTGTGGTCGGCTATGGCAGCAAGATGGGCGAAGGCTGGCTGCTCACCGCGGAAATGCTGGAACTGTGCGAATCGGGCTATGAAAACATCGTCTGTACCCAGCCTTTCGGCTGTCTTCCCAACCATATCAATGGCAAGGGTATGATCGGCCGCATTCGCAAGGTCTGCCCCAACGCCAATATCACCCCGATTGACTACGACCCCAGCGCCACCAAGGTCAATCAGGAAAACCGCATCAAGCTCATGCTGGCGGTGGCCAGAGAGAATCTCTCCGAACGCGTCGCACAGCAGAATGCCGACAAAAAGGCGGAGGGTGAAACCGTTGAAGTAGAGGTGGAGACAAGTCCTGCTCCCAAGGCGCAGAACGCCACCGTATCGGTTGCGCCGTCATCCGATCGGTAAAAGGCGGTGAAATTGCTATGGCAAGCACTGTCATTTATGCCGCGCGTCACGGCGAGACGCAGTTGAACGCGCAAGACCGTGTCTGCGGCGCGATTGATCTGCCGCTCACCGACAAGGGACTGTCGCAGGCTGGGCAGCTCGCGGATTCTCTCACCGACAAGGGCATCGAGGTCATCTATTGTTCCGATATGATTCGCGCGTGTCAGACTGCCGAAGCGGTGGGGCGCGTGCTGGGACTGACGCCGATTCCCGACGCGAGACTGCGGGAAATGAGCTTCGGCTCGCTGGAGCAGTGTCTGCGGGACGACGCGGAATTCAACCGCCGCAAGCAGGTCTTTGCCGAACGGTTTCCCGGCGGGGGAGAGTCAATCCTGCAGGGCGCGCACCGCGTTTATTCCTTTCTGGACGAGATGCTGCCGAAGTGCGAGGGACGCACGGTGCTGATTGTCAGCCACGGCTGGACCAACAAACTGATCGCCACTTATTTCGGTGATCTGAGCAATCAGGCGTTTGCGGACTTCCGTCTGCTCAACTGCGGCTGCGCGAGGTATGAATATTAAGCCGATTGCGTGGAATATTTTTTGCTGACAGATGATAGAAGCCGATTCACGTTTTGCGTGGGTCGGCTTTTTTCAACGTGACAGGTGTAAACCGTTAAAATAATCATAGCGATTAAAGTTGACTTTTTTCCCGAAAATGGTATAATAAAAACAAAACACATGAAAGTGACAAGGATATTATATGAAACTGATACACTGTGCAGATTTGCATTTAGATTCGCAGATGAACACTCATTTTGGTAGCGAAATGTCTCGAATAAGGCGGCATGAACTTCTCCATACCTTTGAAAGAATGGTGGACTACGCTGCGGAATCCGATGTTTCAGGAATTTTAATTGCAGGCGATATGTTTGATACGGAAAATACCACCGAATTGACAAGAAATACAGTCCTGTCCTGCATAACGGCTCATCCTGACATTCTGTTCTTTTATTTGAAGGGAAATCATGACAATAATAATTTTATTACCAATTTAAATCCCATTCCCGAAAACCTGAAGCTCTTTAGTGATGAGTGGACAAGCTTCTCTTTGGGAAATGTCGCTATTACCGGCATCGAGTTGTCCTCCCATTGTAAGGAGGATATGTATTCCTCTTTGACGTTGGAGATGAACCATTTTAATATTGTGATGATGCATGGGCAGATATCTGAGATATCGGGAAGCGATGACGGGCAGACGGTTATTTTAAGAGAACTCAGAAACCGGAATATTGATTATCTTGCGCTGGGACATATTCACACCTATAAGATGGAGGAACTGGACGCGCGGGGTATGTACTGTTATCCTGGCTGTCTTGAAGGCAGAGGCTTTGACGAATGCGGACCGCATGGCTTTGTCATATTGGAGATAGATGAAACCAGTCATCAATTGACGACGATGTTTGTTCCGTTTGCCAAGCGACAGTTATATACGATTGAAGTGGATGTGACGCATTGCCATACCACGCAGGAAATACTCCATCAAATCGCTGATGCGTTGTTGGGAACAGACTGTGACGGTGACAGTTTATTGAAAATCGTTTTAATCGGGGAAATGGATGTAGAATGTGAAAAAGATATCGCGTATTTACAGAGACGTTTTTCGGCAGGGTATTTCTTTGTCAAGGTGGTGGATGAGACTACACTAAAAATCCATATAGAAGATTACCTTCTGGAAGAATCTTTGAAAGGCGAATTTATCCGAACGGTTTTCAATGATACGGAATTGTCAGAGCAGGATAAAGCCGTTATCATTCGGTACGGTCTTCAGGCGCTGGCAGGAGAGGAGATACAATAGACATGAAGCTGTTATCGTGTTACATAGAAAATTTCGGCAAACTGCATCACTATTCTCTTGATTTTTCCGATGGTCTGAATACGATCTGTCAGGATAACGGTTGGGGAAAAAGCACCCTTGCTGTTTTTATCAAGGTGATGTTTTACGGTTTCGACGGCAACGCTAAACGCGACATCCTTGCTAATGAAAGAAAGCGATTTAAGCCGTGGCAAGGAGGACAATATGGCGGAACGCTGACATTTGAAACCGCTGATAAGCGATACAGGATTACCAGAACCTTCGGCGAAAAGGAGTCACAGGATGATTTTGAACTAAGGAATGTGACGACCAATCTGATCTCATCGGATTATTCTTCTCAAATAGGAGAGGAATTATTTAAAATCAACAGTGACTCTTTTTATCGCAGTATTTTTATCGGACAAACTAAAAATCAGGGTGGTGCATGGACTACAGGCGATATTCATGCAAAAATCGGAAATCTGACAGATAATACCGATGACATCAACCATTATGAATCGGCGGAAAAGAGATTGAAAAGCGTCATCAATCAATTAAGCCCCGACCGAAGAAACGGCTCTCTTTATCAACGACAGGACGAAATTACAGAATTGAAACGCAAGGTTCAGGAGGGAAACAGTCTTTCCCGGGTCATTGCGGAAAAGGAAAACCGCTTAGCGGAAAAACAGCAGGAGAGGGCGTCTTTGATCGCACAGCGAGAGTCCCTGGAAGAACAGCAAACAACCGTTACCCAATGGCAAAAGGTAGTCGCCCAGAGGAATGAATGGGATCGGCTGAAAAAAGAACGTAATGAAGAAGAAAGCCGATTTCGGGAAGTTAGCAGCTTTTTTCCGGCGGATATTCCCTCTATGAATGACGTCAATCAGCAGATGGAAAGGCTTGGATTAATGACACGGGAGAAAGAGCGACGGTCGGTTTATTCTTTTTCTGATGAGGAAACGAATGAGCTTTTTTTGTTGAAGGACATCTTTCAGGAGGATATGCCTTCTGTTTCAGAAGCACAGCAATGGATTGAGCAAGAAAAGCAGCTTCGTGTATTAGCGGAGGAATATGAACAAGAGAAGCTTTCCCGGACGGAAGAATCTCAATTAAAAAGGCTGGGGGAAATATTTTCCGGTGATGTGCCCGATATCGGTGTCATGCTGGAACAGTGGAACCGACGAAACAATATAAAATCAGCGTTAAGTTCCAAACAGGCGATACTGGCAGCGCTGCAGGTTTCACCGTCAGGGACTTCGTCGGACAGCAAGGGACTCTCATGGGTCTTGATAGGTTTGGGAATCGTCGTAATGATTCTCGGATTTGCGGGACTGGTGCTGGTGTCACCATTTGTTGGAATCGCAGCCTTTATTTTAGGAACTGTTCTTGTTTTACTTGGTGCCTTGATACCGTTTGGAAATCAATCCCAACAAGCACCTGTCATTCCGGAGGAACTCACAAGACTTCAATCTGAAATTGATAAAGACATGGCTTTTATCCAACAGACCGATGCGCAGATAAGTTCTTTCTTGATCAGCCATGGCAAGTCTTTTGATGAAGTACGGGTTTCGTTTGATTTGCAGGATCTCTATCATCAGTATACTGTTTTCCAACAGTTGGAAGAAAAAGCGAAGCGTGCGCAAGCTTCTCAGAAACCAGCTCAAATCAATACCATTGGGACAGCGATTCATGGCTTTTTGAAAAAATATAAGTCCGACAGGATGGATCGTTCCTTGTCCGACAATCTGAACACCGTTAAGTCTGCTATTACCCGTTATCACAGTTTAGAGGAAAAAGAAAGCCATTATATGCAGGCGGAACAAGCTTATCAGACGAAATACAGTCAGATCGACAGCTTTTTGCAGCAATACGGGTGGAAAGCGGAAGATGATTTGTATTTCCAGTTGCAAAATATCAAAGATCATCTGAACGAATACCAGCGTGTGCAACAGCGATATCAAAGGACCGACGAAGAGCTGAAGCAATTTGAAGCGGATTGGGAAGACAAGCCGCTTGACGAGATGCCGAAGGAAGAACTGCCGCCTTTGGATGAAATTAACAACAATCTCAAGATGCTGAATGAAAGGCTGGAAGGGGTATCTCAGACAATCAACCTCACAGAATCGGAAATTGAACAATTGTATGATTGGCTTGATGAATGGGAAAAAAACAAATGTGAATTGGCACAACGAATAGAAACGCAGGAAGCAGAACAGAGGCGGTTTGATTATGCGGTAAAGGCAAAAGAATATCTGGAGCGTGCCAAGGAATCTATGACCGCAAAGTATTCCGATCCCATTTACAGTGGTTTTAAAAACTATTATGAAATGTTGACACGGGATGAAGCGAGTCGTTTTCATGTGAATGCCAATGTGGAAGTCACTGTAGAGGAGGAAGGAAAACAGCGGGAAACGAGAACATTAAGCACCGGATACCAAGACATGATAGAGTTCTGTATCAGATTATCTTTGGTAGATGCTATGTATCAGGATGAATCTCCAATGTTGGTGATGGATGACCCATTCGCGCATTTGGACGATCAAAAAGTGGAAGCAGCTAAGGATTTCTTGCAGGAGATTTCCCATAAATACCAGATTATTTATTTTACATGCAGTTCCTCACGAGTGTAGAGAGTGAATTTCACCTCATTTAGTTGCAGCTGATGAAGTAGAAAAATATGCAATGTAGAAATGAAAGATCGGGATGGTTGACGTTACCAAACAAAACAAGTCTGTCAGTTTTGTATTGCATAACAAAAGTTATGCGAATTAACACTAAAAACACCCAAGATCAGTTGAAAAAAAGGGAGAGGAATGGTATAATTACAAGAGAAAAAGGGGGTTAATCATATGTGTGATTTTTGGGAAGAATTGCTTAATGAAGGTCGCAAAGAGGCCGAGGAACAGGCCAACGCCCAAGCGGAACAGGCCAACGCCCAAGCAGAGCAAGCCATCGCCCGAGCGGAACAAGCCAAAGCCGAAGCGGAGCAAGCCAAAGCCGAAGCGGAGCAAGCCAAAGCCGAAGCGGAAAGGGCCTATGCGCAGGTGGAGTCCGTCAAGCAAAACGCCAGAAGTTATCCCATCAAGACAGCCCTGCGCATGATCAAGGACGGTCTTGCTTCGGAAAAAATAGCCGTTTATACCGGATTGCCCATTGAAGAGGTCAACGAGCTGATATCCCTCACTTCGGCGTGACGGAGGTCAACGAAAAACTCAAGAATACCGCCGACATTGATCTGAATGACCCTGATCTCAAGTTGAGCGATTTCGTGAGCTGACGGTTTTGCCCGATCACAATAACACAGATTGGATGGAAACATGGTAGAATTCAATTGCAATGATCTCATCTGCCCCCTGTGCGGTGAGCCACTGGTTGCCATCGGCGGCTCATTGCTTTGCGTGGGCAGACATACCTATGACGTGGCACGGCAGGGATATGTCAATCTGCTGCCCGTGCAGCAGAAGCATTCCCTGCATCCCGGCGATACCCCCGAAATGCTCGCGGCGCGGCGGGCGTTTTTGAACGAGGGACATTACGCGCCGATCTGCAGCGATGTGATTGCGGCTCTGCTGCGGCAGGGCGAGCCACCCTGTACATTGACGGACGTCGGCTGCGGCGAGGGATACTACACCGCCGAATTCGCGCGGGAATTTCCCACCGCCCGCTGCATCGGCGCGGATATTTCCAAGGCGGCGGTCAAAATGGCGGCCTCCCGTTCCAAGCAAATCAGCTGGATTGTCGCTACGGCTTCCCATCTGCCGATAGCGGACGACTCCATGGACGGCATCACTGCCATGTTCTCGCTGGTGTGTGAGGAGGAATTTGCCCGCGTTCTTCGCAAGGGCGGCATCGTCGTGGAGGTGACGGCGGGAACCAATCACCTTATCGAGCTGAAACAGATCATTTATGACGATGTATTTGAGCAGCACAAACATCCCAAACCGCCGCAGGGAAATCTGAAAGAGATCAGTTGCGAGCTGCGCTCCTTCCGCATGAAGCTCAGCAATGCCCAGTTGAGAAACCTGCTGCAAATGACGCCGCATACGCTTCGCGTCAAGCCTGAAAACCGTGCGCAATTGGAGGCGACTCCCTCGCTTTCCCTGACAGTGGAATATTTTGTGCGGGTGCTGCGAAAATAAAAGAGCGGAATGTGCTGATGGGCAGTGCATTCCGTTTTTTGTAACACTTTCGTAAAAATGCCAACGCATGATGCTCAATCTTTTCGCGTACAATGATATGCAGGGAGAAATTCCTGTATTTGACAAAACAGGGATTTGCGGTTATAATAAAGTGTAAATCATTTTTGTAGAAGAAAAAATGGCAAAGAGAGTGAAACGTCATGTTCGGTTTTGTTACCGCAGCTACAGAGCTGCTCAGCGAGGAAAACAAAAGCCGCTATCGCGGATGGTACTGCGGGCTTTGCCGTTCGCTGGAACAGGTCTGCGGGCAGCCCTCCCGCCTGTTGCTCACCTATGACATGGCGTTTCTGGCCATGCTGCTGTCTTCGGTACATGATCTGACGGAGGAATGTTCGGAGGCTACCTGCGCCGTCCACCAGATGAAGCCGCACCCGGAAATCCGCACGGCGGCCAGCGACTACGCCGCCGACATGAATGTGATTCTCATGTACTACAAGCTGCTCGACGACTGGCACGACGACAAGAACCTCGCCGCGCTGGCTGCCGCCTCGGTGTATGCCGCTAAATGCGAGGAGCTGCGCTGTAAATATCCCCGTCAGAGCGGCGCCATCCTCACCTGTCTGGAACATCTTTCCGACCTGGAACACGATGGAGAATGCAATCCCGACCTGCCCGCCAACTGCTTCGGGCGGCTGATGGGGGAGTTGTTCGTGATGAACGAGGGTGAGGCGTATGAACAGGAGCTTCGTGCTTTCGGACGCACGCTGGGACGGTTTATCTATGTTCTCGACGCGGCGACTGACCTTCGCGCCGATCTGCTGCGCAGACGGTACAATCCTTTGGTGGGACTGGACGCGCAGGAAATACCCGCGATGCTCAAAGTGATGGGAGGGGATTTCATGCGCACCTATCGGCGGCTTCCCGTCAGCAAGGACAGCGAGATTTTAGAGAATATTCTGTGCGCGGGCATCTGGCGCAAATACGAGGCAAAGCAGCATCGGCACGCAAAGAAGGAGAAAAAGGAGAACAGCGAGAATGGCGAAGAGTCCGTATGAGATATTGGGGGTATCTCCCGGCGCTTCCAAGGAGGAAGTCACCAAGGCTTACCGGAAGCTGGCGAAAAAATATCACCCCGACTTAAACCCCGGCGACGAGAGCGCCGCCAAAAAAATGAGCGAAATCAACGCCGCCTATGAGGAAATCAAGAGCGGCAAAGCGTCTGCTTCGGGCGGAGGCGGCAGCAGCTATGGCGGTTCGTCATCCTACGGCAGTCCCTTTGCGGATATGTGGGCGCAGTACGAACGGCAGTACGGCACAAGCAGCCGCTCCGCGGATGGCGGCTATACCCATGAGGACTATGCGATCTTTGACCGCGTGAGAGAATGCATCGAGGCGGAGCAGTACGACGAAGCCATCTACCGCCTGCGGTTTGTGACCGTGCAGGGGGCGCAGTGGTATCACCTCAGCGCGGTTGCCAATTACGGCGCGGGCAATACGATCACCGCCCTGCGTCACGCGCGGCAGGCGGTGCTGCTTGACCCGCAGAATGAGGAATACCGCCGCACACTCAGCGAAATCGAAGCGGGCGGCAGCCAATATACCGCATGGCAGTCCTCTGTGGGTTCGGCATTGAGCAATGCGGCGCAGTGCTGTTCCGTGGTATGTCTGACCCAGATGTTGTGCTGCTGTTGCAGCGGGTACGGATGTCTTCCGATTTGTCATTAAAAGGAGTAGAAACATGAACAATTTCAGATATAAATTCAGTCAGTTTATGCAGGGACGCTACGGCACCGACCAGTTGTATTATGCGCTGCTGGTGCTGTACCTTATTCTGTTGATTCTTAATATGTTCTTCCGGAAGCTGATGGTTTTCAATATCCTGTCGTGGGTGGTGTTCATCATCGCCTTTTACCGCGTGTTTTCACGTGATACTTTCCGGCGCAGCAAGGAAAACGCCGTTTTCCTCAACCTGTGGGACAAGCTGCGGGGAAAGCTCGGTCGTGTCGGCAGCGGCGGCGGATTCAGCGGTTTTCACGGCGGTAACGGCAGCACAGGCGGTTCGCAGGGAAGCGGCGGTCCGACGCTGACGGACAAAATGCGCGACTTCCCCCAGAAGAAATACGTCACCTGTCCGAAGTGCAAAGCGGCTATCCGTGTGCCCCGTCAGCGCGGCAAGCATACGGTGCGCTGTCCCCGCTGCGGCGAGCGTTTTGGCGTTCACATTGTAATTGGCAGCAAAAAATAAAAAAAGCGGGGTTTCTCGTGTTCGGATGGGAAACCCTGCTCAATTTTTGTATTCATACTAAATATATGTTATTGCCCGACATTTAGTATGTATGATCATTTATCATTCTCCTCAGACATAAAATTCCTCCATCGTGTCGAGACAGAGACAGGCCAGGCGGCCTCCGGGAAATACCGCGCCGCAGTCGATGCAGATATTGTTGTGGCTGTGGTAAAT
>CADCNI010000031.1 GCA_902802795.1 uncultured Ruminococcus sp.
ACGTCTTTTGCAAAGTTCATTTTTACCACCCTATTATATTTTAGCATATTGGTTTTGCTTTGGCTATATGAATTTTAAGTTAGTGCTTATGGGGCAGGGCCCTGCTGGGGAGTGGGGCAAGGCCCCATAAGCGCCGCAAACGGCGCGAGCAAGACGCGCTAAGATCCAAGACGGAGCTGGGCGAATTCGGACAGGCAACCCATCTGTATTCGCCCATCCCCGTCGCAAATCTGAGCGCGTTCCGCTCGTTCGGCTTCGCCTCACTCGTGGGGCGCTGCCCACTCCCCGCTGGTGGCGCTGCCCCCAGACCCCTGCCAGGAGGAACTATAGCAATCCAAACAAACAAAAAGACAAGTTCGGCGCGCTGGTGAGCACATGGCTGCGTTGTCGTCCTAGGTGGGCGCCAGCCCACCGTCGTCCTTGATTATTTGGATTGCTATAGTTCCCAGATGACGCTTGTCGTCATCGGCTGGACTCCCACGCTCGCATTCGCTCGCTAGTTACGCTTCGCTTTTTCTTCTTTTTTCTTTTTCTCTCCACTCCCCACTTCCCACTCCCCACTAAATTCTCATTTATCTCCTTAATGATGGATTGAACAGACCAATTTATGAACAAAAACAGAAAAATAAAATATTGCTTGTACAAAATGACTTGATATTTTAAAGAAAATGACTTGATATTTTCGGGATTAGGGAGTAAAATAATACATCAGTAGTGAATACCCTTTCGGGAGTGATGGTTTTGTCAGAGCAGTTAAATATCAATAAGGAATACAGCCGGTTGTCGGAGCTGTTTTTTGCCGTGTGGAATGTAGAACCGCCTATCAATTATATCTGGGTGGATTTTGACAATGAACAGGTGATGTGCGGTCAGCATGACGAAATCTGCGATCTGGCGGGCGAACGCCGCAATCTACGGGCGCAGGGCGGCAAATTTGTGGAGCTGATCTCCTACGATGAAAACGGCGAAGCCATCCGGAATTTCGACGCCTTTTCCTTTGAGGAGGAAATCCCCTTTCTCAAAGCCAACCGCGCCGATCTCATGCGCTTTCTCGGCGTGCTGCAAAAAATAGATATTCTGAGCTGGCGCAGCAGCTTTCCCTCCCAGCGTGAGGGCATCAGCTGGCGTATAGATATCTATTCCGGCAACGGCAGTGAGAAACATTCCAAGGGACAGGCGAGATTCCCCGTGGAATGGGCGGAATTCGGCAAATCCATCAGTATGCTGGTGCAGTCGGTGCAGGCCGACAACAAATAAATTCTCCCCCGGCCAAGAGGAGTGATGATGATGGCAGACAAGGACAGAAACAACCAAAACGTCAATCAGCCCAGCCCGTTTGATGTGCTCAACAGCGCGTTTGCGGAGCAGGATGAGGAAATCAAAAACCGCGCGGAAGTCGAAAGAATGCGCAAGATATACGATATGCAACAGACCAAAAAAGCCGCTGCCACCGCCGTGGCCGCCGAGAAGGCGGAAAAGGCGGGACAGGAGGAGGACGACGAAGCCTCCGGCGGAAGCTGTCTGGGCTGGTTTTTTAAAGGATTGCTGGTTCTCTTTTTAGCGGCTGTGCTGGCTTGGATTATTTTCATGCCCAGCGGCAGTCTGAAAGAATTGTGGAGCTACATAGAGGGGCAGATTGCCACGGTTTCGCATGGCCTGACCCATTCGGAACAGGCGACGGATGCGGGTACCGCCTCCACGCTGCCCACCACGAATGTAGTCAATGACGACAGAACTCCTGCCACGACCGAAGCGCAACCCACCGAAATCGCTTCCGTTACCGAAGCGGTGACCACTACCGCCGCGACCACAGCCGCCGCAGTGACGACGGCTAAGAAAACACAGACAGCCACGACCACGGCGGCGCAGGCGGAAAGTGATACGGACGAGCAGGAAGATATCGTGGACGAAGCGTCGCGGCATATCGTCGTTTATCTTAAAAGTCAGTTGGCGGTGGTATATGAGCCGTCGGGCGAAATTGCCAAGGCGTTCATCTGCTCCACAGGCAAGGCCTCCACACCTACCCGTACAGGCAATTATAAGATTCGCGCCAAATACCGTTGGCGGCTCATGATCGGCAACTGCTACACGCAGTATGCTTCCTCTTTCAGTTCGGGCTATCTGCTGCATTCTATTCCTTACAACAAGCGCAATGCGGGTACCATGTCCAACGCTTCCTACGACAAGCTCGGAAATCCGGCCTCCTCCGGATGTGTGCGGTTGTGTTTCCGCGACTCCAAGTGGATTTATGACAATTGCCCCATAGGAACGAGCGTCAGAGTGACGGATGATTTTGCCCCCGTCGGTGTGGAGGGAGAAGCGATTCCCTCACGCATTGACGATGCGGCACACAGCGGGTGGGATCCCACCGATGACGCGCCGGAGAGTCCTTACAACAATTGAATGTATAGTATAAAATCCCCATGGGTGCAGACACTATATTGATAAAACTTTTTGAGAGGTGATCAATTTGAGAGCGCTGCGCGGATGGATAAAATTGGCTTTTCGTCAGGCAGAGGGCAGATATGCGGAAATCACGGCTCTCTGCCTGAAATATTTGACAGCGGCGGCGGTTGGTTCCATGATGACAGTGTTGTGGTTTCACAACGGCGACACGCCGTATCACGGAGTAACGGCGGTCAGTGCGGTGGGAGCCGCGGTACTCGCCGTATATTTCCGCACAGCCGCCCGTTATCGCCTCTATGTCATTTCTGGCCAATATCTGTGCTCATCCGAGAAAGTTGCTTCCCCACAACCCACTATCATGCAGCTCCTTGGTTTTGGGCTGGGCTATTGCGCGGCAGTCTGCTCGGTGTGGACGTTGCTGCTGACGCCTGCCGTGCTGTGTTTTTATGCCGGGGTGGATTTTTACGCCATGAGCGGCAATCGGCAGCAATTTATGCTGCTGCTGTGCGCTTTCTTCTGTTTGTTGGTGGGCGGCTTGCTGACGGCGGCGGTGACTGCGGCGCGCATGGGCTGCGCCGAATATCTCTATTTCAGTGGTGAATGCGGCACGGTTATGGAAGCGCTTGACCTTTCCCGACAGATCACGCGGGAGGATGGAGGTGACCTGCTGACACTTTCGCTGCTTACGGCGCCCTGCGGCATGGGCATTGCCGCGATTTCCCGTTTTAACTTTTCTCAGACCCTCTTGCTGCATGATGAAAGGATGTGTGAATAAATGTCACGAATACGCGTTGCGGGAATCGTTCCCGAATCGGTGGTGGACGGCCCCGGCTTTCGTTACGCGATTTTTACGCAGGGCTGCCGTCACAACTGCCCCGGCTGCCAGAATCCCCAGACCCACGATTTTGAAGGCGGCTATGTGGTCGATACCGACGATCTGTTTGCCGAGATGATGGAGGACCCGCTGATCAAGGGCATGACCTTTTCGGGCGGCGATCCTTTTGAGCAGCCGGCTCCGCTCGCGGAACTGGCAGTCAGAGCGCATGCGGCAGGCAAGGATATTGTGGCCTATTCAGGCTATACCTATGAACAATTGCTAGCCAAGGCTGCGCAGGAACCGGCAGTGATGGATTTGCTGAGGGAAACCGATGTTCTGATCGACGGCCCCTTTATTCTGGAGCAGCGCAATCTGGAACTCAAATTCCGCGGCTCCGACAACCAGCGTGTCATTGACGTTAAGCAATCGCTGGCCAGCGGTGAAGTCGTTACGTTTGAATTTGAAGAAATCTGAACGCGAAACGCTTCATGAAAAAAACACGTATATTTTCGGCACTTCCGCAAATGATAGTATTGCTACTATCATTTGACGGGAGTGTTTTTATTGATGGAAAATACAGAACATTCGGCAGCCATGGAACATGGGGCAGACAAGAGACAGAGCGACACACAAAAGCTGCTGCGTGAATGCAACGCAGGCATCAAAATGGGTATCAGCTCCATCGACGAAGTCATGCCTTCGGTCGAGGATGACCGCCTCAGGCGCACCCTTGAGCGAAGCCGCAAGGAGCATGCCGATCTGGGCGATGAAACGCACGAATTGCTGCTGGAATGCGGCGGCGACACCAAAGACCCGCATCCTATCGCCAAGGGTATGTCGTGGCTCACCACCAATGTCAAGCTGCAATGGGGACAGAGCGACAAGACCGTGGCGGGTATCATGACCGACGGCTGCAATATGGGCGTCAAATCCCTTAACGGCTATCTCAACGAATATTCCTCCGCGGACAGCCAGTCCCAGCGCATTGCCAAAAAGCTCATTGACATCGAGGAGCGCATGGCGGAACAAATGGCAGCATATCTGTAAGTGTAAAATGTGAAGTGTGGAGTGTGAAGTTTTCGCAATTTCACACTTCACATTTCACATTTCCCCCCTTTTTTAAAGATTAACACATTATTCACATTCCCCTCTTGACAAGAGCGGCTGGAAGTGGTAAATTATTATCATAAATTAGCACTCTGACATCGAGAGTGCTAATTTACAAAAATCCAAAGGGTCACACCCTTGATAAGGATGGTTTGATTATACATGGAGCCGAGGGCAAGGAAACTCAAAATTTTGGCTTCGATAATCGAAAGTTACGTTCTCACGGGCGAACCGATCGCCAGCAAGGCCTTGGCGGCGGCTATGGAAAACGCCGTGTCCTCCGCGACCATCCGCAACGACATGGCGGAGCTGGTGGCGAGCGGCTATCTGGAGCAGCCGCATACGTCCTCCGGCAGAATCCCATCCCAGCGAGGCTATCGGCTGTATGTCGATCACCTGATGATGGGCAGTCACGAGCTTCCTCTGGAATTGCAGGGGGAGATTGACCGCAGGCTGTCGGCGTTCAGCTATGATCCCAATAAGTTTCTGGAAGTCACCGCTTCACTGATTGCGGAGCAGACAGGGCTGCTGGCGGTTGTCACCAATCCGGTGGATCAGCACCCCCAGATCACCAACGTGGAGCTGATGCACGTCGGCGGATGCAGCGTGATGCTGTTGCTTATGATTTCACCCGCCAACCTCAAAACGCGCATCTGCCGTCTCAAAGGCACGGTCAACGGTGAGGTTCTGGAGCGATGCCGGATGGCCATTCGCGACAGACTGCTGAACCTGCCCACCGAAAGCATGACCGACGCTTTCATCATCGAAACGGCCGACCATCTGGGAAGCCTTTGGGACACGCTGCGGCCTCTGATTCTGGCGGCGCGGGAGTGCGTAGAGGAATCGGGCGACATGCAGGTGATCATGGAAGGCCAGTCCAGCATGCTGGCGCGCGGCGTGTTTGCCGAGTGGCAGCTCGCGGGCATCATGGACTTCATGGAAAAGCGCGGCGCGATTGCGGATTTGCTGGGGGAGGGCAACGGGTTTGCCAACAGCGGCAGGACGTGTATTCTCATCGGCAACGAGTCCCACCGTCCCGAGCTGGAAGGGACGGGCATGATTACCGAGCGGTATTACGGCGGAGGGCAGACGGCCGGATGGATCGGCGTTGTCGGGCCTACCCGCATGAATTACGCCAAGCTCATTCCTTACATCGACTACTTCGCGGACGCGGTGGGGACGATGCTGCGGGATGTGCTGGGTCATCAGGACGATCCACATACAACATTTTAGAAAGGGGCTGCTGATTTTGTTCAACAATAAGAAAAAGGCAGAAGAAAACAAGCCCGAGGAGGCAAAAACCACTCCCGAGACCAAGGAAGAAGAAAAGGCACAGGCAGCGACTGAGACGGCCGAGGCAAAAAACGCCCAGCCGGAAAAGACCGCTGCGGCGGACGATTCCTCTTTGCAAAAGGCGCTGGACGACGTCAAGACAGAGCTGGAAAAGATCAAGGGCGAACTCGCCAATGTCACTGATCTTCGCATGCGGCTGGCGGCGGAATACGACAATTTCCGCAAGCGTTCACAGCGCGAAAAGGACGCGCTTTACGCGGACGTCACCGCTTCGAGCGTGGCAGCGCTGCTTCCCATCGTCGATAATGTAGAGCGTGCCCTTGCCGCGGAGAATGCTTCCGCTGAGGATATGCGCAAGGGCGTGGAGATGATCAACACGCAGGCGGCGCAGGCGTTTGAAAAACTGGGTGTTGCATCTTTCGGCGCTGTCGGAGAGGACTTCGACCCCAATCTTCACAACTGTGTCGGCACGGCACCCGCGGAAGGTGTGGAATCCGGCAAGATCGCGCTGGTGCTGCAAAAGGGCTACAAGCTCGGCGACAAGGTCATCCGACCCGCCATGGTGCAGGTCGCTGAATAACCGTTTCCTTTCTTTGCATAAAAAAAGAAGACGGTACGGAGCAATCCGTTTGACATAGATTTGATTTCAACGCAAACTATCACACAATCCATAACAGAATGAAATTTTCAGGAGGAATTTATTATGGCAAAGACAATCGGTATTGATTTAGGTACAACCAATTCATGCGTAGCAGTTATCGAAGGCGGCGAAGCCGTCGTTATCCCCAACAGCGAAGGAGCGAGAACCACTCCTTCCGTTGTGGGTTTCAGCAAGACAGGCGAGAGAATGGTAGGTACTGTCGCAAAGCGTCAGGCCATCACCAACCCTGACAGAACCGTTTCCTCCATCAAGAGAGAAATGGGTACCAATCACACCGTTTCCATCGACGACAAGAAGTACACCCCGCAGGAGATTTCCGCAATGATTCTGCAAAAGCTCAAGGCAGACGCGGAAGCCTACCTCGGCGAAAAAGTTACCAGTGCGGTTATCACCGTTCCGGCCTACTTCACCGACTCCCAGCGTCAGGCGACCAAGGATGCCGGCAAAATTGCGGGTCTGGACGTCAAGAGAATTATCAACGAGCCGACCGCAGCCGCTCTTTCCTACGGCATTGACAAGGAAACCGACCAGAAGGTCATGGTTTACGATCTCGGCGGCGGTACGTTTGATGTCTCCATCATCGAAATGGGCGACGGCGTGCAGGAAGTGCTCGCTACCGCCGGTAACAACCGTCTGGGCGGCGATGATTTCGACGCGAGAATCATCAACTGGATCTGCGAAGAGTTCCGCAGAAGCGACGGAGTGGATCTTTCCCGCGACAAAATGGCCATGCAGAGATTGAAGGAAGCCGCTGAAAAGGCGAAGATCGAGCTTTCCGGCATGACCACCGCGCAGATCAACCTGCCTTTCATTACTTCTGACTCCACCGGCCCGAAGCATCTTGACCTCACGCTTTCCAGAGCGAAGTTCAACGAGCTGACTGCCGATCTCGTAGAAAAGACGATGGGTCCTGTCCGTCAGGCGCTCTCCGACAGCGGACTTTCCGTCAGCCAGATCGACAAGGTTCTCATGGTAGGCGGTTCTTCCAGAATCCCCGCCGTGCAGGAAGCTGTCAAAAAGATCATCGGCAAGGAGCCTTTCAAGGGCATCAACCCCGATGAATGCGTGGCGCTCGGCGCTGCCATTCAGGGCGGTGTTCTTGGCGGCGAAGTAGAAGGCCTGCTCCTGCTTGACGTCACCCCGCTTTCGCTGGGTATCGAGACGATGGGCGAAGTCTGCACCAAGATCATCGAGAGAAACACCACCATCCCGACCAAGAAGTCGCAGGTATTCACCACCGCTGCCGACAACCAGACTTCCGTGGAAGTCAAGGTGCTCCAGGGTGAGCGTGAATTCTCCAGAGACAACAAGCTGCTCGGCGTGTTCCACCTCGACGGTATTGCACCCGCACGCAGAGGCATTCCGCAGATCGAAGTTACCTTCGACATCGACGCCAACGGCATCGTGAATGTTTCCGCAAGAGATAAGGGCACCGGCAAGGAGCAGCACATCACCATTACTTCTTCCACTTCCATGGATAAGGCGGACATCGAGAGAGCCGTCAAGGATGCCGAGAAGTACGCGGCGGAAGACGCCAAGCGCAGAGAAGAAGTGGACATCCGCAACAATGCCGATCAGATCATCTACCAGACCGAGAAGCTGCTTGACGATCTGGGCGACAAAGTGGATTCTTCCACCAAGTCCACCGTGCAGTCCAAGATCAGCGATCTCCGCGCGGTCAAGGATACCGCTTCGGCTGACGAAGTCAAGTCCAAGACCGACGCGCTCCAGCAGGAGCTTTACAAGCTGAGCGAACAGCTTTACAAGGACGCGGGCGCGCAGGGCGGCGCACCTCAGGGCGGCGCGTATGACGCGGGCTTTGAGGATGCGGGCAACGGCGGCTACAATGACGTTGACAACAACTGATTTGTTTCCGCGTCAAGCGGTTTAAACCTTGACAAATAATCACTTGTAAAAGATGATTGGGGCGGTGGATTGCCATTCGTCCCAATCATTGTTATGCGTATCTCTCTGTTCTGTTTGTTGGATAAGTCGGTGCGGATTGTGGATAATCGGTATTGACTGTACGGATAGAATGGTTTATAATAATGCATGCTGCTGTAAGCCTTCCGGGGAATGGATGTATCCGCCAACTTCAAGGCAGCGAAAGGACGATCATTTTGGCAGACACAAAAAGAGATTATTATGAAGTTCTGGGGCTGCAAAAGGGAGCTTCGGAAGAGGAAATCAAAAAAGCCTATCGGCAGATGGCGAAGAAATATCACCCCGACCTCAATCCCGGTGACAAGGCCGCCGAGGAGAAATTCAAAGAGGTCGGCGAGGCGTATGAAGTATTGTCCGACAGTGAGAAGCGCGCGCGTTATGACCAGTTCGGTCACGCGGGCGTAGACCCGAATTTCGGAGCCGGACCGGGCGGCGGCGCGTACAACGTCGATTTCGGTGATCTGGGCGATATTTTCAGCAGCTTTTTCGGAGGCGGCTTCGGAGGCGGCGGACGTGCCAACCCCAACGCGCCGCGCAGGGGAGCCGATATCCGTCAGTCGGTTATGCTGTCCTTTGAGGACGCGGCCAAGGGCTGCCGCAAGGAGGTCAGCTACAAGCGTGTGGAAACCTGCAGCGAATGCAACGGTTCCGGCGCGAAGCCGGGTACTTCTCCCAAGACCTGTAGCGATTGCGGCGGCACGGGCTATGTGCGCGTCAATCAGCGCACTCCGTTCGGCGTGATGCAGTCGCAGCATACCTGTGAGAGATGCCGCGGCACCGGAAAAATCATCGAGCAGAAATGTACCAAGTGCAGCGGACTGGGCAAGGTGCGTGTCACCAGCTCCAAGACGGTGGAATTCCCGGCGGGCATCGACGAGGGCATGCAGGTGCGCGTTTCGGGCGCGGGCGATCAGGGCAGCAACGGCGGCAGTTCCGGCGATCTGTTTGTAGAGGTTGGCATTCGTCCTCATCCTGTTTTTGAGCGCAACGGATGTGATGTGCATATGAATCAGCCCATTACATACGGTCAGGCCGTGTTTGGCGCGGAAATCGACGTTCCGACGCTGGACGGCAATGTCAAGGTGAAGGTGCCGGCGGGAACCCAGCCAGGCGACATCAATCGTATGCAGGGCAAGGGGATCCAGCGCCTCAATTCCCGTGCCAAGGGCGATCAGTACGTTCATTTTACCGTGTCTGTGCCCAAGGAAATCACCCCTGAGCAGCGCGATCTCATCATGCAGCTCGAACAGTCCTTTGGAACCGACGTTTCCAAGCTCGCCAAGAAGAAAAAAGGGAAGCTGTTCTGATTGAATAAAAAACAGATTGTCCAATGCGGATGATCTGTTCGCAAGAGAATATAATAAACGTCAATCAAAAGCAGACAAACATAATTATGAGAATATTATGTATTATGCTAGGGATTTTTAGCCCGAAACTGGTATATACTGTTTTCTGCATTATTATCTCATCTGCATTAAATAAGTCAATAAGAATATAAAATCGGCTGCTCCGCATTGGGATATGCGTGAACAGCCGATTTTTTTGCATCATAAACACCATATAAACGGCGAAAACCACTTTGGATTCATAAAAACCGCGTATTTTAGGCGTTTTCGAGGTCTTAACTTTATCTCTTGGAGAATTTTTCCCACCGCGCAAAGCCCTGATTTACGCGGTTTTTGTGTAGGTTTGTTGCATGTGTGTTGTGTGCTGAGGACGGCGCAGGACGAGCGGGGACTTTATTCAGCCAAATCATCAAGCAATTCCTGAGGAGTTTTGACAGGAATTTCTGACTGTGTGAAATCAGAGATATTTCTGGTAATAATATAATCTACCGCGTTTGACTTGGCACATTTGGATTGTATGCAATCCTCAAAATCCCTAAATGCAGCGGTATCAATCGCTTTTACAACTTCTTCATGTGTTGTTCCGACCACCTCAAGCAGCTCACAGATTGATTTCAGGGCAGCTCGCCTTGTTTGTTCAGGAACCTTGCGCAGAATATACCACAGGTTTGTAACCGTCGGCAAAGCAATACAGCCGGACACATCATTCTGACTGCACAGTGCCAAGATACGTTTGGCATCATCATAGAAAGGCTCACGCTTTAGCAGATAATCCAGAATAATATTGGCGTCAATCAGTAGTACCATATTTTTCCTCCAATGCGCTCATTAATTCTGCGTCGGTATCAAAGCCGTCCGGCAGATCAAAATGCAACTGCTCCAGTCTGGCAAAGGCACTCTGCTTTTTTGTTATCTGCTCCTGTTCCTGAAAATCCATCAATCGCAGTTCGTCAACAGCCAATGTGATAATCGCTTTGATTTTTTCATCCGGAAGCTGATAAATCAGCTGAACCGCCTGCTGTTGAATTGCTGTCATAGAATCATCCCCTTTCCATCTTATTTTGTCCGGTTATCCCTATGCTTATTTTACCACCGGTATGAATAAAAGTCAACAAAATAAAAAGTGGCTGCTCCGCATGAAATATGCGTGAACAACCACAATTTTTTGACAAATAAACACCAAATAAACACCAAAAACAGATTTACAATCTTTAAAGCCGCATAATTTAGGCGTTCGTAAGGCTTTAACTTTATCTCTTGGAGAACTTTTCAAACGCAAAGATTGGCTTGTTTACAGGGCTTTTACATTATTTTGTTGCTTGTGTGTTGTGTATGGAGGACAATCAATTACATCATAAACAAACTGCTATGTTCTCATATGTGTAGATGTTGTTCCTAAAATGTTGGCATATGGATTAACAATTGATCAAATTGAGGAAAACTTTGAAAGTCTGTTCGAAGGTTCTTCAAAACCAAACCCATTAGAACAACAAATCTATTCTCATTCATTTACGTGAAGTTTTTTCAGAATTTTATCTTCAACCGAATAAAACTTCAGGTAGATTTGTTGAGATTTTTTGTCATAAAATCTAAAGAAAGGCTTTTCTAAAAGGTATATTCTCATTAAATCAATAGCTGTACAAATAAAATAGATTCCTAATACCGAACAAGCAAAATGCAAATAACACAACGGTGTGTTAAATACTACTGCATTTTGTAGCATATCCCTCCACAGCCACTGCCTCATAGTATCGCTGTTTGCGTGAATAAGAAGAACACCAAAGGATGCGCTTGCAATAATATTAATTACTTGTATATATGGCATTCTAACGTTCTTAAAAAATACAAATGCACAAAATGCAGTTGTAACAGCGAGCACTTTATTTGAATCAGCAATGAAACCATATGCGGATTTACCAAGTTTTAAGCATACAATAATACTCGCTATTGAAACAACAAGACTCACAAGAGCGGCAATGCCCCAAAATTTTGTTTTGTCAAACAAAGCTTTGGGGTATAAGCGGATAAAAGAAGTAACAAAGTAAATGGTGATAAACCACGAAACATAGTTCATTGTTACTCTAAATCCCGGAACGGTACCTAAAAAGGTGTATAGAAACAAGCAAAGAATAATCAACCGTAAGTGCATTTTCTCTGTTAAGTTTCTTAATAGAACATTGATAAAGGGAATAAACAAAAAGAAAACTATAAAAGCAGATGTAAATCCGTCACTTATATTTCTAACAGGGATGAGTAGTTCAAAAAATGATAAAAATGAAAATGATTCATATCCAGAAATTGTAAAGATAAAGTAAATGATAATTCTGTAAAACATTATTTGTAATAACAGCTTCAAGAATTTTTTCACTGTTATATGGGACTTGCACATAAAATAGCCTGTTATCATTACAAAACAATTTATTCCCGTTTTGCCCCATGCGCCAAACAAATAAAAAAACAAAGAATTTCCAGCAAATGGATGTGTAGCCATTTCAGCCATCATTCCAGAATTCACCACATAGTGGTGTGCAACAATAAGTATCATAGAGATTATTCTGAATAATTCTAAATTTGTATTTCTTGGCTTTGTCTGTCTGTTTGTTATTGTGGAGTCCAATTTCATATAATAATATCATTCCTCTTATTATCATTTTCTTTGAGTTTTTTATGGATATATATCATAGCATATATTTATATTATAGCATACATAATTCTAAAATCCAATAGTTTAGCGCCCTAAAATTTATCTTTCGGGCGCTAAGTCACTTATTGGTAAATCAACTCTGTATTTACAATCTCCGTTGCACGGTTGCGGATATTGTTCATCTTCTGCACCCACAACATTGGGTTCTCTGCTTTGAGCTGCTCGGTAACCCCTTCCTGTTCGGCGAGTTGTTTTACTATCCGAAAGAACATCTCCTCTGCCTGTTCATCAATATCGGCGAGGTATACGGTGAGCTTACAGCTTGTCAGCAGATTGGTATAGCGGATTTTATGTTGCTGCTTGATGTACCGCAAATGCCGCTTTCCCCAAACGCCGATTTCAACTTTTGGCTGTTCTGGGAGTTCCAAACACGGCAGATAATAATCGCCTTGCAGCTCGTAGTGAATACCGGTCTTTTTGTCGTAAATTCTCTTTTCCATTGTTCATCAACCTTTCATAATATATTAGCGTGCGTCACGCTGTTTTGACTTTTTGAAACCTCTCGCCTGCTCGATAATCTCATTGAGCTTGCGCTTACCGAAAACCTTTTCCAACAGGCAGTAGGCTTTGTTCTGCTCTCGCAGCATATCGTTGACCTCTCTGAGCCGGGAATTTTCAGATTTCAGATGTTTGTTTTCGCTGTACAATCTGCCGTTCAGATTGTTGATACGGTGATAGTTTTCCCAGCCCAAATAGCTTTTTGCTACCGCAGATCGTACAAGATTTTTCAGCCGCTGTATTAACGGATCTACAAACTTTTTCTTGTAGCTCTTCGCCGACATCAAGCCCTGTGGCTCCGGTAGTTGAAGCTCGGGATTATTGTCAAGCTGATGTTCTATGCTGTCGAGTGAATCCGTTGCTTCTTTGATTTTTTCAGCCGTCGCTTTCAGTCCCTTGACCTCCAACTGCTTTTCCTCAATCTCCCGGTCGAGCTCGGCGACCTCTTTGGCTCGCTCCTGTTTTTTGTAATCAAGTACGGACAAGTGCTGCTCGTGGGTACCCTTCTGTTCCCACTCTATCCCGTGCCTCTCCATAATCTGAGCAAGGACTTTCTTTTCGGAAAGTATCCAGCGATTCCATTCCGTATCGCTGCGACCATTCCCTTTAAAGCCTTGATTAGCAAGCGCCTGTTTGAGAGAAACTCTTGTCTCCAAACCACGCTGACTGCCGGTTGTGAACGGTACAAAGTCAATATGGATATGCGGCGTCGCTTCGTCCATATGAATAGGCAAAACAAAAAGAGATGTCTTTCCATACTTAGAAAAACATCTCTTTAACTACATAGTTGATTGAGAACTGTTGTTACTTATGTGTTGCTTGCTTGTTGCTTATCTAACACATTTAAGCACATCTCAAACCGTCTGAATACTCCAAAAACCCTGTAAACAGTAGCCTTGAAGCGTGCTGAAAAGCACAAAGATTATCTCTTGGAGAACTGAGGCGCACGTCTTGCAGCTTTCAAGCCGTACTTCTTTCTTTCCTTCATTCTGGGATCTCTGGTGAGGAAACCTGCGCTCTTGAGCATAGGACGGAGGTTTTCGGTGTCATACTGGAGCAGCGCTCTGGCGATGCCGTGACGAATCGCGCCAGCCTGACCGGTCACGCCGCCGCCGCTGACATTGCAAACCACGTCAAAACGGTCGGTCAGACCTGTCAGCTCGAGGGGCTGACGAACGATAACCTTCAGTGTATCCAAACCGAAATAGTCGTCGATGTCTCTGTTGTTGATGACAACCTTGCCGGTACCCTTGTAGAGTCTGACTCTGGCAACAGAGCTCTTTCTTCTGCCTGTGCCATAGAAAAACGGTGTCTTATCGTACATAATTCATTTCCTCCTTCCGAATTACATTGCCCAGGTTTCAGCAGATCTGCCGATGGTGGTTTTGGGAACCATGCCCTTGACGGCAAGCTCCATGACCTTGGTGGGATTGCTCTTCATAAGAGTGCCCGCCTTGGTTTCCTTGAGATGTCCGATGTAACCGGTATGACGGTAATAGATCTTCTTTTCCAGCTTGGCACCGGTGAGAACTGCCTTGTCGCAGTTGATGATGATGACATGATCGCCGCAGTCCACATGGGGAGCAAAGGTCGGCTTTGTCTTGCCTCTGAGAATATCGGCTGCCACAACGGCAACGCGTCCGACAGGCAGACCTGCAGCGTCGATCACATACCACTTGCGGTCGATCTGACCTGCTTTGGGCATAAATGTTGACATAGCATTTTCCTCCATATCTTTTAATAAAAAAATTTTTGAAACGGTTGAGGCATGTGGGCTGAGTCAACAAAAAGCACATCACACACCTTTCGAGCGTTCGCAAGGAGTATCTTACCACATTCTGAACGCCTTGTCAACACCTTTTTGCGAAAAATTCATTTAGAAATATCAAATCTCATTTATTCTCTTTTTTTCTTCTGTTTCCTCGCTTATTCTCTCACGCTATTTTTAAAAAATATCCTTTCCCATTTGCATTTCTCAGGCAACAACCCACTTGACCCGCACCGCGGCTTGTATTATAATAAGGGTTAGAAAATGATTGTATTCTGGAGATGAGTTACGAATGAAACGTACTGCGCCAATCATCCTGCTTTTGGCGGCGGCCTTCATGATCGCCGTATGCTTATTGACCTCCTGCGGTTCGGCAGGAGGACGAAGAGCTTCTGACTGGAGAGGCACCTGGTACCGGGAAGGCGATTCGGTCTTTTCCCGCTGCTACGCGGAAATCAAGAACGTCAATTCCAAGGGCTTTGATTTCAGCATCACGGTCTACAACGGAAATAAGGCAGGTGAATTAAGGGACTGCCACGCCGACTTTGACGCTAAAACAATTTCCTATCCCGAGAATGAGGATGGGGAGAACGATTACGGCCTTGAACAGCAATATTTTGAAAAAAACGCAGCCTATTATTATGCTGAAGATCCCCGCTGCTACATCATGTTTTATTTTGACAGTCCTGAAAGCAAGGAACTCAACATTGTATTTTGCACCACAAACGACTACATTGCCGTAGAATGGACGGCATTTGAAGGCTTCGGGGAAAACGCGCAGATTACCGGTATCTTCTCACGCACGGAAAGCTACATCAATACCAGTCTTAACGAGATGGGCGTTCTCAGCAAAAAAACAGACGACGCGCTGCAAAAAATGATGGGTGACACCGTTTATATGCGTCTGCTCTGCTGCTTCCAGATGCACACATCGGAACGCAGCGACACCACCGGTACCGTTACTCCTTACGAATACGGCGGTTCTGTCCATAACCATGACGGTATCGGCGGAACGGTTCACTATGGGTCCATGGTGGGGCAGCAGTATGCCGCCTGTGTGATTGAATATGATGACGGCAGCGTCAGCGCGGCGCTGTCGCTCGAAAATGGTTCGCTTGCCTACTATTCCAATAACTGGGTCTATGAAAAAGACCAGCCCTATCCTATTGTTATCTGGGTGGAAAATTACACCAGAGAACAAAACGGCGAAATCGTAACGTCAGGTTAATTCGGAATGAGTGAAAATCCAAGTGCAGAAAAACACGTTGCCCGCATGTGTTGGGCAGCGTGTTTTTTTTGCATATTATCACATCTTTTTTGACATCGCAGATGAGCGTTGTTTTTTGTCAATCCACCTGACCGCGCAGCGCGTCGGCAATATTTTCAGCAGTCATGACCCTCAATTTAAAAATGACGTGCAGAGAACGCGCCTTTTCTTCCTTCATGCCGGATTCAAGCCAGTCGATCATTACTCCAAAACAGACGCATTTATATAGATTACACGCCGAAGAGCAGCTCGCCGTAGGAAGGATACGGCCAATATTTTGCCGCCGTCTTTTTCTCCATCGCGTCGCCCAATGCGCGCAGCTCATCCATCAGAGTGAGTACCGTCTCACGGTAATACTGCGCGGATTTCAGATTGTTGCCCTTATACTGCTTGGCATTCTCCACCGCTGCTTCCAGCTCGGCGGTCTTTTTAACGAAGGCTTCTAGTTTGTCAGACAGCGTTTCAATCAGTGTCATTTCCGCATAAACCGAAAGCTTGGCGGAAAGCTGCTGCTTGGCAAGCGCACCCTGCGTCAGTTCATTGACAAATGTAATCACGGCAGGCGTGATATTCTTTTCCGCCATGTCGATCATGGTCAGTGCCTCGATGTGCAGCCGCTTGACATAATGCTCCAGTTCGATTTCATAGCGGGCGCGCACCTCCGCCTCCGAGATAATGCCGTTTTTGACGAAGAGGTCGATGTTCTTCTGATCGACATAATGCGCCATGGCTTCCGGCAGCGATTTGTAATTGCACAGTCCGCGGCGTGCCGCTTCCGCGACCCATTCTTCGGAATAGTTGTCGCCGTTGAAGATGATGTTCTGGTGTTCGGTAAAGGTTTTTTTAATCAACGCTTTCAGCGCGTTTTCCAGATCGTCCACGCCTTCGAGCGCGTCACAGAACTGGGAAAGCTCCTCCGCCACCATCGTATTGAGCATATAGTTGGGACAGCCTATATTTAAGGATGAACCGAGCGCACGGAATTCAAATTTATTGCCTGTGAAAGCAAAGGGCGAGGTGCGGTTGCGGTCAGAGGTGTCCTTCTTGAAATCGGGCAGCACATCCACGCCGGTGAGCATTTTCGCCTTTCCCTTGCTCTCGTATTTTTCGCCCTTAATGATCGCGTCCACCATCGCGCCGAGATCGTCGCCCAGATACATGGAAATAATGGCGGGCGGCGCTTCGTTCGCGCCTAAGCGGTGATCGTTGCCCGCCGTCGCCACGGTAATACGCAGCAGGTCTTGGTATTCATGCACCGCCTTGATGATCGCGGCGAGGAAGAGCTGGAATTGCAGATTATTCTCCGGCTGCTTACCGGGGTCGAGGAGGTTTTCGCCCGTACTGGTGGAAAGCGACCAGTTGTTGTGCTTGCCGGATCCGTTGACCCCTTCAAAGGGCTTTTCGTGCAGCAGGCAGACCAGACCGTGCTTCTCGGCAGTCTTTTGCATGACCTCCATGGTCAGCTCGTTGTGATCATTGGCGACGTTGGAGATGGTGAAAATGGGAGCCAGCTCGTGCTGCGACGGGGCCACTTCGTTATGTTTGGTTTTGGCAAGTACCCCCAGTTTCCAAAGCTCGTTGTCAAGGTCTTTCATAAAGGCGGCGACTCTCGTTTTGATGGAGCCGAAATAATGATCGTCAAGTTCCTGTCCCTTGGGAGCGGGAGCGCCAAAGAGGGTGCGTCCCGTATAAATCAGGTCAGGGCGCTTATCGTACATCTTCTTATCAATCAGAAAATATTCCTGTTCGGGCCCGACGGTGGTGATGACTCTCGTCACGTCGTTCTTGCCGAGGATGTGGAGCATCCGGACGGCTACCGAGCTGAGCCGTTCCATGGAACGCAGCAGCGGGGTCTTCTTGTCAAGCACCTCGCCCGTGTAGGAGCAGAACGCCGTGGGTATGTAAAGCGTGGTGTCGCGGATGAACGCGGGAGACGTGGGATCCCATGTGGTGTAGCCTCTCGCCTCAAAGGTGGCCCGGATGCCGCCGGAGGGGAAGCTTGACGCGTCGGGTTCGCCCTTGATGAGTTCCTTGCCGGAAAATTCCATAATCACGCGGTCGTCGCCGGAGGGGGTGATGAAACTGTCGTGCTTCTCGGCGGTAATGCCCGTCATCGGCTGGAACCAATGGGAGTAATGCGTGCAGCCCATCTCCACCGCCCAGTCCTTCATCGCGTTGGCGACAACATTGGCCACGGTGATATCAAGCGGTTCGCCGTTCTGAATGGTCTTTTTGAGTGCCTTATAGGTCGCGCGGGGAAGGCGTTCCTGCATCTTCTTGTCGTTAAATACCATGCTGCCGAATAATTCCGGAACATTTGCCATAAAAACATCTCTCCCATGATGAATTTGTTTGGATGGTGATTGTGTCGATAAGGAGAAAAGCGCCGTAAGCTCTGCTGCTTACAGCGCTTTTGCTGTACCTGTTGATGCAAGTATACCCTATTTTCACCCGTTTGTCAAGTAGGGATTGCAACTTTGCAGGGAAATCAATTTTTGATTTCCAGCTATTAGCCATTAGCGATTAGCTGTTAGCTTTTTTCAAACTTGGTATTGCATATCTTGGTATTGCATATATTGTATTAGTATAAAGATGAAATCATTGGCAGAAACAAAAAACTACTTGACAATGCATAGTAGATGTGATATTATGATTTTGCAAACTACTATGCAAAATCAAGTAGCTACTTTTTTGGAGGGAAGTGAAGCTTTGGACGATACCCAATTGCTGAAAGGGGTGTTGGAAGGATGTGTGCTTTCCGTTATCAGCAGGGGTGAAACATACGGGTACGAGATTTTATCCGTGCTGATTGAAAACGGGTTTGATAATTTGATTGAAGGAACGCTGTATCCTGTACTCACCCGACTACAAAAAAAAGGACTCATCGCCTGCCGCATCGGGAAATCCCCGCTCGGACCCTCGCGCAAGTATTTCTCCATCACGCCGGACGGAGAAGCCTACCTCGCGGCGTTTACGGAAAATTACGCGAGAATCACGCAGGCAGCAAGGAATATTTTAGACAATGAATAGGAGTATGTGACATGAAAGAGAAAAAACAGGAAGAAATCAGAACAGGGCTTTATTCCGATTACAGAAGCAGACTGGATGAGGAATACGGTCAGACCTTTGACAAAGTGGAGGAATGGTGTCTCACGCAGACACTCAGCAGCGCCGAACTCAATGAAAGCCTCGGTTACCTGATGGATGTATTTCTGGAGGCACAAACTAACGGCGTACCGGTGCGGAAAATTACAGGCAGCGATATCGGCAGCTTTTGCCGCGGATTTCTCAGCGACGTGTCGCCTCTATCCCGTGTCAGAGGGGTGCTGGAATACGGTCGCTCCATCGCGTGGATTTTTCTCGTGATCGACGCCGTCATGCTGCTTCCGTCGCTGGGCGATGGAAAGGGGCTGTGGGCGGCGTTGTGCGAGGAATCTGCTCAGTTTTATGGTACCGTCATCGGACTGGTGCTCGGCAGTTTGCTGACTGTTATCTCCAATGCTGTCGTGCGGCAGATGGTTTGCAGAATGAAAAAATACCGTAAGATTTATCGTGCCATTGTTTATGTCATCGTGAATACCGTCGGCATCGGCGTGCTATGGCTGATTCCCGATTTCGAACTTGATGTTCCCGGCGTACCCTTCGGCATCTCGCCGCTGGTATGCGTGGTGTGGCTCACCATCACGCGGCTCGTCATGGGTTTGATGAATGTGGCGGCAGGCAGACGCTTCTTTGCCAAAGAAGATAAGCGAGGTACAGGACAGCTCTCGTTCCGCGCCTCCGTCCTGCACAGCATGGTGGAGGAAAGTCGGAAGATGTATGAAAAAGACAATGCCAAGCGTGAGAAAAAAGGGCAGTCCGCCTTTACGCAGGAAGAATATCTGGAGAAATACCGCGAAGATACCAAAAACTCCTTTCTATTTATGTGGATCGAATTGGTGTTCTGCGCTGCTGTTTACCTCGGTTTCATTGTTTCCGTGGCCTTGACCAGCGCTCTGATGGACACGCTCATCTTTACGCTGATTCTGGCGGTGATATTTATGCTTTTCTCACTGACGCTGTTCATCTATCCGGTCAGAATCCGCAGGCAATTCCAACAGATCATGGACGAGAGCGGCAAGTCTTTCTTTGATGACGATATTTACACGATAATTGATGAAACGTTTTTGTAATGCAAAGGCATAGGAACAGGTGCAGGATACTTATAATACTAATTGTCTACTTTTGATTGACAATTAGTATAAACACCTATAATATCTGATATACTATAGCAGGCCCTTACAAAATTGTCACCTGAATGTCACACGATTCGATGTCGGACTGGGTTCTGTTTCGGTATAATGGAATTACCAATTGAAACAGGAGGCAACTGTTATGACCATACTTGAAGTAAAAGACCTGAAAAAGACCTACACCACCCGTTTCGGCGGCCATCAGGTGCAGGCGCTCAAGGGCGTGACATTCTCGGTGGAAGCCGGAGAATATGTCGCCATTATGGGCGAATCCGGCTCCGGCAAAACCACGCTGCTCAATATTCTCGCGGCGCTCGACAAGCCCACCGGCGGCAGCGTCATGCTGGACGGCAGGAATCTCGCGGAGGTAAAAGACGCGGCGCTGGCTTCCTTCCGCAGAGAAAACCTCGGCTTTGTGTTCCAGGAATTCAATCTGCTGGACACGTTCTCGCTGCGGGACAACATCTTGCTGCCGCTGGTGCTGAGCGGCAAAAGCGTTTCCCAGATGAAGGCAAGGCTGGGGCCGGTGGCCGAATCTCTGGGAATAGACGGGATTCTCAGCAAGTTCCCCTATGAGGTGTCCGGCGGTCAGAAGCAGCGCGCGGCAGCGGCCAGAGCCTTGATTACCCGTCCCAAGATCATTCTCGCGGACGAGCCGACCGGCGCGCTGGATTCACAGTCCTCTTCCGACCTGCTCCGCGTATTTGAAAAAATGAACCGCGACGGGCAGACCATTCTGATGGTGACGCATTCCACCGACGCGGCCTCCCACGCGGGTCGCGTGCTGTTTATCCGCGACGGCGTTGTCTTCCACCAGATTTACCGGGGCGACTGCACCAACGAGCAGCTTTATCAGAAAATCTCCGATACGCTCACCATGCTCAGAAAAGGCGGTGAGGGCAAATGAAACTCTATTCCCGAATGGCTGTGCAGAATATCCGGAACAACGCCCGTTTCTTCCTCCCGAGAATCGGAACCGAAGCCGGACTGCTCGTCTGTTTTTACATCATGTTCACGCTGGCGATGGATGATAGAATGCAGCGCGTGAAAGGCGGCAATTTTCTCTCCGTGTTCATGTGGATGGGGGCAGGCGTCCTCGCCCTGCTTTCGGCGGTGCTGATGCTCTACATCAACCGCTTTCTGATGAAGCAGCGCAAGCGCGAATTCGGCGTGTACAATGTGCTGGGCATGGAGAAGCGTCATGTCGGAAGGGTGCTGTTTTTTGAAAATCTCATCAGCAGCCTGCTGTCGGTGGCAGGCGGACTCTGTGCGGGCGTGCTTTTCTATAAACTTTGTTCGCTGCTGATCTGCCGTCTGCTCCAGACCGATATTGTGGCGGGGTTCTATTATGTCACGCCGGTGACGGTCATTCCCTCGGCAGCCTTCTTCCTGCTGCTGGATGGCTTCATCTTCCTGCTGAACCGTATCAGCATTGCGCTGATGAAGCCAGTGGAGCTGCTGCAAAGCCGCAGCGTCGGTGAAAAGGAGCCGAAAGTCAAGTGGGTCATGCTGGCGCTGGGTCTTTTGGCGCTCGGCAGCGGCTACGCGATTGCTTTGGTAACACAGTCTCCGCTGGAAGCGCTGGCGTTCTTCTTTCTGGCGGTGCTGCTGGTGATCGCCGGCACCTATTTTCTCTTTGTCGCGGGAAGCATTTTTATACTGAAAACCCTCAAAAAGAGGGAAAATTTCTATTACCGTCCGCAGAATATGCCGGCGGTTTCGGGGCTGCTCTACCGCATGAAGCAGAATGCCGTGGGACTTGCCTCCATCGCGATTCTCGCCACCGGCGTGCTGGTCATGATCTCCACCACCGTCACTCTTTACGCGGGGATGGAGGGTGTGCTTGCCAAGAATTATCCGCAGGACGTCTATTTTGAAGCGGGATTTTCGGATGAAAACGGCGAAACACAGCCTCTTTCTCCGACAGATCTGGAAAGCATGATGCGCGCTGCCGCTGACAAAAACGGCATTGAGATAAAATCAATTGAGCAAAATGAATATCTGTGTACAGCCTATTTGCTCAAAGACAATAGACTGTATGTATCAGGCGAAGTGGATGATTTCAATATGATTGACGTTGGAAGCTACTTCTTTATCACGGAAGATACCTACCGCAGACTCACAGGCGAAAGTCTTACCCTCGGCAAAAACCAGATTGCCGTCTGCTCGATGTACAATCCTTCGGGCATCAAGGACGTCACCGGCAGGCTGACCGTTCACGGCGCAACCTATGAGATCGTGCGGAATCTGTATCATTTTCCCATTTCCCCGAGCGCCCTTGCGTCATCCTTTGCCTGTTACGGCGTGGTAGTTTCGGATGAACAGACACTTAACAACATTTATCTTGCGCAGAAAGAAGCCATTGGCAAAAACGCTTCCGAAATGACACGGCGCATTGCCGTGTCCTTTGCCGACCGGGAGAAGGCGGCCAAGGCGGGGGATTCGCTGGATTCCGATCTGCGTGAAGCGCTGAGGAAGATGGCGGACGGCAGGGTGGTCGAATACAATCTCAACACCCGTTGGAACGCGAAAGAGGCCATGCTGGGGCTGTTCGGCACGCTGCTCTTTCTGGGCGTGCTGCTCGGCGCGGTCTGCCTGTTCGCGACGGCGCTCATTATCTATTACAAGCAGATTTCGGAAGGGTATGAGGACCGAATCCGTTTCCAGATCATGGAAAAAATCGGCATGAGCCGACAGGAGGTCAGGCAGACCATCCGCAAGCAGGTGCTGCTGGTGTTTTTTCTGCCGCTGGCGGTCGCCGGACTTCATATGGCGGTCGTATTCCCGCTGCTGACGAGAATCATGAAAATGCTGATGCTTTTCAGCGTGGAGCTGTTCGCGGTCTGCGCGCTGGGTACCTTTGCGGTCTTTGCACTGGTGTACACGCTGATCTATCTCGGCACGTCAAAGACCTATTACAAAATCGTGCAATAAAGGAGAGGTAAAGGATATGTACCGGATCTTGCTGGTGGAAGATGATACCGCGCTGGCGGCGGCCATTGCAAAAACGCTGTCCGATTACGGCAGCGAAGTGAAAACCGTCTCGGATTTCCGCCATGTGACAGAGGAATTTCTCGCGGTTCAGCCGCAGCTCGTGCTGCTGGACATCATGCTGCCCTATTACAACGGATACCATTGGTGCGGCGAGATCCGGAAGATTTCCAACGTCCCCATCGTGTTTCTCTCTTCGGCTTCCGACAACATGAACATCGTCACCGCCATCGGACTGGGCGGCGACGATTTCATCGCCAAGCCGGTGGATTCCATGGTACTGGGCGCGAAAGTGCAGGCGGTGCTGCGGCGGGCCTATGAAATCGGTGAAGCCGGCAGTCTGCCGGAATTTCACGGAGCCAAGCTCAATCCCGGCGACGCCTCGGTGATCTATGACGGAAAGCACATCGAGCTGACCAAAAACGAACTGCGCATTTTGCAGGTATTGCTCGACCACAAGGGGAAAATCGTCAGCCGTGACGATCTGATGAACGCCCTCTGGCAAAGCGACATGTATGTGGAGGAAAACACCCTTACCGTCAACATCGCCAGACTGCGCAAAAAGCTGAATGAAAACGGGCTGACCGATGTGATTGTCACCAAGCCGGGAAGCGGGTATATCATCGTATGAAAGATACAAGAAAGAGAGCGGTTTTGCTTGACTGCCTGCGGCAGTTCCGAATGCCCGCGGGCTTGTTCCTGCTCAATACGGTTCTGATTTATGTCATTTTCCGGCTGTATGGGCTGCATACAGAACCGTTCCGATATGCGTTTACCGTTACGTTTTTCTGCATGGCGCTGTATTTCGTGATTTATCTTGTCAAAGAGCAGCGAAAATCCGGACAGCGGCAGCAGAAGCGGATGAGCATTCTCACCGGATGGAATGATTTTTCCCCTCCGGAAACCCTCGCCGAAGCCGACTACCAGCAGATGATAGAAATTCTCGGGGAGGAAACCGAAAGGCTGTCTTCTTCCTTTGCGGCGGAACGCAAGGAAACGCAGGATTTTTACACCGCGTGGGTGCATCAGGTGAAAACCCCCATCGCGGTCATGAAGCTGGCGCTGGGGGCGTCGGAAATCCCCGACAGACGCGCGCTGCAAGAGGAACTCTTTCGCATGGAACAGTACACCGAAATGGTGCTTGCGTACCAGCGTTTAGGCAGCCAATCCAACGATCTGTTGATTCAGGAATACGCGTTGGATGAATTGATTCGCGAGGTGATCCGCAAATTCGCCTCTCAGTTTATCTATAAAAAACTCCGGCTGCAATATGACGGAACTAATCTCAGAATTGTCACCGACAAGAAATGGTTTCTTTGCATGCTGGAGCAGCTCATCTCCAACGCCCTGAAATACACGCCCTCCGGCACCATCACCGTTTCTGTCCGGGACGGCGTGCTTTCTGTGTCAGATACCGGCATCGGTATTGCACAGGAGGATTTACCCCGTATTTTTGAAAAGGGCTACACCGGGATGAACGGCCGGCTCAATGACAAATCCAGCGGTCTGGGACTGTATCTCTGCGCGGAAGCCGCCGCCCTGTTGCATATAACGATACGGGCGGAAAGCACCCCCGGTGAGGGAAGCTGTTTTGCATTACAGATACACGATAAAATCACGTCGGGCCGTCGTCTGTAAGCGAAAAAAACAGCCATTGACGATGCTGGCTTCCTGTGGTAAAATGGAATCGTACACAAAGCGGTTCTGTCCGTCGGATACTGGACAGCGCTGCCATTCCATCTGATATAGAAAGAGAAAAAAGACACTATGGCAAAAAACAAAGAGCTCAAGACCAACGCCATGCGCATTCTTGACAGCATGAAAATTCCTTATGAAACCCAAACCTACGAGTGCAAGGATTTTGTGGACGGCGTGCAGATCGCGGATATTCTGGGTCTGCCCCACGAAATCGTTTACAAAACCCTTGTCGCGCAGGGAGCCAGCAAGCAGTATTATGTTTTCGTCATCCCCATCGAAGCGGAACTCGATATGAAAAAGGCTGCCAGATCAGTGGGAGAAAAATCCGTCGCCATGCTGCACGTCAAAGACATCAATGCTGTGACAGGTTACATCCGCGGCGGCTGCACTGCCGTCGGCATGAAGAAACAGTATGTCACCCGCATTGCCGGCACCGCGCAGACATTGGACGCCATGATCGTGAGCGGCGGCAAACTGGGCGTGCAGCTAAGGCTTGCGCCGGACGATCTGCGGGCTGCCTGTCACGGAGAATTTGACGACATCACAAGGGAGTGACGACGATGCTTTTCAAAGAGTTTTGTGAAGCGGTGGAAAACGCAAGGCGCAGCCATCCGATCTGGTTTGCTCTGTCTTCCGACGGCATTCCCTCCGATGAAATCATCGCCAAAATGGAAGAACGCCTGCAAATACCATTGCCCGAAACCTACAAGGCTTTTCTCAAACAATACGGCGGCGGATATTTTGGCTTTGCCCTCGTGTATTCCTGCGACTCCAACAGCAGACATTGCCTGACAAAAAATGTTACCGCAGAATGGATCCGTGAGCACGCCTTTCTGCCCGTGGTGGATCTGGAAACCGGCGATCTGGGCGGTTTTCCTGTGGAAAACGGATTCTGCGCCGGCACGGTCGGCATTTATGACCATGAACAAAATACCGTGCTCCGTCAACCCACTGATTTTTTCACCTTTTTGACCGCGTATGCATTGCATCAGGCAAACTGACAAAATCCCGACAGGTTAAAAATACCTGTCGGGATTTTGCAATGTGATTATTTTTGTGTGTTGAATCGGTTGAGCCATGCCTCAGCGAGTTCCAGCGCATCGGAAAAGGACCCTTTCGTGCTGGTATCCTTGATCTTGCCCCGGCCTTTAATATCAGGGTCGGTAAAAAGCAACTGAATCTCAAACTTGGTGCCGACGTCCACATGATTGACCTTTTTGGTAGCCAGCTCCCTGATGAGAATAATGTACTTGTCACTCATGTTGCCGAAATACATCTCATTGCCGCTGCGAACCAGCGGACGACCTTTATAGCAAAGATAGTTGTTTTCCATTATAACATCCTCCTTGAATTGCATCATTCTGTAAATTACATTATATCATAGAGAAAATAAAATGTAAATACCTTCCAATCAGGGAAATCAATTTTTGATTTCCAACTGTTAGCCATTAGCGATTATAGCAATCCAAACAAACAAAAAGACAAGTTCGGCGCGCTGGTGAGCACATGGCTGCGTTGTCGTCCTAGGTGGGCGCCAGCCCACCGTCGTCCTCGCCTCCTTTTGTCTCCCTGATTATTTGGATTGCTATAGCTGTCAGCTTTTTTCAATCTTGGCATTGCATATATTGCATGAAGTCCTATTACATATCATAACGGCGATACTCCTTTTTAAGGAACTTCTGCATGCAAGAGCTGATGGCTATCGGCTAATCGGCTAATCGCTAATCCATTTTTTTAAAATTGATTTCCGTGCCTTCCAATAAAATCCCACTGATTCTACTTGGAAAAGCACTTTCCTTTTTTTTGAGAAAAGAAAAACGGCAGCTTTACATCATACACCAATGAAAAGCCGCCGACTTGTCCCATTGTCGCATTTTCCCTATCATGCCTGATCGTCGAGATAGGACTTCACAAGCTCACTGAGCAAATCGTCCCGATCAATCTTGCGAATGATGCTGCGCGCGTTGGCGTGTGTGGTAATATAGGTCGGATCCTCCGACAGGAGATAGCCGACAATCTGGTTGACCGGGTTATAGCCTTTTTCTTTGAGCGCATCATAAACGATTTTAAGAAGAGTTTTCATTTCTTCCGCGTGATCCTGTTCAATGGAGAAGGTCATAGTTTCATCCATAAGTAAACACCTCCGTGTAACACTATTTTACATCAATTCCCCGTTGTAATCAAGGTGATTTTTGAAAAAAATCATAACTTTTTCCTGTTATTTATTATACACCCAAAAGCATGACAATAATCTGATGAAATTATTAACAAAATGAAAAGATATATTAAATAATATGAACCTGACGAAAACAATATGCTTCTTCTTCTCCTGTTTTGCAAAACGGGAAAAGAAAGCACGGTCTTTTCATCAAAATATTATAAAAAAATGTTGTTTTCAAAAGGGATGTGTGCTATAATGGAAGAAACAATTTTTTATAAGGGAGCTGTTATTTCAAATGTTCAGCGATATCGTTTGCGAATGCTTGGTTAAGAGGAAGCTCAACGTGGTGCAGATCGCCAAAATTGCCGGCGTCTTGACGGCAGGCATTGGATTATCCATCGCTCTTTTGGCTATAGGAGCGATCGCGGATTTCACCGGCATGCTTCCCTCCATGTTATTCCTTTGCGCCATAGCTGTTACCGTTTATCTGGTGCGTTTTTTGATGATGGTGGAATTTGAATACACCTTTGTCAATGGGGAGATGACCATAGACCGAATCCTCGCAAGAAGCAGCAGAAAAAACATGGCTGAGATCAATGTCAAAACCGTCGAAAAAATGGGAAAATACGACCCCGCCATTGTCAACACACTCAAGGCCAGTGCGGTCAAAGACTATTCCGTCGGCAAGGATGATCCCAACACGATGTTTCTCTACTGCAAGGATGAGAAAACCGAAGGTAACACGGTGATTCTCTTCACGCCTAATCAAAAGCTGCTCGACGCGATGAAGCCCTATGTCAGCGCCACTGTCTATCGCGAGGCGTTCAGAGAAAAAAAGGCCAACCAGTAATCAGCGCGTTTTTTTCCATAACAGATTTTTTGATTCAACCATTTGGCACCGGGACGGGCGCTCTGCAAAAGGCGGCTTGTCCCTTCTTTCTTAGGAACTGTTCAAAAATAATCTGTACAATCTGGCTTATCTTTTTCGCCTCTGACTTCGTTGTTAAAGCTTGGAATACACCAAGTATTCCCGCGCTTTTCCGCCTTGTCATAGTCGAAAAATTCTGCACCATCTTTGTACATCTTATTTCTTCACAGTTCCTTATTACGAAGGAGCGTTTTTATGATTATACTCAACAATGAACAGACTAAAAAATTAGAGGATTTTGCCGTCAGCGACGGCGGTTTTGCCCACACCAAGCTCATGGAGAACGCCGGAACGGCGGTATTTCGTTTTATTAACGACCGTATCGGCGTCAACAACAAATCGGTCGCGGTTGTCTGCGGACGCGGTAACAACGGCGGCGACGGATTTGCCGTGGCACGCAGAATGCTTGACGGCGGCGCGAAAGTGCGCGTACTGCTGGCGCTGGGTATGCCCACCACCGAGGATGCCTATCATTTTCTCGAAGAGAGCGAGGAAGCGGGTATTAAGACTCTTTCCTACATTGAGGAGGACGAAAAGCAGGAATTCCGCAAGACCATTGAGGCCGCCGATATCATCGTGGACGCCATTTTTGGCGTAGGCTTTCACGGTACGGTTAGCGACACGCTCAAAGATGTGATCGACATGATCAACACCGCCAGAGCCACCGTCATTTCGGTAGATGTGCCGAGCGGCGTTGACTCGGATTCGGGCGAAGTGTCGGGCTCCTGCGTGATGGCAAACTATACCGTCACCTTCTCCACCCGAAAACCCGGCCATGTCATCTATCCCGCTGTGGACTACTGCGGTCATGTGCATGTTTCCATGATCGGCATTGATGAACATATCATTCAGGAGCAGGAGCACCATATCTCCACCATCGAATACAACGCGGTGCGCGCCTGTTTTCCGTCACGTGAAAGAAACACCCACAAAGGCTCCTTTGGCAAGCTGCTGTGTGTCTGCGGCAGCTTAGGAATGGCGGGTTCCGCCACCTTTGCAGGGAAAGCCGCTGCCATGTCGGGTGTGGGTATGGTGGAAATGGCCGTTACCAGGGAAGTATATCCTATCGTGGCAGCAAATTTGATCGATCCCGTTTACACGCTTCTGGAGAGCAGCAAAACAGGCACCATCTCTGCCAATGCCATCCCGCAGATTCTCGATAAATTGAAGAGTGCCACCGCCGTGATGATCGGTTGCGGCATGGGCAAAGGAGAAGATGTGACAGCCGTAGTGGAGGCGGTCATCCGCAGTGCGGAAGTGCCAATCATCATCGACGCGGACGGTCTTAACGCCATCAAGGACAATCTTGGTGTGCTGGGTGAGGCAAAAGCTCCCATTGTCATGACCCCTCACCCCGGAGAAATGGCACGGTTGGTTGGCAAGACCAATGACGAGGTGCAGTCGCAACGCTTGGAAGTCGCTTCCTCTTTTGCCATGACCTATGGCGTTTACATGGTGCTGAAAGGCGCCAACACCGTTTGCGCCACACCTGACGGACGCATCCTGATTAACCTCACCGGCAACCCCGGCATGTCCAAATCGGGCAGCGGTGACGTACTGGCGGGTCTGCTCGGTTCGCTGCTTGCACAGGGCATGGATCCCGAAAACGCGGCCGCCTGTGCGGTACATATCCACGGCAGAGCAGGTGACAAGGCGGCGGAGGATTATTCGCAGCACTCCATGACCGCCAACGACATTATCATCGAGTTTTCCGATATCTTTGCCGATATCGAGGGGGACAATTAACGCAAATACAGCACAAAAACAGGAGGACACTGCCTTGATTTTGACGGATTTTTCCCGCCTGCTGCTCGGTGACAACGAATTTCAAAACGTGTTGCGGTTGCTCACCCTTCTGCAGTCCCATGATGTGGCAGCTTATGACGAACTGAGCCATATCATAAAAATCATTGCGCCCGTTTTTTCCGCGGAGGAATATGCGGATTGTCTGGTAGAAGGCAGTTGTGTTTCGGACGAGCTGTTTCTATTGGGCTGTCTGACGGCACACGGTCAATGTCTGGAAATCGGCGCTTACGATGAGGATTTATGTGAGACGGTCGCTGCATTTACGGCGCGGCTCTCTCGCGTAACACTTGATAATACCCACGCGTTTGACGCGGAAGAACCCGAGGTCTTTTTTGAATCGCTGCAAGAGGCTGTGGAACCTCTTGCCTATTCCTTGCTGGTGTTTGCCTCTGAGGATTTCTTTGATCAGTTTTTTGTGTTTCTTGTTCCCACGGATAAGCTGCAAGGAGATACCGTTGCCAGCGAATACCGGATGACATGGGACTGATACTAATTATCGACTAAAATCAGTATGACGCGTAAATCCTACTAATCGACAAACAAAAAGTGGCTGTTCCATGCGGAGCAGCCACTTTTTGTTGTGTATTTATGAGAAGAATCCTACATTGACCTTTGAACCGTCATGTGATTTCAGTACTTCGATGCCGTAGGGAATGCGTTCCTTTAGCTCTGAAACGTGAGAGATAATGCCGAGCAGCTTGTTTTCACGCACCTGTGTGATGGCTTCCATCGCAATGTCAAGTGTTTCGCTGTCGAGTGAACCAAAGCCTTCGTCGATGAAAAGCGAGTCCAGACGGATGCCTCCCGCAAAGCTCTGTACTACATCAGAGAGACCAAAGGCAAGAGACAGCGAAGCGAGGAACATTTCTCCGCCGGAAAGGGTGGAAACAGGGCGCACTTTGCCGGTGCTGCTGTCGAGAATTTCAATATCCAGCCCCTGCCGTTTGGCACGCCCCCCTATGGAATCCCGATCTTTGCGCTGCATGGCGTACTGTCCTCCGGAAAGGCGGCTAAGATAGAGGTTGGCGTTTGCCAATACCTCGTCCATTTTGATACCGATAACATATTCATGAATCGAGGTGCGCATTTCGTTCCTGCCGGAGAAGAGGCGGTTGAGTCTTGCCGCGGTGTCGTAGATTTTTTGCAGCTTGTCAAGCGCTTGCTGTTCTCTGGCTGTCGTTCGGTCGGTGTCGCGCAGAAAATTCATTCGTTCGGTTGCGTTTCCGATAGCCTGAGAAATGCGGTGTCCTTCCGCAAGCGTGGCGACGTGATCAGCGCGAAGCGTATCAAGCAAAGGGGGGGTTTGTTCTTTGAGCGTTTGGGAAAGCTGGGCGATACGGGTGCGCACAAAGGAAATACGGCTATTATATTCGGAGATACGGCGCTCATAGTCTTTCTCGGTCTGATCCGGCAGTACGCCGTCGCGAATGTCCGCGTTTTCGTCTACACGCAGAGCGGCACATCTGGCGTGAAATATTTCCTGACGCTGGACGTATTCGGCACGGGCGGCAGTCATTGCTTCCTCCGCAGCATGCAGGGTGGCCTGTGTACTGCTGCGGAGGCCAGTGGCTTGCGTTAAAGCGTCAGTGTACGCTTTGATCTTCCGTTCGATCTCCGAAAGGGCGGCGCCGGCCTCTGTGAGCTTTTGGTCGAGAGCGGCGTAATCATCTATCCCCTGTGCCGTCAGGCGATCCCGGAGGGATTGCAGTTTTTGCCGGTCAGCGGCGATGGCGACGTTAAGATTATTGCAGTGCGTGGTCACGTTTTGGGTATCTTCGCGGTTTACAGTGAGAGCACGTTCCAGTTCGCCCAGGCGTTCCTTTGCTTTTTCGGTCTGCCGGGAGAGCTTGCGCAGATTGGTTTCCTCCGCGCTTGCCGCGTCCAGTTCGGTTTTGACGGATGCGGCGGGACGCTCCAATGGATCGCCTGCCTTTTGAATAAGTGTCTGCCTGTCGTTTTGCAGCAGGCGGTAATTGGCCAGAAGAGCCGCGTGATCGGCGCGTGCCGATTCCAAATGTCTGGCATGTTTTTCCACACCGTTTCGGCAGGCAGTCAGTTCCTGCGCGGTGGGAGTGTTATCGGAAGGGGGAGCGAGGCGGGGGTGATGGGTTGCGCCGCAGACCGGACAGGGGATGCCTTCTGCAAGTGTAGCTGCCAGCGAGTATGCCTTGTCGGCGGTGATGGCCTGTTCGACGGATAGAACCGTCTTTTGCAATGCTTCATATTCGGCTTCTTCTTCTTGGATGGAGGCTTCGGAGGCGGTGATTTGTCTGTGAAGGATTTCTGCCTGTCTGCCTTTTTCTTCATATTCCGACGTGGTTATGTAAAGCTGTTCGAGCGTGTGGCGCTGCTGCATGATGCTGTTGAGCTTTTCTGTGGCGGCGCGGCAGCTTTCCAGATATTCGCTGCCTTTTTGCATTCTCGTTTCAGTGTCGGTTTTTTCTTTTGCCAATTCCTGTAAACGCCGTTCAAGATCTGCCAGCGATTGCCGACTGCTATTCAGATTTCGGGAGGCTGTGCAAAAGGCGGCCCGATCGGAGGCAAGGTCCTTCCATCCGGCGATACGGGTGAGGTGATCGCGCTTTTGTTCCTCCAATGACGGCAGAATATTGGCATTTTTCTCTGCTTCCCGCCACTGCGTTTCCGCGTTTGCTGCCGCCCGCTGTGCGGTTTCCAAGGCGGCAGTCTGTTTTTTGACGGCCTCTGCCGCGGCCTCCTTGAGGTTGTATTCCGACAAAACGCTGCGAAGTGTTCTGCTTTGTGAAAGTGCCGCTTGCAGCGTATCCACCTCCGTTGCCTGTGAATTCAACTGGTTGAGATCAGCTTGCATCTGCTCCTGTTCCGCAAAAAGAGCGGCTGTGGCTTCCGCTGCTCTCAATGCGGCTGATGCTTGTTCGGTCTGTCGGGCGTTTTGTTCTTTTTGCTTTTGCAGTTCTTCCAGTTCGGATTGGCAATCGGTTATTTTTTTCCGCAGTTCCTCCAAAGTTTCGCATTGTACCGCTTGCAGAGCGCTGGATAAACGGGCGGTGTGTTCGGCACAGCTTTTTTCGGTTGTGTGGTATTCCTCCGCGATGCGGTCGGTGATGTGTTCCCAGCGTTCGGTATCAAAGAGCTTTTTGAAGATCGCGGCTTTTTCATCGCTTGATGCGGTGAGAAGTTCACGGAATTCCCCTTGCGGCAGCATAATAACTTTGACGAACTGGGTCTGGCTGAGTTTCAGAATATCCTCGGCCGCCCTGTTGACCGCATTGGATGTGCCGGAGGCAATCAGTTCCCAGTCCTCGTCTTTCCGGGCATGGTAGCAGGCGTTTTCCGTGTCGTTGATTTTGAATTCGCCGTTTTTGGTGTTGGGTACGTGCCAGCGGCGATAAAACTTGTATTTCGTTTCTCCGAGAGAGAAAATATATTCCAATTCGGTATCCACACTGTTGGGCGCACTGCCGCAGCGAAGCTGTCGCCATTCCTTGGCGCGTTCGCTTCCGGTGGCTTTGCCGTAAAGAGCGACGCACATCGCGTCGAGAATGGTGGTCTTGCCGCCCCCGGTTTTGCCCGTGATGAGAAAAATGCCGTTGTCATAGAGCTTGGTAAAGTCAATTTCGGCGGTGGAACAGTAGGAGCCGAAAGCCGTCATTTTGAGATAAATCGGTTTCATTGGTCATCCTCTCCTATCGCGGTGTTGATTTTGGCGAAAAAGTCGATATCCTCAGGCAGCGGCTCCGCCTGGCAGACGTCGCGCAAAAAAGAAGTCATTATTTCTTCGTCGGTGATAGTGTGGCTGGCCATCTTTTCGCGTAGCGTGTCGTGATCTCCGTCATGAGAAAGGGTTTGGTGGAAATAGTTCTGACTTAATGCAAGAATGTTGGGATATTTCTGCCGCAGCCGCGCCATCGGCTCAAAAATCAGCCGTTCGTCGGTAATCAGGGCGGATATGTAATCTTCGGAGCAACTGTCGGGCACATCGAGCAGTTCTTCAAAGGTTCCCCGCAGGACACGCATTTCGCGGCGGGGATGAATGGGTATGCGGGTAACATTGCTATCGTCGGTATTGATGAGCAGCATGCATTTGTCGCGTTCATTGGGATCAAAGGAATAGCGAAGGGGAGAGCCACTGTACATTGCAGTCTTGCCGGCTTTTTGGGGGGAGTGGATATGCCCGAGGCAGGTGAAGTCAAAGCTGGCAAAACGGTCGGATGAGACCTGCTGCACGCCTCCGATCGAGAGACTGCTTTCACTGTCGCAGGTGACGGCACCTGCGACAGTGCAGTGTGTTACCAGAATATTGGGACGGTCGGAAGCGAGTTTTTCCTGTGCCATTTCAAAGAGCGCAGCATAGGCATCGTCGGGGCATTTCAGATCCTCGTTGTGGGTGAAATATTTCGCCGTGGGAAGATCGAAGTAGGGGAGAAGAAAAAAACGGGCAGAGCTGCCGTCTTTTCCGGTAATATCAACAGGATGGAGAAAATCTTCCAACGTGCTGGCCAAATGAATGCCGGCCGGACGCATGAGCTTGGACGCAGGTAACAGACGGTCGGCACTGTCATGATTGCCGGAAATGGCAACCAGCGGAATGCCTCGCTGTGCCACGGCGTAGAGAGTGTCCTCAAAAAGTGCAATGGCGGTCACCGGCGCGATACTGCGGTCATAGATATCCCCAGCCAGTACAATCACGTCGGGAGCGTATTCATCCAGCGCGGTGAGAAAGACATTTTCGATGAAATAGCGCTGATCGTCAATCATGGACTGCACCGACACAAATTTGCCGAGATGCCAGTCAGAAGTGTGAAGAATCTTCAAAGTGACGGCTCCTTATTTGATGATTTTTTCTCATTATATCATATTTTTTCACTCTGAACAATAGGGATAGAAATTTGTTTACAAATAGTTACATTCTTCAAAACCGGTTTCTTTTTTTGCTGATTGCGTATATAATTAGAAAAAGATACAAGTATGAGAGGGTGTATGAGATGAGATACGGTAAGAAAGGTGCGTTCCTTCTGGCTTTGGCGGCGGTGCTGATGCTGACTGGCTGCGGCGAAGAAAAAAAGGAAAACACCATGATTGAGACAGCCGCACAGGCGGTGCAGTCTAAAGTGGCGGCACAACGGGCCGCTGAACAGGCGGAGCAGCGGGAAGAAGAAAACCAGGGAACAAAGCTGGATTTTGGTGAAAAGACCGCTTTCGGCGGCATAGAAGTCGAAACAGATGAAAACGGCGAACTGGTTATGATGGAAGAAGACAGTGCGGTTTGGGTTAAGATCACGGATAAGCGATTTAAAACCTTTACAAAATTCAAAAAGTTTACCACCCAAAAGGCCGACAGCGATTTTTATCAGCAGGTTAATCCTTATTTTTCCTTTAAGGACGGCGCTTTTTATTATGTCATTGGAATCAATGGAAGAGGTATTGAATCTTTCAAAAAGTATTATTTTAACGATTATGACGGCGAAGGCGGTTCCAAGATTACGGTGAACGGTACACACAGCGCTGCGAGCAGCAAAAAATACAGCGTTTACAGAAGTACGACTGCATTTGTGCGTCATGGTAACCAATGGAAACTTGACAGTCTGACACTGTATAATTCATAATCTTTTGAAAAAAACGCCGTACAGCGGTGCATAAAAATCAAACTGCGTTGTTTCTTGCCGCCGATGGGCGGTGCTGTTCTCGCAAGACAGCATTCAAGAGACAACGCAGTTTGACGATATTGAGACTGTGTATTGGGATAAGAAGCCGGGGATTGGAGGGAAACCCGGCTTCTTTGACGTAGTCCGGAGTGTAGTATTAATTTGTCAATGACTCCGTATCTTCTGATTCGTTTGCCTTGACAACGCTCTTGCCGCGCCATGTGCCGCGCCGCCAGCGAATGGCAACGATGACGCCGCGTATGATTTCATCCGCAGCCAGCGCCACCCATATGCCTTTGAGCCCGAAGTCGCAGACGATGCCCAGCACATAGCCGCCAACCACCGAGCAGCTCCACATGGCAACAATGCCGAGATAGGTGGGGAACTTGACATCCCCCGACGCTTTGAGACTGTTGATGATGACAAGATTACTGGTACGACCCATTTCCAGAAAAATGGCGATGAACATGATCTGCTGTCCGAGTGCGGTAATCTGTGACGATAAATCCTGAATATCGGGATTGGCAGTGAACAGACTGAAAGTGAAAGAACTGATCAGGTAATTGAAACAGGCGATCGCTACTGAAACGATCAGCGCACTGCGCATGGTTCTGTTGACACGTCGGTAAGCAAAGTCGTAATCCCCTGCTCCGACCGCGTGACCCACAATAATGGTAGTCGCCATTGCGACGGAAATGGAATAAAGATAGGCGAAATTGCTCAGAATACCCGCGTAGATTTTTGTGTTGATGGCGACGATGCCGAGCGTGTTGACAAATCCTGTCACAAACAGTTGTGAAATGTTGTAGGAGATATTTTCACCTGCGGTGGGAATGCCAAGACGCAGCAGCGTCCAAAGGATATCTTTTGGGAATGGCCGGAGATACCTGACCGAGATGTGTCCGTCGATAAACAGCCGGAAAAAGACAAATGCCGTAATGAGACCCACAATGCGGCTGAACGTGGTGGACACTGCCACGCCCGACGCACCCAGCCCCAGCAAGCGAAACGGCCCATAAAGAAAGAGGTAATTGCCGCCCACATTCAGGATATTCATACCGAGTGAGATAATCATGCCGTAAACCGTTTTTCCGTTACTCTGGAAAATACGTGACAGTGTATCCATGACCGCTTGTGTGAAGATGAACCCGCCTACAATCCGCATATATTGACGTGCGTCGTCCATCATTTCGGCAGGTGTGTGCAGCAGCGTCATCAACAGGTTGCTGCCGACGAATACCAAGAAACTGATTCCCAGACTCAGCACCAGATTGAAAGCGATACAGACTGTGTAGATCTGATTGATTTTCTCCTTCTGCCCTGCGCCGAGGTATTGCGCGACCACCACACCGCTGGCGCTGGAAATGATGGTGAAAGCAAGTGTCAGAAATCCGAGAATCTGATTGGCGTTGCCAATGGCGCCTACCGCTGTCTGATTGTAGCCGCTGAGCATGAGCGTATCGGCGTAACCCAGAAACATGGACAGCAACGCTTGCACAAAGATTGGCCATGCCAGACGAAACACCGATGTATGAAGAACATCATCGGCACCTTGACGGACAGCGCCCGAAGGGGAAATTGGCATAAATATGCTCCTTTCTGCGGCAAAACAATGACACCGCTGTGAGGTATGGCGGATTGTATAAATTCAATAGAAATTTGTAAAAATGATTGACATCTATTGATAATTCCATTATAATCGTATCATAGAATAATACAAGCAGTATTGACAAAAATTATTGCACTATCCGACACTGTAAGGGTTGAAACAGTATGGCGTTTTTACTGTCTGGAAAAAACATTTTGTGCAAGGGTAATTATTCGGGACGGTATATCACTTCACGGTGTACGAAACATCATGAACACAGCGATATTTGTTAAATAAAACTGGATGATTTATGGCTCTTTCTCAACAAATCGTTGATTCTGTAAAAAAAGCTATGCTTTTCGGAACGGATGCGGCTGTGAATAAGACGGAAGAGAATGCTTGCACTATTTTGACAATCGGGGGAGGTCTGGTGATGGAACCGGGAAAATCCGATATTTCACGCTATGTAGAAAAGAAGCGGCACGGAGATGTGCTGCTTCCGTTTGTAATTTACGGCACGATGATGCCGACGATTTTCACTTTTTATCCGCTGCACTGTCATGAAGAAGTGGAGATGGTGCTGGTGGACTGCGGAAGCTGCTGCTATACCATTTCGGGAAATGACGTGATACTGCAAACAGGGGATCTTCTGGTGATGATGCCATGGGTGCTGCATTCTTTCCGATTGAGAGAAGCTGACCGCTATTTCCTCGCCAGCACCTATCTCATTTCGCTCGATATGCTCAACAATCGCTCGGTGGATATTTGTTCTTCGCGCTATTTTTCTCCCATGCTCAACCGTGTTTGCAGCGACTACTGTGTGATTACGCCGGAAACGGAGCATTATGAGGATTTCAAACGCATTGCGGTGCAGATGTTCGATGCTTATTTCGACCACCACGTTTTTTTCGAGTTAAAACTGAAAGGTCTGATCGACGATCTGTTTTTTATGCTGTTGAAAGATGGCCTGATTCAGATTTTTGAAACCACGCCCGAAAGTGACGACGTAAAAGCGGTGCGCAGAGTGGTGGATTACATTGCCGAAAATTACAAAGAAAATATTACGCTGGCAGGACTGGCACAACTGGTCAATCTCAGTGAAACGGGATTGTCGCGCCTGTTCCGCAGTGTGACGGGTATGTCGTGTATTGATTATGTCATTGAATACCGTTTGTCGCAGGCGATGTCCATGCTGCGCACTTCCGAAAAGCCCATTATTGAAATTGCCTATGAAACTGGGTTTAACAATATTTCTTATTTCAACCGCACATTTAAAAGGCACTTCGGACAGACTCCTTCCGCCTGCCGCAAGGGGCGGCAGGACGACAAGGAGCCTGCTGCGGAGTGAGAAGGTGACGGTTACTTTTCGCAGATGCTCGGCGCGGCGGCGGCGTATAGTTCTTCCAGCCCCTCACGCGTGACAAATCCGTTGGACGCGCCGCTTGTCAGAATCTTGGCGGCGGCGAAGACTTCGGCGCGTTTGAGGCATTCCACAGGCGGCAGCCCTTCGCTATACAGGCTGACAAAGGAGCTGAACAGAGAATCCCCCGCGCCGACCGTGTTGACGGGTGTGCCGAGACGGGCCGCAGTAAGGCTGTAGAATCTGTCCTCGTCGCGGACGTACATCAAAGCGCCGCGTCCGCCTTGTCCCAGCACGATGATGCGGCAGCCGTATGCATCCTCGATAGTACGCAGAAATGCCTGCGGCTCACAGGGGAGTTTTTCGTCACTGAGAAACAGAATGTCGGCGTACCGCATAAATTCGCTGTTGTAGTCGTCGTGGATATCGCTGAGCGTGTGGACGTCGACGGCGACGGGAATGCCCGCGTTTTTGGCTTTTTGCAGCAGAGAACGGCTGAAATTGATGTTGCAGGCGATGACCGCGTTGAAAACCGACAAATCCACACCGTCAAAATCATACGCGGTTTCTTGGATATCTTTCAGATCACACTCAATCCGACGCCTGCCTTCGTGGTCGTAAAGCACCGTGGAGGCGGGCGTTTCTTTGAGAGGGCGCTGCACAAGGGTGCAGTCGATGCCCGCTGTGGTCAGCTCCCTCAGGGCGATGTCCGCCGTTACGTCCTGCCCCAGCAGGGTGACGAGCGTAACGCGGCCGCCGAGCGTCGAGAGGGCTTTGGCGACGTTGCAGCCCACGCCGGAAACGCAGTTGCTCACGCCGAAGAAATTGTAGTGGATGGGGGCATAGTCGATGGGAAAGCGATCGACGCGGCAGTCGGTTTCCCAATTGACCAGACCGGAAACAAGAAAATGTTGACGCATCAATATGACCTCCTTATAGCAGTCCAAACAAATATCAAGACAAGTTCGGCGTGGCGGTTGGCGCATGACTTCGTTGTCGTCCTTGACTTGCGCCAGCAAGCCTGCGTCCTCCGCCTCGTCCTGCTCCAACCGCCGCTGCCTCCTTTTGTCCCGCTATTTATTTGGACTGCTATAGATCCTGTCTGTTTTCATATAGTGTTGAGATATGCAGATGATTGTAAATTTCCCTGCCATATCGGTTGCGCAGTTTGAGCAGATAAATGTCATTGTGGATATGCTCCGAAATGACCTTGACAAACAGGCGGTTGCCGGATACACTGGCCTGCCAGACCCCTTGACTGTCTGGCCCCGCGATCAGTGCTGTTTCGTTGTCCGACACGACCATCAGACGGGAGGGTTCGTGCTCTTGGATGGGTCTGTCGTGGGAATACAGCTCGCAAAGATCTTCGCAGCCTACCTGATAGAAGGAATATACGACTGTGCGGATGTTCTTTTCGTTATGCAGCAGTTGAAGTTCCTCTTGCAGAGGAGACAGAGGCATATCCGTGTTGAGATAAATCTCGGTGCGGGTGTTTCGCATGATTTCCTTTACCTTCTGCAAAATGATTTCGTAGCCTGTCAGATTGGCATATTGCTCGTTGAAAGCAGGCGGTGTGTACTCCCGGAGAAGTTCTTCGGCGGCGTCCGCGTTTCTGGTGAAATCCTCGCGCAGCTTGCGCAGGAGAAGTGCCGGAGGCTGGGCCGCATAGAGCGCCGTGTCGTTGGGAATCAGCGCGGTCATGCCCTTTTCCGTCATTTGTTCCAGCGCGTGATAGACCGACGGTCGGGAGATATCAATTTTTTTGGCGATCTGATAGGCCGACATGGTGCCGCCGCGCAGCAGCGCCAGATAGATCTTCTGCTCCAGTTCGGAAAATCCCAGTACAGACAGGCACTCGGGCAAGGGGATTTGATTCATCTGAATCCCTCCTCAATATAATAGTTGTATAATTTATACAACTATTATATCATCTCAATTGGAATTTGTCAACCGTTATCGGAAAATAAAAAATATTAAAAAAATACCTGTTGCAGAAAATGCCGTAAAAGTGTTACAATAGCAATATCATCCCATTTACCGTTTGCAGAGGTGAATCGCATTTGACCGTTTATTACGAAAATCCCAAACTGCGGGAGCTGCGGGAAAAATCCATGAAGCTTCCGCTGCTGCCGGGCGTGTATATCATGCACGACAAGAAAGATAAAATTATTTACATCGGCAAGGCCAAGGCGCTCAAAAACCGCGTGAGCCAGTATTTCGGCTCGCAGGAGGGACATACCGAAAAGGTGCGGCGTATGGTGGAGAATGTCGATCATTTTGAATACATTATCACCGACACCGAATATGAAGCGCTGGTGCTGGAATGCAGCCTGATCAAGCTGCACAAACCGAAATACAATATTCTGCTGAAAGACGACAAGGGCTATCATTATATCAAAATCACCAATGAGCCGTATCCGCGTGTGGTGGAGGCCAAGAAAGCAGAGGACGACGGGGCGACCTATCTGGGGCCTTATACGGGAAGCTATGCCGTGCGTCAGTCGGTGGATGAAGCGTGCAAAATCTTCAAGCTGCCCACCTGCCGCCGCAGTTTTCCGCGGGATATCGGCAAGGGCCGCCCCTGCCTGAATTATTCCATCGGGCTGTGTCTGGCTCCCTGCCGCGGCAAGCTGCCGAAAGAGGTCTATGACGAGGCAATTGCGGAAGCAAAGGATTTTTTGCGCGGCGGCACCAACACCTCGGTGGCGCGGCTGACCGAACGTATGAACGAGTGCGCCGAACGGCTGGAATTTGAGAAAGCGGCGCGGCTGCGCGACCGCATCAACGCGCTCAAAAAGATGAGCGAAAAACAGAAAGTCATCATGACCGCGGTGGAGGAACAGGACGTGATCGCCGTGGCACAGGGCGCGGGCGGCACCGCGTTTGAGGTGTTCCGCTTTAAGGGCGGCCGGCTGTACGACCGCGAACAGTTCCTGATCGACGACATGATGGGTGAGCCGGAGCTGTGCCGCGCGGAATTTATCAAGCAGTATTACGCTATGCGGGAAGTGCCGCCCCGCGTCACGGTGGACGGCGCGGTGGACGACAGCGAACTGCTGGAGCAGATGCTGACCGAGAAACGCGGCAAAAAGGCAAAAATCACCGTGCCGCAGAAAGGCGAACAGCAAAAGATCGTGGAGATGTGCCGCCAGAATGCCGCCGAATATCTGGCGCAGTCGAAAGGTAGGACGGGGAAAATCACCGCCGCAGTGGACGAACTGGGCCGGCTGCTGGGATTGCCCTCACCTCCCGAATATATTGAGTCCTACGACATTTCCAATACGCAGGGGGACGACAATGTGGCGGGCATGGTCGTCTTTGAAAACGGCCGACCGCTCAAATCCGCCTACCGCCGCTTCAAGATCAAAACGATCGAGGGACAGGACGACTATGGCTCCATGCGCGAGGTGATCACGCGGCGATTGCTGGAATACAACGAACACAAGGACGAGGGTAAAGGCTTCGGTCGGTTGCCTGATCTGATTCTGCTGGACGGCGGCGAGGGGCATGTCAACGCCATTCGCCCGTTGATCGAAGCGTCGGGACTGCCTATCGCTCTCTTTGGCATGGTCAAGGACAGCAAGCACAAAACCCGCGCCATCGCGGCAGGCGGTCGGGAGATTTCGCTGACACGCAGCCGCGCCGCTTTCACGCTGGTGTCCACCATACAGGATGAAGTCCACCGTTTTGCCATTACCTACCACCACGCCAGCCACGGCAAATCGGTCATCAAAACCAGTCTTACCGACATCGACGGCATCGGCCCCGCGCGTGCGAGGGAGCTTCTCAAGCATTTCAAGACGATTTCGGCGGTGTTTAACGCCTCTGTGGACGAGCTGGCCGCTGTCAAGGGGATGAACCGGACCGCAGCGGAAGCGGTGGCTGCCTACGCACGCAACAAGAAACCGTAATTTGGTTTTTGTCGATATTTTTATTCACGTTATGTTCTGTCCGGGACTTTTCTGCTGTGTAAAAAAGGGTGACAAAAGAGAAAGGAAAAACAGAAACTTTTGTGACATTCGACATTTTTCTCGCAACACACTTTCTATTTCTCACAAAACACTTTACACAGGAAGAATTATGCTGTATAATAAATGACAAGATCAAAGGAACTGCTGTCGGGGGAGCTTGCTCTAAAGTGCTGCGGTTCACGCGGAGAAAGGAGCGGCTGTCCATGAGAGTTATCACAGGTACAGCGAGGGGGCGGCGGCTCAAAACCTTAGAAGGCAGTGACGTGAGACCCACCACCGACAGAGTGAAAGAGGCGATCTTCAGCGTCATTCAGTTTGATCTGGAGGGGCGCAGGCTGCTCGATTTGTTCGCCGGAAGCGGACAGATGGGTATCGAGGCGTTGAGCCGGGGCGCAAAGGAAGCGGTGTTTGTTGACAGCGCGGCAGCGTCTGTGGCCGTGGTGCGCGAAAATCTGAAAACCTGCGGGCTGCAAAAAGCGGCCGTTGTGGTGCAGGGCGATGCGCTCGCTTATCTGCGTCCCCGCGCAGGCAGGGCGGAATTTGACATCGCGTTTCTGGATCCTCCTTACGGCAAGGGCGTTTTGCAGTCGGTGCTTCCCGAGGTGGTTTCCGTGATGAAGCCCACCGGCGTGATCATCTGCGAGTGTCCGACAGACGAAGCACTTCCGCCGCAGATCGGAGCATTTGCCGTTGACAGGGAGTACCGTTACGGCAAGATCAAGGTCACGTTTTATCGCTCCGTTGACGCTTCTGCCGATCAGAACGCTGACTAAAGGAGGGACAGGGCATGAAAATTGCGATTTGTCCCGGCAGCTTTGATCCCGTCACGCTCGGCCATCTCGATATTATTCGGAGAGCGTCGCAGATGTTTGACAAGGTGATCGTTGCCGTTTTGGTCAATCCCGAAAAAAATCCGTCTTTTACCGCTGAGGAACGGCTGGACATGATCCGCCGTGTGCTCACGGACATCCCTAACGTGGAGGTCGAGTGTTTTGAGGGTCTGCTGGCGGACTATGCGCGGCTGAAAAACGCGCATACCATCGTCAAGGGGCTTCGGGCGGTGACGGACTTTGAATATGAATTTCAGATGGCGCTGATCAACCGGAAGCTGAATCCCGAGGCGGACACGGTTTTTTTGACCACCAGTTCGCAGCACATGTATCTTTCCTCCAGCATGGTCAAATCCATTGCCAGCTTTGGAGGGGATATTTCGGATTTTGTGCCGGAATGCATCTGTGATGAAATCAGTCGGCGTCTGGGTTCGCAAAACCAATCAGAATAAATGGAACTATCCTAAAAATAAAGGAGTAATTGAAATTATGAAAAGTGTAGAGGAACTTCTTAGCAGCATTGACGAAATTATGGACAAGGCGAAATCCTTCCCCTTTGGCGGTGACAAGTGCATCGTGGACAGCCGTGAGTTGGCCGCTGTTCTGGACGAGATCAGAATGAATCTGCCCCAGGAAATCCGCAAGGCGAAAGGTATCGTTTCGGAGCGCGGCATGATCATTGCCGAAGCCAACAAAGAGGCGGACGAGATCGTGAGCAAGGCGCAGGAGCGAGCCAGAGCGCTGGTCAATCAGGAGGTCATTCTGAAAGAGGCCAAGGAAAAGGCGGACAAGCTGCTCGCTGCCGCTGAGGAGCAGGCCAATGAGCTGTTGAGAGGAACCTTTGCTTTTTCTGACAATATCCTTTTGGAAACGGAGAACACGGTCAACCAGAATCTTGATAGTGTAAGACAGGCACGCAAGAATCTGCGTTCCGCTGCCAAGGCGAAAGCCGCCAGCAACAAAGCGGCGCGGCAGAATGAGTCTGCACCCGCAGCCGCAGCGGAGGAGGCTTCTGCCGAAGAGTAAGCCGCACGGTTTTGTTCTAACAAACAGGACGGATGTTTAGGAAATCAAATAACAAACGCAGTAAAAAAGCTGTCGCAACGGAATGATTCCGGATGCGGCAGCTTTTTCGGTTTGCGTGTGACGTTCTGTTGTTTATACTAATTTTCGATTGAAAGAAGACAATGATTCGCGAGGATATTTTGTGCCATGCAAGGATGACGACGACGGCGGACTGGCGCCCGCCTATAGCAATCCAAACAAACAAAAAGACAAGTTCGGCGCGATGGTGAGCACATGGCTGCGTTGTCGTCCTAGGTGGGCGCCAGCCCACCGTCGTCCTCCGTGTCTCCCTGATTATTTGGATTGCTATAGTCGATAATTAGTATTATGCGGCAGTGTTGTTGAAGAGGCGGTAGTAGACATATTCACTGTTAATGACGTTTATTTCGGTGATGATAACACCCTCTTCCGGATAGGCATGGATGACTTTACTGTCGCCCATGTAAATCGCGGCATGCCCTGTATATTTGGAGGTGAACAAAGGAGGAGGCGCTACGCAGAGATCGCCGGGAGCTACATCGTAAACAGAAATCACTTCTCCAATTCCCCGCTCACTCAATCTAAATTGTGCGCCGGCTGTGCGGGGCAGACTGATGCCAAAATGAGCGTAGACCTGTTGGGTGAAGCCGGAGCAGTCGATCCCTTTCCTCAGGTCGTTGCCGCCGTAGACATAAGGAGTGCCGAGGAACTGCTGTGCATAAGCGACCACCTCATTGCCGTTCAGTGAGGAAGGCGGCTGCATTTTGGCGGTAGTGGTGGTGGTTTTGACAGTGATTTCAGCGGTAGTGGCGGTCGTGCTTGTCACGGTTGCTTTGGTTGCGGTGGTGGACGGCGCGGCGGTTTGTGTGGTGGGGGCAGCGGTGGTTGTGTTGACAGAGGATGCCACAAGGCTGTCTGCGGCGCTGTTTGGGCGAAGATTGTGCGGGCTAACAACGCCGGTGGAAACCAGTGCAATGAGACTCAACGAAGAAAGTATGACCAGAATGGCGGCAGAGCCGCAGAATATGGCTGTTTTTTTAAGAATGTCCAACATGATATCTCCTCGTATAAAATATTTGCGACTTTGTATCTTATCCCGCAGTATTGTTGAAAATACGGTGGAAGGAATAGTCGCCTATGAGATTATCCAGATTGGTGATGACAACGCCTTCTCCGGGAAGCGCGTTGATTACCATATTGTTGCCCATGTAAATGGCCGCATGCCCCGTGTATGGCATGGAGGGATCATCATAAACCGTTGTGCAGAGATCACCGGGGAGAAGCTCATCATAGGAAATCGGCGTACCCTTTTTGTGCTGGGCGGCAGCGGTACGGGGCAGGCTGATGCCGAAATGGCCGTAAACGAGTTTGGTGAAACCGGAACAATCGACCCCGTTTCTCAGATCGTTGCCCGCGTAGACATAAGACGTGCCGAGAAATTGCTTGGCGTAAGCGACAACTTCGTTGCCGTTCAGGGAGGACGGCGCCTGTTTTTTGGTGGTGGTGGTGGTTTTGACTATGATTTCGGCTGTTGTGGTGGTGCTTTTCACTGCCACCTCAGTCGTAGTGGTGGTAGGCGCGGTAGTCTGTGCTGTTTCGACGGTGGCAACGGTTGTGTCGGCAGCGGATACCACAAGGCTGTCCGCTGTGCGGTTCGGGCGAATCTTGTTCGGGCTTACTACGCCGGTGGAAACCAGTGCGATCAGACTGACCGAGGAGAGTGTGACCACAGCGGCGACGGAACCGAAAAAGATAGCGGATTTTTTGAGAATGTCCATAAAAAAATCTCCTTTGCATGGGGTGAAGAATTAAATAGAAACGATATATGATGTTATTATACACCATCGACGGACACAAATCAAGAGAATTGTTCTGATGTTTGCCTATGTGTGTTATACTGTTTCTTTATTTATGTTACCGTTTTTTTGAGTGAGAGTCTGACAAAAAGTGAGGAAGAAAAACAATGACTGTTTTGCAAATGAACTATCTTGATTTTTCTGTAAGATGTGCTATAATGAATGCAAATCACTTTGGCGCAAATTTTACCTGACAAGGAGAACAGAACATATGAGTGAAATGAAAATCGGAACCAAATGTGTGCAGGCAGGCTACACCCCCAAGAACGGTGAGCCGCGTGTCTTGCCGATCGCGCAGAGCACGACCTACAAATATGACTCCTCTGTGCAGATGGCAAAGCTGTTTGATCTGGAAGAGGACGGCTTTTTCTATACCCGTCTCGCCAACCCCACCGTGGACGCGGTGGAAAAGAAAATCGCGGCGCTCGAGGGCGGCGTGATGGCGATTCTCACCAGTGCGGGACAGGCGGCTTCCATGTATTCGGTGCTGAATGTCTGCAAGGCGGGCGATCATCTTATCAGCTCGTCCGCGATTTACGGCGGCACCTACAATCTTTTCAACAAGACACTGCGCGATATGGGCGTTGATGTGGATTTCATCGAACCGGACGCGCCGATCGACGAGATCAACAAGCTGTTTAAAGACAATACCAAATGCGTCTTTACCGAGATGCTCTCCAACCCTGCGCTGACGGTGCTGGATCTGGAAAAATGGGCGGAGGCGGCCCATTCCCACGGCGTTCCGCTGATCGTTGACAACACTTTCCCGACCGCCATCAACTGCCGCCCCATCGAATTCGGCGCGGATGTGGTGGTGCATTCCACCAGCAAATACATGGACGGTCATGCCTGCGCCCTCGGCGGCGTGGTGGTGGACAGCGGCAAGTTTGATTGGAGAAACGGCAAGTTCCCGATGTTTACCGAGCCGGACGAGACGTATCACGGCGTGGTTTATGCCGACCATTTCGGCCCGGCGGCCTACGGCGCGAAAATCCGCGTTCATCTTATGCGCGATATGGGCGCGATGATGGCGCCGCAGAATGCCTTCCTGCTCAATCTTGGCCTGGAGACGCTCCACCTGAGAATGCCCCGCCACTGTGAGAACGCGCAGGCGGTGGCCGAGTTCCTGCAAAACGATGAGCGCGTGGCGTGGGTCAATTATCCCGGTCTGCCCGGTAACAAGTATTACGAGCTCGCGCAGAAATATATGCCCCACGGCACCTGCGGCGTGGTTTCTTTCGGCGTGAAAGGCGGCCGTGAGGCAGCGACGAAGTTTATGGATTCGCTGAAACTCGCGGCGATCGTCACGCATGTCGCTGACGCGAGAACCTGCGTGCTGCATCCGGCCAGCACCACCCACCGTCAGCTCAATGACAAGGAACTGGAGGAATGCGGCGTTTCCGCCGATCTTATCCGCTTCTCGGTGGGCATCGAGGACAAAGAGGACATCATCGCGGATATCGACCAGGCGCTTGCCGCCGCGACTGCGGAGTGATGTTTTTGTAAAAATATTGCATCCTCTTATCATTTATGCTACAATAAAAATGCCTGTGCAATGTGCCTTGCGCAGGCATTTTTTGAATATCATCCGAAAGAGGATTACCGCGTGATGAAAAAGAATCGAGTAAAAGTTGGCATGCACGCTGGCAGTGACAGCCTTGACGCGCGCAGCGGGTTATCCGGCCGGAAAGATAATTCCCAAAAATATATGGAGGCGACGATGATGAACGAATCAACCAAAAGCTTTGAAGAGATCGCGGAGGGATTCCGTGCGATGGGCGTTGATGTGAGCGATGAGGTGGTGCGGCAATGTCATAAAAATTTCGACAGTCTGCCCAAGGAAATCCAATCGGAAGCGGAGGGACTGGAACAGGATATTTTTGCGACTGAGTTGATGCTGGGGGCGGAGTCTCAGCCGATTTCCGGCAAGTTGTACTGTTTTTCTGTGGAGGTAGAGGATATTTCCTGCATGGCGGAAGTTTTCTTTGACGGCGTAACGTCCATCAGCGGGGGCGCGTTTGAAATTACCGACATTGAAAAGGAAGCCGTCACTCCTGAAATGGAGGAATCAGGCGTTTACCAGCAGAAGATAAGCTACCGTGTGAACGGCACAAAGTATGAATATGACGCTTCGATTCAGTATGACTGGTTTGACGTCGGCGTCATCTCGGCGCTGAACGAGGCGTTGGCTAGCGAGAGATTGGACAAGCGTCTGTTTGGCGACTGTTCGTCCGATATTATGATGATTAGCTATTGCACAAAGGAATGGGCAGAGGAATTCAACGAAAAGACCGGATTTGATTTGCATTAATGATGAATGGAAAGGCGGAATGAATATGAGCGTTGGACTGGTGCTGGAAGGCGGCGCGATGCGGGGACTGTACACCGCGGGCGTGCTGGATATTTTTATGGATAACGGTATCAAAGCCGATACGATCATCGGCACTTCGGCGGGGGTACTGTTCGGAGTGAATTACCCGTCGGGACAGCGGGGCAGGGCACTGCGCTACAATCTGAAATACGCGCCGAAGGGGTGCTATATGGGAATCCGTTCGCTGCTGACGACGGGCAATATCATCAACAGGCAGTTCGCCTATTACGACCTGCCCTCCAAGCTGGATGTGTTTGACGAAGCGGCCTATGAAGCTTCCGGCATGGATTTTTACGCGACGGTCACTAATGTGGAAACGGGCGAAGCGGAATATATCAAAATCACCGACTGCTTCGGGCAGATGGAAGCCATGCGGGCGACCTCCGCCATGCCGTTTGTGTCGCGCATTGTGGCGTATGAGGGGAAGAAATATCTGGACGGCGGCGTGGCGGACAGCATTCCCGTTGACAAATGCCGTGAAATGGGCTGCGACAAGATCATCGTGGTGCTCACCCGTCCGCTTGATTATCGCAAATCCCCCTCTGATCCGCGGTTGGCCCAGCGGTTCTACGGGAAGAAATACCCGAAGCTGACAGAGCGCATCAACAACCGCTATGCCGAATATAACGCCTGCGTAGAGAAGATCATCGGAATGGAACAGCGAGGAGAAATCTTTGTCATTCGTCCGTCACGGACAGTGAAAGTCAAGCACATTGAGCGGGACACCCGAAAATTGCAGGCCATCTATGATTTAGGCGCGGAGGACTGCGCCGCGAGAATGGATGAGCTGAAAGAATACTTGCAATAAATGGGATTTGAAGATAAGAATAAACAGATTGATTTCTTGACAAGCAAAATAAATAACATTTTTTTGATAACAGAAGAATGTGAGGTATAGTAAATATGGCTTCCAGCGAGGAATTTGTACGCTTTGTCTGTGATCAGATGGGTCGCGCGGGAAAGATTTCTTACAGAAAAATGTTCGGGGATTACGGCGTTTACTGTGACGGAAAGATCTTCGCGCTAATCTGTGACAATCGGCTGTTTGTCAAGATAACCAAGGCGGGCGGGGTGATCTGGCCTGATTTGCCGCAGGAAGCACCCTATGAGGGAGCTAAGCAGCATTTTGCGGTGGATGATGTGGAGGACGCAGAAAAATTATCCGCATTGGTGACGGCTACCTGTTCGGAGCTTCCGCTGCCAAAGCAGAAAAAGAGCAAGGAGAAAAAGGAATGAAGCAGCTATTATATGGCGTGAAGCTGATGTACCGATATATGGTAGGCGGAGAAGTCTATTATGAAGAGTCCGTCCTTCGTGTGCGGGCGTCTTCCTTTGATGATGCGATGGAAAAGGCGGAGGAATATGCCGACAGTCTGATAGACAGGAATCATATCAATCCGTTCGGACTGGAAGTGCGGGAATCGGTGTGCGATGTGATGGACTGTTTTCTCATGCAGGAAAGCGGCGGCGAGATCGAGGAAGTGTATTCCGCCTTTCACCGGAACCGAACCGATTTGTCAGAGAACGAATATATAGAAATGATGTTTGACGAGTGCAGCGAGGAAGAACTGCAAAGTCTGCGCTATTGGGAATTTAACGATTAAAAGCGTCGTTGTGCAGGAAGTGGAAAATAAGTAGAAGAAAAATGGAGTTTCTGCACAAAGATGAAAAATAGGGCGAAAAAACGGAAAATAAAGCTTGACAAAGGGGGAGTGGTGTGGTAAGATAGTGAAGCTGTCGCGGAAAGCGAGGCACGAAAAAGAGACTGGCAGCCGCCCAGGAGAGGGAATCGAGCGCAGTTTCGGAAGTCGTGCGAAAGCGGAGTTGAGCGCAAACAAGATTTGAAAAATCGAAAAAAACACTTGACAAAGCGAGCCGGATGTGATACAATTACAAAGCTGTCGCAAAGAAACGGTTGTCGAAAAGGTACGAAAAAAGCACTGATTCAAAAGAAATTTTGAAAAAGATGAAAAAAGGACTTGACAAACGGGATTCGATGTGATAGAATAAAAAAGCTCGCAGGTCGCGAACGAAAGCGAGCGAGCGGACAGAACCTTGAAAATTAAACAACGTAAACTAAGAATTAACCTGTAATTCCTTGAGAACCGTTCTGAAAAGAACGGGTACTCAAAAAAGACGAACAA
>CADCNI010000032.1 GCA_902802795.1 uncultured Ruminococcus sp.
CCGATCAGTTGAGGCTTGGAGGTGCCGTTATTATAACCCCATCGACCGTAATACAACTGTACCACCTCTATTTCTTTCGTTATGTCCATTTCGCAGTCATAGTAACTACTCACTGGTGCGAAATTATAGATTCTGTCGTTATAGGTGTCACTGAAATCAATATTCGATTCATAGTAAACAATATCCGTCAAAGCAGGATCGGCAATATAACGCATGGTATAAAAATTCCAGTTGCTCAGTGGATTGACCTCATTATAAGCCGTCGTGGTCATATAACACGTCAGCTCCACCTGTATTCTGCCGTCTCTCTCTCCCACAGGCACGCCAAATCCCACCAAATCATAATTTTTATACTTGCCGTCGTACAGCAGCATGATTTCCGTGCCGCCCGTGTATTCGGTGACGTCGCTCACACTCACCACACGCAGATTGTCCTTCACTTCGTCATACGAATAAGGAATTTCCACTCTGCGGAGATAATTCATCAGAAGGTACCCCCCCACGATCAGCACCAGCGCCCCCCCGCCGATGAGCCACGCCGCCATGGCGTGACGGGTCAGATAGCGGCTGGCCTTTTGCAGAGGCTTGGTATCGTCATAGACGGGCAGAACGGTATCCTGCTGCAGCGCCTGCGCTTCGGCGCGGCAGTTTTCGCACTCCGACAAATGCTCCTCCACCAGCGCCACGCTGTCCTCACTCAGCACCTTGTCCGCATACAGGGGAAGTAAATCTTTGGTGACATTACAATTAATCCGACTCATGATGATCCTTTCCTTTCCATCGTTCGATGATTTTCAGCCGTGCGCGGTGATAGGTCACCCGCGCCCAGCTTTCGCTGTGTCCGAAAAGCGCCGCAATCTTCTGAAAGGACAGTTCCCCGAAGGTGCGCAGCCAAAATACCTCTTTGTACGGTTCCTCCAGCATATGCAGCACCTTATGAAGATCAAACGCCGTTTCGCTGTCCTCGAGGCGCTCCTCAAAACGCACGGTTCCCGCATGACTCTCTTCCTCGGCAGGCATGTCAAAATCGGTCGGCACTTCCCGTCCGTGCCTGCGGCAATAGGAAAGATAGCTGTTCTTGGCGATCTGGCACAGCCAAACGCGGATGTTGCACTCCCCGCGGAATTTGGAAACGGAACGTATCGCTTTGACAAACACCTCGTGCGTGAGATCCTCCGCCAGCGATTCATCGCGGCAGAGCGAAATCAGATAGAGATAAACGTCGCTGAAATAGGCGCGGTACATTTCTTCCCACTCTTTGTTGGGTGGCGGTTTCATGGGCTTCTGTCCTCCTTTCCGCTGCTGTCTTTTGCCGATTGTAAAATGATAAATGAAAATTTAGAGGAGAGTGGGAAGTGGGGAGTGGAGAGAAAAAGAAAAAAGAAGAAAAAGCGAAGCGCAACTAGCGAGCGAATGCGAGCGTGGGAGTCCAGGGCAGCGCCACCAGCGGGGAGTGGGGCAGCGCCCCACGAGTGAGGCGTAGCCGAACGAGCAAGACGCGCTTGGATTTGCAGCGGGGTTGGGCGAATACGGGGAGGTTACCTATACGAATTCGCCCGACTGCCTTCTTGATCGCGGCTCGTTCCGCTCGGTCGGCTAAAGCCTCCCTTGTGTGGCGCTGCCCCACTCCCCACTAAATTCTCATTTACCTCTTTCGCTTATAAGACGCACGAACACCAAAAGCGTTACAGACTTTTTCCATTTATTTTGTTTTTCAGGAACGCGCAAAAGCATAACATTGGATATTGCATTTTTGAGTCAAATAGTGTATAGTATTTATGAAAGCTGCCGACAAATGGAAACAAGTCACAGTCACGCTAATCGGATTGGGATGGGAGAGAAAACACCCGTTTGTCGTGTGCGAAAATCATCAGAAAGAAGGATCTTTTATGAAATGCCTCTATTGCGGATTTGAAAGCCCCGCCACTTTTGAAAAATGCCCCTCCTGCGGTCAGCCGCAGACAGTGCAAACAGCGCCATCAGCGCAGCCCGTTTCGTCCACCTCCACGACGAATCCGCAGGCGGCCTATCCGACGACCACTTCTTATATGCCTCCTGCCTATACACCGCCTTCCTATAATCCTTATGTCAACTCAGGTACGACCAAGGGCATGACAGCCGGTGAAACGGCTTCCATCATTATCGCCATTATCGTTTCCCTTGTCTGCATTGTGATGGGATTTGTTTTGTTCGTCATCAATGTTGGGATGAAAGCGGATCAAAGGGCAAGCGAAAGCGATGATTTTGGCATAGACGCGTTTGACGATTTTGACTCCAATGATTATCTCGACGATTTCTTTGACAATTATTTCGACAATAAAGAGAACGGTCAGAAATACAGCATCGTTTCCCCCGCCGATCTTCACACGCCCATCGCTTTTGAAGATGACTTTTACAGCTTTTCCGAGGGCTTTGTCAAAACCGGATATGAGGTGGAACTGGACGAAACCTATCGGGGAAAGGCGGCTCTTCAACTGCTGGAAGGCGCGACGCTTCCCAAAATCGACGAAAGTACGTCCGAATTTTATCTTGCCAAATTCAAAGTGAAAATTACGGAACAGGACAAGGACGCCATTGTTTCGCTGCATTATACCCTTCCCGCGGCTCTGAGTTCCTCCAACCAAACCCTGGCTTATGAGGTGCTCGACAGTATCAATTACAAAGACGATCTCGGATTAATGGCAAGCGGTGAGGAAGGCATTCGCTGGGTGGCTTTTATCGTTGACAAAAACGATCAGAACCCCTTGATTATGTGGTACAAATACAGCGAATGCTACTTCCGCAATCAGAAGGATGCGATTTCTGATCCGGCAGGTCTGGAAGCCGGCAGCGCGGTCGCCGCAAAATCCGACAGCAATACCGAAACAAATTCCGGTAGTTCTGACTGACCCCCAAGTAAATAAACATTCATTTTTCCTAAGAGAAAACAACGGTATTTGGTATTTTTTAATAAATATAACAGATTGGAATATTTTAGAATGAATGAAACCATTAAAACCGACTTTGACACCCAGTTACAAGCCAAAAAAATGAAACAAATTTCCCTCATTCTCGTGGTTGTGGGATTGATCGCAGCGATTTCTCTGGTATTTTTCTTCTTTTCACTCTATCGCATGAGGAGCAGCAACCAGGTTCCGCAAATCTTTGAAGTCAAACAGATTGGCGCAACCGATCACGCGGTCTTGATTTCGTGGAGCAGTTCCAAAGAAGCACAGCAGTTTATTGTGCGGTGCAAAAGCGCCGACGGACGTTCTGTTCCGGATATTACCTGCCAGACGCCGTTTGCTGCCGTGGAGCTTTTGGAACCCAATCAGCTTTATCGTATTAAGGTCATTCCTGTTGCCAACGGACAGGAATACAAAGCCGCTTCGATCAACTGCCATACCGAGAGTTTTTGCAACGTAACGGAAGTCAGCGCCACCGATGTGGGCTGCGATTTTGTCGATGTCTCATGGAAAAGCGAGGGAAAAGATACTGGGTTTGTGGCAATCGCTTATGCGTTGGACATGGAGGGAAAACGTCATTTTACTTCCCGCAAGGTACATGTGCCTGCCGGACAATCCGAATGCCGAATCTCCGGATTGCTCTCCAATCTCCATTACACTGTGGCGGTGATGCCGAAAACAAAATACGGAACCATAGCTAAATCGGTTTTTACAACCACAGAATATTCCGAACAGTATAGAGATATCAGAATAATACGATTTGTAATTTGTCCGTTTTCTTCTGAAAACACACTTTCCGTGCGTGCTTTAAAGACCGTGGAACCGTCCTCTTCTTATCAGACGTCTTTGATCATCAGCGGAAAAGCCTCCGCGTCGGACAAACGCAATATGGACATTTACATTACCGATGAGGAAGACCGCCTTGTGGTTGAAGCTCCCCATCCCGGCATTCTTCTTAATCCGAAAGGAGAGTCGGCTTATGCGCATCGCGTGGTACTTCTCCCATTTCAGTCTCCCTCACAGGAAGGAGCCTATTCCCTTTACCTGACATTTAACGGCAGAACTGTAAAACGAGAACCTTTTCATGTGGTTAAACCGGAAACATAAAGCATTTCATTGAATATTACAATATGTTATATCTATATTAAAAATAGTATTTTGGAATATACTCAATAACGGCAATAGCTGCCAGCCAAGGACAAGCAAAAACTATCCTATATGGTTTTTGTGAAGTCCGAGGCGGCACGCTAAATCGTTATTGAGTATAGCAACGCCTTCGGGACGCATTGCAGGCAACCTCTTGCAATGGCTCGAAGGCGTTGTTTGATTATTTTTTATGATTTTTTATGACTTTTTCTCTGTCTTGTTTTCATTAAACTGCTTTGTCTTTTTAAGCGCTATCAAAAGCGGGAGGCCCAGAAGCAGACAGACGCCCAACTCTCCCGCGCCGACTTCCAGCGCGCAGACCCAGAAGGGTAAATCATACACAGCCGCCAGCTCGCCGCCAACGATCAGCGCGTTGAAAATCACCGGCGGAAACACCGCAAGAAAAGGGATTCCTTTCCATTCGATCTTTCGCAGCCAGCGGGTAAGTATGGCGGCCAGCAGCGTTGCCATGCTGCCAAACAAAACATCCAGCCAGCCCGCAATGTTGGAACCGGTCGCCACTCCGATGGCATTGGCCAGCACGCAACCGAGCGTCAGTCCCGGAATGGCCGAACCGGTAAGTACCGGCAGCAGCGTAAGCGCTTCGGAAACGCGGAACTGAAGATTGGCAAAAGACAGGGGCGCCAGTGCGATGGTTGTGACCGCATAGATGGCGGCAATCATGCCTGCGTTGGCCATGTACCTGAGCTTCTCATTGTTTTTCATAGGGTAAATCACTCCGTATTTTGTATTTTGTCCGTCTTATCCGTCTTATACGGCTTATCTGACGTATGCCGTATAAGCGAAATGAGCGGGACAAGGTCAGGAGGTTGCGACTGACCTTTTGGTATATTTTCTACATCCATCTTTCCCCAAAAAATCAGCTTTCTTGGGAAAATGATTGATGTATCAATATCAAGATAAATTCCAGATTGTAATATTATTATTATGTATTACAATCTTATTTTTTTTAATAACACCATCCCATAAATAAACCGACAGATCAACATAAAAATCATCACTGACAGTCACTCCTTCGGAAACCAGCCAATCACGCTGCACTTCCTTGCCGCCAAAGGCAAAATCGGGAGCCAGGCCACCGAAGCGGTTGACCACGCGATGACAGGGTATTACGCGGGACTGTGGATTGTGATGCAGCGCACTGCCGACGATCCGCGCCGCGCGGGGACTTCCGCACAGGGCTGCAATCTGTCCGTAGGTTGCCACGCATCCCTTCGGAATGCGTTTGACTATTGCATACACTTTGTTATAAAAATTATCTTCATTACACATGGTTATTTTTTATGATAGATTTTAGCAATCAAAATCAGTTTTTGGCGTCTTTGTGAGAAGCTTCCTGCGCCTGTTCTTCCGGATCGGTCTTGACCACATGAACACGGGAAATTCGGCGGTCTGTAACCTGTTCCACAGTAAACTCATAGTCACCAAAACGAATCGTGGGATGCTCGTCCTCGGTCGGAATGCGTCCCAATGTGCTGACGATATAGCCCGCGAGCGTGTCATAATCTCCCTCGGGGATTTCGATATCCAGCAAATCCGATACTTCATAAATAGATGTGGTGCCGTCTATGGTGAAAGTGTTCTCGTTGACCTGACTGATTTCCTCGTCCTCATTGTCAAATTCATCCTGAATATTGCCGAGAATCGACTCAATGAGATCTTCCATCGTGATGATGCCGGAGGTGCCGCCGTATTCATCTACGACCACCGCCATCTGCACCTTGGTTTCGGTCATCTCTCCAAAAAGCTCACTGAGCTTTTTGGTTTCCGGAATATAACAAGCGGTTCGCATAAGCTTATAGATCGGAGTGTCACAGTCTTCCGGCCTGCCCACAAATCTGAGCAGATCCTTGACATAGAGCACGCCTTGGATATTATCCAGATCATCCTTGTAAACAGGGATGCGGGAAAAGCCGTTTTCCAGCGCAAAGCTGACCGCCTGCCGGACATCGGCCGTATATTCCAGCGCTTCCACGTCTGTGCGATGGGTCATGGCTTCGCTCGCGGTGGTGTCCCCAAATTCAAAGATATTTGCTATCATATCCGCTTCGGATTCCTCAATTACGCCCTTTTCCCCGCTCGCGTCCACCATCATCAGAATTTCATCCTCTGTCGCGAGTTTTTCATCCGCATGAGGGGGAACACCGAACAGCTTGACCGTGAGATGACTGAATGCGGTGAGCAGCCCTGTGTAAGGTGTAAGCAGTTTGACACAAAGGGACATCCCCCCAGCCGCCGGATACGCAATCGCCTCACAGCGGTGTATGCCGATTTTGCGGGGAATCACATGCGCGTTAACGACATACCACCCCACAGAGGCTAGCACAACGCAGAGCAGCGACAGCCACAACGCAACGGAATCGGACAACCAGTGGATGCGAATCATTGCCATGTGAAGCGCCGGCCAGAACATTCTGACCGAGATTGCCGAGACGCCAAAACAACACGCGTTCAGCAGAACGCGGACTGTCACGTAAAATGCCGCCTTTTGTGCCGTCCGCAGCGAAACAAGCAGACTGGCTTGTTTGCTGCCGTCCTCTTCCAGTTCCTTGACGCGACTGAAATTGGCGGACAAAATCGCCGCCTCACACAATTGGACCAATGCGCCTATCAGCGTAACAGTAAGCAGTGACGCAAACGTCAAAAACCATCTCACTCTGTGTCACCTCCGCACGGAAATAACACATTTTCTCGCGGTTGACTGTCGCCTTCGCTCATAATGCCTGCTCCCTTCCCGATGTTACAGCATGCTTCTATAGTTCTGCCCATGTATGACACACAGACATATTCCTATAAAAATCATTATACCTGATTACACTGCGGCTGTCAAGTACCTCCTTCTATTTATTTTGTTTCATATTGAAACCTCTATGTTTTTTGGGAAGCAAATTCCATAAAAGCAGCAATTATCTCATTTTCTTCCCAGTTGGGAATGGTGCTCGGCAGCGCCATCAAAGCGTATTCCCCCGCCGCGCAATATTTTAAAAGATCAATAGAATCATCCTCAAACACCTGATATAACTCTCCGCTGTAATCCCTTCCTTTCTGTTCAGCAGATTCACGCAATTCTTTTCTGGCGACAATCACAACACAATAATCCCCTGTGGTACGATAGACGGCGCCGTTGGGTATATAAAAGAGAAATTCGTCGGAAGTATTCTGCACATCGGATAATTTCATTTTTTCATAAGAAATATTCGACTCTTCAAAAAAACTTACGGCAAATGCTTCGGTCGTGTTATCCACACTTTCCACCTTGTTTTTGACAACGGCTGTTTTTTTTCCACATCCGGTAGAGGATAAGGTGCATAAAATGACTGCTGCTGCCAATATTCCACTTATGATTTGTCGATGGTGGAAAACCATTCTATCACTCCTTTGCAATACTATGTTTAGGTGATTGTAGAAATTGAAAAACGGCGTAAATACGGGAATTTTTGATTATAATTAAAGCCGCAATTTTATCCGCTAAATGAGAATTTAGTGGAGAGTGGGAAGTGGGAAGTGGGGAGAAAAAGAAAAAAAGAAGAAAAAGCGAAGCGCAACTAGCGAGCGAATGCGAGCGTGGGAGTCCAGGGGGGTAGGCCCTCCTGGCAGGTCAAGGGCAGCGCCCTTGTGGGGAGTGGGGCAAAGCCCCACGAGTGAGGCGAAGCCGAACAAGCAGAATGAGCCTCGATTAAAAAGGCAGTCGGGCGAATGCGGATAGGTAACCTCCTCGTATTCGCCCTAGCCCCGCTGCAAAGCCAAGCGCGTCTTGCTCGGTCGGCTAAAGCCTCCCTTGTGGGGCCTTGCCCCACTCCCCAGCAGGGCCCTGCCCTGCACCCGCCAGGAGGAACTAGTTCCCAGATGACGCTTGTCGTCATCGGCTGGACTCCCACGCTCGCATTCGCTCGCTAGTTATGCGCTGCGCTATGCTTTTTTCTCCACTAAATTCTCATTTCTTTTTACAATCGCCAAAATACTATGTTAAAAACTCCGGCGCCTTGCACATTTCATGCACTGACAGCCGGAGATCATTTATTCGGACTGGTCGCCCTTGGCCAAAAGATTAGCCAGCATAGTGAGTTCTTCATGAGAATAAAAATCAATCTCCAGTTTTCCCACATTGGCCGTACCGCTGACCTTTACTTTGCGTCCCAGCGCCATACCAAGTGCGATTTCTACTTCATCAAAGTAATTGTCGCGTTCACTCTGCTGTTTTTTAGGCGCATTGCCTTCGTCTTTTTCCTTTTTTACCAGCTTTTCTACATCTCGGACGGTCATTTTTCTCTTGACCGCCATGCAGGCCACCTTTACCATTGTCTCTTCATCATGCAGTCCCAGAAGCGGACGGACATGACCCACTGTAAGATCGCCGGCCGTGAGCATTCCCAGAACAGAATCGGGCAATTCGAGCAAACGTACTGCATTGGCGACGCTTGGACGGGATTTTCCCACACGACCTGCCACCTGCTCCTGCGTCATACCGTATTCGCTCATCAGATGGCGGTATCCTTCGGCTTCTTCCACCGGATTAAGGTCCTCGCGCTGTAGGTTTTCAATCAGGGCAATTTCATCTACTTCCTTGTCGGAAAGTTCCCGGATGATAACAGGCACTTCAGTGAGTCCCGCGCTTTGTGCCGCGCGCCAGCGTCTCTCACCCGCTACAATCTGATAGCCGCCGCCTACGATGGGACGTACTATCAACGGCTGAATTACGCCGACTGCCGCGATAGAATCCGCTAGCTCCGCCAGCGCTGCGGGATCAAACTCCTTGCGGGGCTGGTCACGGTTGGGTTCCAGTTCCGACACCTTGAGCGTCATTGCGCTGCTGCTGTCTTCCGCCATATTCTCTCCAAAAAGCGAATCCAACCCTTTCCCCAAACCGCCTTTTCTTGCCGCCATAGTGATTTCCTCCATTTCAATTGCGTTTATCTCTTGTTTTTCTTGATAATTTCCTTGGCCAACTTATCATACGCTTCCGCGCCCTTGGATTTCTTATCAAAGTAATTAATAGGCTGTCCGAAACTGGGAGCCTCTGAAAGACGTACATTGCGCGGAATGGCGGTCTTGAACACCTGCTTGGGGAAGAATTTCTTGACCTGCTCCGCCACTTCCTGCGTCAGATTGAGTCGGCCGTCATACATCGTAAACAGCACTCCCTCAATTTCGAGATGGCTGTTATAGCTGCGTTTAATGCGGGAGACCGTATTGGTGAGCTGCGCTAGACCTTCCAGCGCGTAATATTCGCACTGAATCGGCACCAGAATGCTGTCTGCCGCGTTGAGCGCGTTAATGGTAATCAGATTGAGCGACGGAGGGCAGTCGATGAGTATAAAATCATATGTATCGCGAACCGCCGCCAATCCTTTTTTCAGGATAGCTTCGCGATTTTCCATCTGCGAAATTTCGAGATCGGCACCTGCCATTTTAATATCCGAGGGCACGATGGAGACATTTTTAAATTCTGTTACGACGGCGGCATCCTGTGCGCTGCTCTGCCCCAGCATCAATTCGTAAGAGGACGTCCCGTTCTCCTGCTTGCTGATACCCAAACCAGAAGTAGCATTGCCCTGCGGATCAATATCCACCAGAAGTATTTTTTTATTCATTGCACCAAGCGCTGACGCAAGGTTGACAGCCGTTGTCGTCTTGCCTACGCCGCCTTTCTGATTGGTGACAGCGATGATTTTTCCCATATTATTGCGACCTTTCCTGATTTATATTTGCCTATTGCCCCGTTTTGTACGGTTGACAGGGTTATACTATGATTATATCATAGATCAGATAAATTACAAATGTTTTTTTGCAAGTTTTATTAAATTTTGTGTTAAATCTCAATGTTTCACGTGAAACACTCTGTTTTGCACTGTGTTTCCACTGTTTTATAAGGGCTTTTTTGAGATTTTTGCGAAAGTTCGGGGAAACTGCGGCGGAGTATTTTTCAATTTATTTACTACGATAACACTTCTTCCACTGCCATCAGAGATAGAAAATTCATGCAGACCCAAAAATTTTCCGCCCAACGTGCCGATACCCGGCTTGGCTGACTGGATTTCTTCTGTTACATCAGGACCTTTCATCGCAATAAACTGTCCACCTACTTTCACATATGGCAGACAGTATTCGGACAATTCCCGCAGATTAGCCACCGCACGGGCGCAGGCAATGTCAAAATGCTCTCGCATTTCAGGTTTTCTTCCGCCCTCTTCCGCGCGCAGATGTACCGTCCGCACCTCTGACTGAATTTCCTTGGCTACGGCGTCCAGAAAAACCAGCCGCTTTTGCAGGCTGTCCAGCAGCGTCAATTCGATATCGGGACGCGCGATTTTCAAAACCATACCCGGAAATCCCGCGCCAGTCCCGACGTCAATGACCTTTGCTCCTTCAGGAATCTTGGCATAGCCCAGCAGGCTCAGGGAATCCTCAAAATGACGGGTCATAATGCCTTCGCTGTCGGTAATCCCCGTCAGATTCATACGGGTATTCCAATCCACCAGCATTTCGGCGTAACAATCCAGTTGAGCAAGCTGTCGATCACTCAAATTCACATCAAAGGCAGCCGATTTTTGCCTCATTGCTTCAAAATCAATCATGCCTGCCCCCCACTTTCCGCTGTGTGGCGCTGCTTTGTCAGCCAGATCAGGAGGACAGAGATATCTGCGGGACTCACACCGGATATACGGGAGGCTTGTCCGACGTTTTCGGGTTTGACCTTATTAAGCTTCTCTATTGCCTCTAAACGCAGCCCTGTGAGAGCGTTATAATCAAGATTTTGTGGCAGTTTCCGCATTTCCAGCCGCTTGGCCTCGTCAATCATCGCCTGCTGGCGGCGGATATAGCCTTCATATTTAATCTCCACTTCCACTTGTTCAAAGATATAATACGGCAGGGGCGGACGCGTCTCATCAATCGGAGCCAGTGCTTCGTAGTTCAATTCGGGACGCTTGAGCAGTTCAATCAAGCGGATTCCTGTGGTAATCGGCGTTGTTTCACGTGAAACAAGTATCGCGTTGACCTCTTCGGTGGGCAGAATACGGGTTTCCTTAACGCGCTTGATTTCCGCCTTTTTCATCGCCTGCCGTGCCAGATACTTTTTATACTGCGCGTCGGAAATCAGCCCTATACGGTGTCCGATAGGCATTAACCGCTCGTCGGCGTTATCCTGACGGAGAATCAAGCGGTATTCCGAGCGGGAGGTCATCATGCGATAAGGGTCGGATACTCCTTTCGTCACCAGATCGTCGATCAGTGTGCCGATATAGCTGCCGGAACGCTCCAAAATCAGCGGTTCTTCGCCTTTTACTTTCAGCGCCGCATTAATACCCGCGACAATGCCCTGCGCGGCGGCTTCTTCGTAACCGGAACTGCCGTTGAACTGTCCCGCGCCGTATAAGCCCGGAAAATCTTTCATCTCCAATGTAGCCCGCAACGCCTGCGGATCTACGCAGTCATATTCGATGGCATAAGCCGTGCGCATGATTTGGACATTTTCCAATCCGGGAATGGTCTTATAAAGCGCGATCTGCACGTCCTCCGGCAAGGAAGAGGAGGCGCCCTGCAAATACATTTCCTCCGTATTTAGTCCGCACGGCTCAATAAAGAGCTGGTGGCGTTCTTTTTCCGAAAATCGGACAATTTTATCCTCAATGCTGGGGCAATAACGCGGGCCGATACCGTCGATTTTGCCGCTATAAAGGGGCGAGCGGTGGATATTATCCAAAATCACCTTTTTAGTCTGTTCATTCGTCCAAGTAACGTGACAGACTACCCGATTTTCCAGCTTTGCGTCAGGATTTTCCATAGTATCATAGGAAAAAGGCGTAATTCTTTCGTCTCCCGCCTGCACTTCCAAGTGACTGAAATCAACGGAATGCCGGTGAATACGGGCCGGCGTGCCTGTTTTAAAGCGCCGGCAGGGAATGCCCATCGCACGAAGGCATTTTCCAAGAGAAGTAGCCGCAAACATACCATCCGGCCCACCCTCAAAGCTGACGTCACCGACATAAATACGTCCGCCCAGATAAGTACCTGTCGCCAGAATCACACACTTGCATTGGTAAACAGCGCCCATTTTCGTGACTGTCTCCCAGCCGTACTCCCCCTCAACGGGTCGAATTTCCGTAATTTCCGCCTGTTTTAAGTTCAAATTATCCTGCAATTCCAACGTATGCTTGACACGGGAAGAATACATTCGTCTGTCGATCTGCGCGCGCAGACTGTGAACGGCGGGACCTTTGCCGCGATTGAGCATACGGCTCTGCAAAAAGGTATCATCCGCCGCACGTCCCATTTCACCGCCCAGCGCATCCACTTCCCGCACCAGATGTCCCTTGGCCGTGCCGCCGATGGACGGATTGCAGGGCAGATTGCCTACTGCGTCCATATTGATGGTAAATACTACGGTCTTACACCCCAGTCTGGCCGAAGCCAACGACGCCTCGATGCCCGCGTGTCCCGCGCCAATGACCGCCACATCACAGCGATCCGCTAAAAATTCCATGTTATTATACCGCCTTTATCATCATTTTCCTACGCAGAACTGATGGAATACCGCGTCAGTTACAACATCCGTTACCCTCTCCCCTGTCAGCTCCAATAACGAGGCTACGGCGCCGTCTAAGGATACATTGACCGCGTCAAGGGTAAATCCGATATCCAGCGCGTTTTTCGCTTCCAGAAGCATTTCAAGGCATTGACGGGCGCATTGCAACTGCCGTTCTCCCGACAGTATGCCGTCCGCCGGATTCAGCTCCGCCACCCCCAGCAAATCGGCAATCGCTTCCGCCAATCGGTCAATGCCGCTTTCATCCTTGGCCGAAATATCGATGACTTTTGGTATGCTTTGCTGTACTTCTCCTATATCCAATTGGTTATCCATATCATTTTTATTGATAACCGCCACACAGGTCCTTTCCCTCAAGCTTTGCAGCAGTTGTCGGTCATCTTCGTCCAGAGGAAGCGAATTATCAAAAACCGCCAGCACCAGCCCCGCGCTGTCCATGCGGCTAACCGCACGCTCTACTCCGATGCTCTCCACCGGGTCCTGCGTTGCGTGTATGCCTGCCGTATCCGCCAATCGGAGGATAACGTCTCCCAGTACGACCTTTTCCTCGACAATATCCCGCGTGGTTCCGGCAATATGGGTGACAATGCTGCGCTCGCATCCCGCCAGACAGTTCATCAGCGTGGATTTGCCGACATTCGGCTTTCCTACAATGACCGTGTCCACGCCGTCGCGAATGACGCGCCCCGCGTCGCCCTCTTTGATCATTTTTTTCAATTTTTCGATAGTTTCCCCTAAATTATGGGACAACTGCTCCGTATCCACCGGAATCAAATCTTCTTCGGGATAATCTGCCCACGCGGCCAGATGGGCGGCGTAGCCTGTAATTTCGGTTTTCAGCGCGTTTGTTTTTTGCGCGATTCTGCCCTCTCTGGCTGATATGGCAGCGCGTGCAGCTTGTTTTCCCTGCGCGCTGATGATATCCATGACCGCTTCTGCCTGTGTCAGCGACATTTTCCCATTTTCAAAGGCACGGCGGGTAAACTCTCCCGCTTCCGCCAGCCGCGCGCCGTTTTCCAATACAGCCCGCAGTATGCGGCGAACCACATATAATCCGCCATGGCAGGAAAGCTCCACCACATCCTCGCCCGTGTAACTTTTGGGTGCGCGGAACACCAAAGCAATGGCCTCGTCAAGCACTTCTTCGTCCTGCACGACATGACCGTAATGCGCTCTGTATCCGTCCGATTCGGTCAGGTTATGGCCGTCCACTGCCTGAAATACGCGGTCGGCAATAACGGCAGCTTCCGGCCCTGAAATGCGGACAATGCCGATGCCGCCTGCCGCCTGCGGTGTGGAGATGGCAGCAATTGTATTCCCCATTCTTTTGTTGCATCCTCTCTGTCTTTCAATTTTGTCTGTACTCTATTATACCATATCAGACGGCAAATGCAACGGATTTACGGGAATTTATCTGAAATTTCTTCTTATTTTTGATGTTTCACGTGAAACATATAAGTGCGACACACCAGAACATGTTTCACGTGAAACAAAAATCCCCGACCTGCCATCTTGTGTTAATTGCAGGTCGGGGATTAACCCGTTTGATTAAAAAATCAATTATTCTTCGTTGTCCGAATGATACTCGATCTTGCCATAGGTGAAGCTGCTCTCATAATCGGTTTTAGGCGCTGCGGGAGCACGGTTTTCACTGTTGTAACGGTCATAGCTGCTTCTGTCACGGTAACTTCTGTTGTCATCGCGATAACCGCTTCTGTCGCGGTAGCCGCCTCTGTTGTAGCCACTCTTACTGTAACCGCCGCGGCCGCCTTTACCGTAGCCGCCCTTGTTGTAACCGCCTCGACCGCTTCTGTTATAACCGCCGCGCGGAGCACGATCTCTGTAATTGTTGAGCTTGGCGTATTTCACGGGCATACCGTCCGCCCCTTCATCAAGACCTTCGGGGCCAATCACCACATGACGCTTCTCATTTTCACCGACAGACCAGCTTGTCACGCCTTCAATACTCTGCACAGCGGTATGAATAATGCTGCGCTCATAGGGCGTCATCGGCTCGAGCGCAATGTTCTTCTGAAGCTTAACCGCTTTGTAGGCCGTCTTGGAAGCAACCGTTTCGAGCGTCTTTTCGCGCTTTTCTCTGAAATTCTTGACATTCAGCGAAACCTTGAAATACTCGTCGCAGCAATTATTGGCACACAAGCTTACCAGATATTGCAGCGCGGTGAGCGTATCCCCTCTGTGTCCGATCACAACGCCCAGATCATCATCATCGCCATTAATATTGAGTATTGTGCGTTCGTCTGTGGCTTCATCGGTAATCTCCAGGTTCTTCACTCCCATGGCGGTGAGAATCTCCGTCAGATAATCAACAGCCGCTTCGGTGGGCGTCTTCTTCTTTGATTCTTCTACATAAACCCGAACCTTTGCGTCCGCGCCGCCGAAAATGCCAAGAATCTTCGGCTGGGGCTGCTCAATCACCTCATATTGTGCGGTTTCTACGTCAATGCCGAGCTGCTCGCACGCGCTTGCAATCGCTTCTTCTACGGTAGCGCCGGTGACTGTAATTTCCTTCATTTCAGAAACTTCCTTTCATTCAAACAAGACTTCGTATTCATTAGATAAACGATTTATTTTTTCTTTTTTCCCTGATAATCCGACGAGGACTTTTTATTCTGTCCGGCAGCGTTCTTTTTCTTTTTCCCGCTGTTTTTCGGCTTCTGCGAGTTGCTTAGCGATTCCTTAACAGATGGCTTCTCCGGTTCGGAAATCGAATAAACCGGAGCGAACTTTCTCACGCCTTTCGCGGCATTCACAGACCGGATCACTTCTTCTTCTTCCAATTCAATCTTGGCGTGTCTCTGCGCTTCCGCCTTGGCGTTGAGAATCGCCGCATTGTAATACTTGTGAACAACCCAGCTCTGCAAAGGAGCGATCAGGCTGGAGCAGGACCAATACAGCGCCATAGCCGAAGGAACCGACAGAGAAATCGACGCGGACATCAGACCCATGGACACGCCCATCATATTCGGGCTGCATCCGTTCATCTGGGGCTGGCTGGCGGTACCGTTGATCTTGTTGGAGATGAACATGCCGCCCGCGCTGGCGATAAACACCACGAATGTCAGGATAATGGCGGGATTCCAGAACTTTGCAATGGAGAGCAAGTCAATGCCAAGAAAATTAAAGCCCTTGCTCAGCTCATAGATCGGAGCAAGCGCTTCGGCCTCGGCTGCGGTAAAACCATACTTCGCATAATTGCCGCCGATATTTCTGACCGCCTCGATCACGTTGATCTGCGAATAATAGGCGCTGGTCGTAGAGGTATAAACATCGCCCAGCGTCTTGATACGATTCACTGCCTCCGCCAGCACCCCCTCGGTAAGATTTTGGTGCAGCGTGCAGGTGATAGGCATACAAATCGCGCGGTAAAGGCCGTAAAAGATCGGCAACTGAATCAGCATCGGCAGACAGCCGCCTGTGGGACTTTGCCCTTCGCGTTCATAGAGTTTCTGGACTTCCTCATTGTACCGCTGCTTATCATTGCCATACCGCTCCTGCAATTCCTTCATTTTCGGCTGAAGCCGCTGCATGCCCGCCATGCTTTTTTGCTGATTGATGGTCAGCGGAAACATGAGCAGTCGGGTGAAAACGGTAAAAGCAATGATCGCGACGCCGAAATTTCCGAAAATGTTGTTGAAAAACATCAATACATAACCGAAAATTTCACCGATAAAGTTAAAAAGTGCATCCATTTTCTGATTAACTTCCCCCTGTTATTAAATTTTCAATTTTAGAAATATTTCAAAGCAAGACTGACCTATAGCCCAATTACATTTAATATACAATTATTGGTAAAACAAACAAAAGAGAAACATTCATAAAAACAAAAAACGGCATAAAGATTCAATCTGCTGATTTTTCATGTTCATTCGCGTTGCTCGTATGATGGGTGCTATCATTCTTGGTATGTGATCGGTATTGAATTTTCTTTTCAGGAACAGGGTCATAGCCCCCCGGATTCCAAGGATTGCATCGCAAAATGCGCCATGCGCCCATCGCTGCGCCACGCACCACACCAAACCGCTCGATGGCCGTGTAGGTATAATGGGAGCAGGTAGGATAAAATTTACAGCGGGGAGGCGTGTTGGCGGAGATAGTCTTTTGATAGAACCGAATGAGCCAAAGAAAGAATGATTTCATCGGAGAACGCCGGCCTCCTTCAGATGCTTCCTCATGACCAACGCGATTTCGGTGCTTTTTTTGTAGACGGTAGCAGTGCGCGCCACAAACACAAGATCCCAGTTGCCCTGCAACTCCGGATAAAGCGAGCGATATGCTTCTCTGATCACACGGCGTGTACGGTTACGTGCCACAGCCTTACCGATTTTCTTTCCGGAGGTAATGCCGATTTTAATCCCACCATATTTCTTTTTAAAGCAATATGTCACTAAATAAGGCGATACAAAGCTTTTTCCCCTGTGATAAGCGCGGCGAAATTCATAATTTTGTTTGATGACCGCATATTTTGCCATTGTGCAACCATTCCCTTTTTAAAAACAAAGGCCACTTGCAAAAAGTGGCCCTGCAATGAACATCACTCGATAAAAAACGACACGCATGATGAACTTGTTTGTGTCGAAGCCTCCGCCGCGGCGGCAGCAGGCCTGCGACACGAATGTTTCCGCCTCCGGCCCGTTTCCGTTTTCAAACAGAAACAATCCGAAACAGCGGCTTTGTCAAAGAAATCAATCGATCAATAGGTCAGCGTCTTTCTGCCCTTTGCTCTGCGTCTTGCCAGCACCTTGCGGCCGTTGCTGGTAGACATTCTCTTGCGGAAGCCGTGCTCAACCTTTCTCTGACGCTTTTTCGGCTGGTATGTTCTTACCATTGCGTTACCCCCCTTTCAGGTTTTCAAACCAAAAGCATACTCATGTATTATAGCGCATTTTACCCGAAAATGTCAATACAAAATTTCATTTTCCATACCTGTTTTAAGCAAAAAAAGTTCCGGCGGGCTTCTTTGTTTTCAACAGGTTGTGCAAAACTCAGTTGAATACCACAAAATATAATTTTAGTATAGTTAAAATAACTAAAATTATACCTTAAATTTATATATAATATTCATATTCTATCCTTTTTTCTCACCTCCTGCTTCTATAAGTTTTGCACAAAAGTTACTTTTACATTTCTCAAAATTCCTATGTCAAATTCTATTGTCGTATCAAAAATTCGATGGTATAATAAGACAAGTGGAAAATCTATGATTTCAGAAAGGAAATATGTCATTACTATGGAAATCAATCAACTCTGGGATAATGTATGCCAAAAACTGAAAGAGCAGGTCAACGATATCATTTATAATGTATGGATCGAGCCGCTGGTTCCCTACGATCTCATCAACGGCAACGAGATTATCATTATTGCCCCCTCTCCCCTTCACAGAAACGTCATTCTGGACAATCACATCAGTACCAAAATCGAAAACGCCGTTTACAACACCATCGGATTTGAAGTCAAGCTCCGTCTGCTCGTCAAAGGCGAACAGCTACCGGGCGTGAATCTCCCCGCAGCCCAGCCGGAAGAAGTGAAGGAAGGAAGCTGGCAGGAGGAAATCAAAAAATACGAAAACAGGCAGGCCGAAAAAGAACCCGAAGCCCCTTCCGCTCCCCGTCAGGGTGAAGAGGGCCAGATGTATTCCTCGCTCGATCAGTCCAATTACGAATACACCTTTGACACCTTCATCGTGGGTTCCTCCAACCGGTTTGCGCACGCGGCCAGCGTGGCGGTGGCGGAAAATCCGGGCGGCGCCTACAATCCGCTGTTCATCTACGGACCCTCCGGCATGGGCAAAACGCACCTTCTGTTCGCCATTCAGAACGCCGTCCTCAAAAAATATCCCGACAAAAAGGTGAAATACATAAAGGGCGACCAGTTCACCAACGAACTCATCGAGGCCATCGGAAAAGGCCGTCAGAACGAATTTCATCAGAAATACCGCTATATTGACGTGCTGATGGTGGACGACGTGCAGTTCATCGGCGGCAAGGAGCAGACGCAGGAAGAATTCTTCCATACTTTCAACACCCTGCACCAGGAGCACAAGCAGATCGTGCTGACGAGTGACCGTCCTCCCCGTGAAATTCAAACGCTGGAAAGCCGTCTGCGTTCCCGTTTTGAGATGGGTCTTCTCGCGGACATCCAGCCGCCGGATTATGAAACCAGAATCGCCATTATCAAGCGCAAGGCCAAGCAGTGCAACATGGAGATCAGCGACGAAATCGCGGAATTCATCGCGGAGCGCCTGAAATCCAACATCCGTCAGCTCGAAGGCGTGGTCAAGCGCATCAACGCCACCTATCAGCTCGACAAGGAGCTTCCCTCGCTGACCATGGCGCAGAACGCCATCCGCGACGTGATGAACGACGTGCAGCCCACGCCCATCACCATCGAGCGCATCATTGAGGAAGTGGCGCGCACCTTTGAAGTCACCGCCAAGGACATCAAATCGCCCAAACGCGCGGCGCAGATTTCGCAGGCGCGTCAGGTAGCCATGTACGTCGTGCGCGAAGTCACCAACCTCTCCTATGAGGAAATCGGCAAGGAATTCGGCAGAGATCACTCCAC
>CADCNI010000033.1 GCA_902802795.1 uncultured Ruminococcus sp.
TTATTATTTCCCCGGTCTCCTTCCATGTGTCCTCAGATTGACAGGTGATTTTGTCTTGTGATTTATTTCCTCTTGACAAAGGTCACTTCATAACAGCTGATAGCCGTTAATGATTCAAAATCACAACCGCGCATAAAAAAGGGCAGGTGCTTTAAAACGCCACAAGCTTTCAAAACACCTGCTTCTTTGTTTTTTATATTGTTTGCAAAAATGAAAGGAACACACTTCACACTTCACATTTCACACTAATCAGCGGAGGCGGCGGAGATCGTCTCCGGCTTCTTCCACGCCATGCGCCAGCGCGTCACGGTACAGCTCTATTGCTTTCGCTGTGTCCTTTTCCAAACCCATTCCCTTTTCATAGCAGATAGCAAGGTTATAGATAGCGGAACCGTCGTCCATATCCGCCGCGCGCTGATAATATTGCGCGGCCCTGGCGTAATCCTGCGGCACGCCCTCGCCGTTTTCGCAGCACACGCCGAGATTGTTGACCGCTCCCGCGTGTCCCTGGTCGGCGGCCAGACGGAAATATCTGACTGCTTCTTTGTAATCCCGTTTCACGCCGTTGCCGAGATAATAGTTGATGCCCAAATTATACTGCGCCGCCGCGTCGCCCTGTGCCGCCGCCATGCGGAAATATTTGACCGCCATGGCAAAATCCTGCTTCACGCCGTGTCCGCTGTTGCAGCAGTTGCCGAAGTTGTTCTGCGCGGGGGCATAGCCCTGGTCAGCGGCGAGACGGTAATACTTCGCCGCGGCGGTGCTGTCCTTGGGCACACCCTGCCCGTTGTCACAGCAGCTCGCGTAATTGAACTGCGCCAGCGTATGCCCCAGATCGGCGGCACGCTTGTAAAAATCGGCGGCTTTCGCGTCATCCTGCTTCACGCCGTTGCCGAGATCATAGCACAGTCCGAGATTGAACTGCGCGGGGGCATATCCCTCGTCGGCGGCAAGAGTGAAATATTTGACCGCTTCCTCATAGTCGCGTTCCACGCCTTCGCCGTTGTAGTAGCAGTTGCCGAGATCGCTCTGCGCCACGATAAAGCCCTGTTCCGCCGCCAGCGTGAAATACGCCGCCGCCGCCGTGAAGTCCCGCTCTACCCCATTGCCGTGGTAATAACAGGAGCCGAGTCCGTGCTGTCCTCCGGCGTTGCCCTGCTGGGCGGCGAGACGGTAATATTTCACTGCTTCCTCATAATTCTGCTCCACACCCCGGCCGTATTCATAGCACTGTCCGAGATTGTTCTGCGCGCGCGCCGCTCCCTGATCGGCGGCCATACGGTAGCACTTGACCGCGAGCGCGTCGTCCTGCTTCACACCTCTGCCGCTGATAAAGCAGTCGCCCAGAAGATTCTGCGCGGGGGCATAGCCCTGATCGGCGGCAAGAGTGAAATACTTTGCCGCTTCCTTGTCGTTTTGTCCCACGCCCTGTCCTTTAAGATAGCATGTGCCGAGTCCGCACTGTCCCGCCGCGTCGCCCTGATCGGCGGCCATTCGGTAATAGCCCGCCGCTTTGGCATAGTCCTGCGCCGTGCCGTCGGCGCCGTTATAATATGCGTCACCCTTTTGGGTCAATTCAGCCGCCGACAGTCCGTCGGTATTTTTGAGTTCGTCTGTCATATTGGGAAACCTCCGCTTTTCATCCCGCATAAGAGGATGTCTCTGTTTTATTATTCATTATAGCGTATGCGCGCACGGTTTGCAAGCTATTTTCTGCGCAGCACCGTCACAGCGGCATAGTGCAGCACGTCAAAATGCTCCGGCGCGATATGTTCCAGCAGTGCGCGGTGTTCACGGTCAAAGCGTGCCACCTCCTCATCGGACAGCGACGCGCCGATGCCGCGGCAGGAACGCATGCGCCCGTTCCACGTCTCACGGGTAAAGGGAACGCGCAGGTCAAAGATTTCTTCGCTGCTGATCTCGAAATAAGGCGCGTAGTCGGGCGGTATCTCTATGGGGCGCCGTGTCTCGCCGCAGCCTGTCCAACCGGGATGGAATTGCAGCACCAATTCCTCGCTGGCGCCCGCAATCGCGTCCTCATAAGGCAGCCATGCCATATACATCGCCGCCAATCGGCCGTCCTTTTGCAGCAATCGGTACAGCTTGGGAGCGAGCGCGGCGTGATCGAAGTAGGTGAAGCACTGGCAGGCCGTCACCGCGTCAAAGCTGCCGGCCGGAAAATCGACCTGTTCGGCGGGGGCGCAGAGAAACGGGATGTCCATTTTATCCTTGGCGGCCAGTTCTTTTGCCTGTTCGATCTGATGGGCGGCAATGTCAGCGCCTACAAAATGCGCGCCGTATCGGTACATATTGCGGGGAAGCACGCCGGTTCCCGTGCCGATATCCAGCACATGCTGCCCTTTGGCGCCGATGCCGTGACGCAGCAGGCATTCATAAAATTCCTGCGGATAAATATCGCGGTATCGGGCATAATCGCGGCTGGTTTTGCCAAAGTCAAACCCTCTGCCGCCGTCGATGTGGCCTTTCTTAATCATCCGACATCACTCCTTTGGTGGGGATGAAAATAGTATAGCACACCCGCGAATATTTTGCAAATTTCCCTTGCAAAAGCAGTCCGTATGTGGTATTATGTAAATATAGGGAATGAGGTTCTCCCTTTGTCGGCGTTTTTTGTTCCGTCCGGCATAAACCGCTTATATCATAACTGATAAGCTGATGACTTCTGTGATTTTGGATCGCAGGAGCATTGGCTTTTTTTCTCGGACAATGACTCCTGCGGAAAGGAGATTTTTTTATGTTATCGAGTCTGGCGTTGATTTTTCTGTGCGGTACCGCTTTGGGCGAACTATGCGGGAAACTGCGGCTGCCCCGTCTGGTGGGGATGATTCTGGCGGGCATCCTCATCGGCCCGCATGTGCTTGACCTGCTCAACCCTTCGGTGCTGGCCATCTCCTCCGACCTGCGCAGAATCGCTCTCATTATCATCCTCACACGCGCGGGTCTGAATCTCGATCTTGCCGACCTCAAAAAAGTGGGCCGTCCCGCTGTGCTGATGTGCTTTGTCCCCGCCTGCTGCGAAATCGGCGGCATGCTGCTGCTCGCACCACCGTTGCTGCATCTCAGTCTGTCCGAAGCTGCCGTTATGGGAGCCGTCATCGCAGCGGTATCGCCTGCCGTGGTGGTTCCGAAAATGCTACGGCTGATGGACGAGGGACTTGGCGTGAAAAAAGGCGTGCCGCAACTTATATTGGCGGGTGCTTCGGTGGACGATGTGTTTGTGATCGTGCTGTTTGCCTCCTTTACTGGATTGCTGGCGGGCGGCAGCTTCGACGCGGTGGGACTGCTGCGAATTCCTACCTCCATTCTTCTGGGCGTGGCGGCAGGATGGCTTTGCGGTGAAGGGCTTGCGCGGTTCTTCGGCAAAACCAAGCGGAATGCCACGGTAAAAGCCCTCCTGCTGCTGAGTGTCTCTTTCCTGCTGGTGAGCGCCGAGGAACTTCTGCCCGCGCAAGGCGCTGTTGGATTTTCCGGGTTGCTGGCGGTCATGGGCATGGGACTGGCCCTGCGCCGGAGATCGTCCACAGAGGCAGCGCAGCTTGCCGGACAGTACGCTAAGCTGTGGAACGGCGCGGAAACGGTGCTGTTTGTGCTGGTAGGCGCGGCAGTCAACCTTCCATACGCACGCGGCGCGGGATTTATCATGCTTCTGCTGATCGGCGGGGTGCTGGTGTTTCGCATGGTCGGTGTGTGGCTGTGTCTGCTGGGGACGAAACTTTCGGTCAAGGAACGGTTGTTCTGCATGATCGCCTACACGCCTAAAGCCACCGTGCAGGCCGCCATCGGAGCGGTGCCGCTTTCGATGGGACTCGCCTGCGGCGAGACAGTGCTGACGGCGGCGGTCATCGCGATACTGTTTACCGCGCCGCTCGGAGCGTTAGGTATGGAGGCCACCAGCCGGAAATGGCTGCAAAAATAACAACTTCATTTTTCGGATTTCATCAATTTATTAACAAAATAACAAATTTAAATGTAAGCCCTTGTCGAAACGACGCAAGCATGATATAATATTATAACATATTTATCAATACGACAAAAGCAACATGGAGGTTATTACATTGGGCAGATTATTTGGAACAGACGGCGCAAGAGGCGTCGCCAATACGGAAATCACCTGTGAGATTGCGATGCAGATCGGCCGCGCGGCGGCGTTGGTTCTGTCGGAAGACAACGGCGGTAAACGTCCCGTCGTGATGATCGGCAAAGACACCCGCGCATCGGGCGATATGCTGGAAGGTGCGTTGGTGGCAGGTCTTTGCTCGGTAGGGGCCAATGTCATTCTGCTGGGTGTGGTTCCCACCCCTGCCGTTGCTTACATGGTCACGACCTACCAAGCCGACGCGGGCATTATGATCTCCGCGTCACACAATCCCTGCGAATACAACGGAATTAAAATTTTCGCCTCCACCGGCTACAAGCTACCCGACGAAGTGGAAAACCGCATCGAAGCCATCGTGCTGGACAAGGCGCAGGAACTTCCCGTTCCTGTCGGCGGCGACGTGGGCATGGTCACCCGCAAGACTGATGCGGTGGACGAATATGTGGCGCATGTCGCTTCCACCGTGGATGTAAAGCTCGATGGACTGCGTATCGCGCTCGACTGCGCCAACGGCAGCGCCTCCGTCAGCGCCGCAAAGCTCTTTGAAACGCTGGGCGCGAAGTTTGAGATTTATTGCAGTGAACCGGACGGCGTGAACATCAACGACAACTGCGGTTCCACCCACATCGGCAACCTCCAGAAAATCGTCAAGGAGGGCGGCTTTGACGCGGGCTTCGCGTTTGACGGCGACGCGGACAGATGCCTTGCCGTGGACAACAACGGCAATCTGGTGGACGGCGACTACATCCTCGCGCTGATGGCCGAGGATCTGAAAGAACGCGGCGCGCTCAAGGGCAACGCTGTTGTCGGCACCATTCTCACCAATATGGGCTTTGGCAAATATTGCGCCGAACGCGGCATGAATTTTGTGGCCGCCAAGGTGGGCGACCGTTATGTGCTGGAGCAAATGCTGAAAAACGGTTACAACCTCGGCGGTGAACAGTCGGGACACGTCATCTTCCTCGACTACTGCACCACGGGTGACGGACAGCTCACGGCGGTACAGATCTGCGGCATGCTGATGAGAAGCGGACGAAAGCTGAGCGAATGCACCGATCTGGTCAAGCCCTTCCCGCAGACGATGATAAACGTGCGCGTCACGCCCGAAGGCAAGGCTAACTGGAAAACATGTCAGCCCTTGACCGACGCTGTCAGCGCTGCGGAAGAAGAACTCAAAGGCACCGGACGCGTGATTGTTCGCGAATCCGGCACCGAGCCGCTCATCCGTGTCATGACCGAGGGGGAGGACGAAGCCCAGATACTCCGCCTGGCCGACGAATTGGCAGCGGTTGTGAAAGAATATCTGGCATAAACAAAATTGGATAGTAAGCAGCACATCAGAACGGAACAGGAAAGTGAAGGGAACGAATAATGAAGCATTCGAGCTTTTTGGGGAGGCTGCGAAGAATGGCGGCCATCGTCATGCTGCTCTCCGTCGGATTTGTGTATTGCTCCGGGTTTACCGCGTTCGCGGCGGTAGACCTGGACGTGACGCTCGTACCGCCGCCGGAAAGCGTGCAGAACAACGGCAACTGTCCGGTGGAACTGGATATCGTCACTAAGAGCGCCAACGGATATGTAGAACTGGTCATTAAGATCGAATACGACGCAGACCTGCTGGCACTGGCCGCGCCTGTCAACCAGAACGGCTACAAGGTCACAGGTTCCAGAGGACAACTCACACTGACCTATTTTGACCCGACCGGCACCAATACGCCGACCCCCATCGGCAACACGGAGGCCATCACCATTAATTTCACGGTGCTGGAAAACGCGCCGGATACCACCACCAAGATCAAGGCGACAGTCGATCACGCCTACAATAGCAAAGGCAAGAACATCACCTGGACGCCCATCTACGACAAAACCATCGAGATCATCCGCATTAACGATGACATCGGCGGCACGACCTCCTCTGAAACCGAGGATGTTTCCTCCCAGTTTGTGGTAGGCAAGAACATCGGCACCGTGACCCGTACCACAGGCACCGCAGCAGGCAGCGGGAAAGTCGCCGGAGTGCTGTTCGGGGCTCTGGTGATCTTTGGCGCCGGCGTATTGGTAGGTTACATTGTCTGCATGAAGAAATACGGCATAGAAGGCGGCCTCTTTGCAAAAGCAGAGTCCCCGCAAAGTGACTATGACAACAGCGGTCCGCCGCGTAAACCCATAAAGCCAATAACCCCCCGCCATCCTCGCATTCCCGCAGACAGCTACGACGATTACGACGCGTATGACAAGTACGACGACTACGATAAATACGCGGGGAACAACGACGACGGATTTTACACCAAGCCGGGAGAGGAATACACCATCAGTGACGACAGCGACGACTATTTCACCTCGGCATCTGCGGGAAAAGGAACAGGCGGCAATTATATGGAAATCTTCACAAGCGCCGCTCCCATGGGTTCCCGCAGTCTTGACCCTGCCGATTTCGGCAGTCTATCTGTAACAGGAAGCGGCAGAGAACCCCAAAAAAACGCCTCCGAGGAGGATGAGTATCCTTCCCTCTTCCGACAGGGGTCCGGCATTTCCAACAGCACCAAACCCTTCTTTGACGAGTCGGAGGACTCCATTTTCGGCAAATTCAGCGGCAATGTCGAGCGCAATGTGGACGACGGCTACGGCGGACTGTCTTCCCGCAGCCGCGACCGTTCCGAACGCGCCCGCCGCAACAGATAACCACATCCTACATATCGGGAGGTTGACGCCGGATGAAAAGACTGCTCACACTCGATCTCAAAGACTACACGGACGATATGCCCGTGACGGAAAAACATACCGTTCGCGCGGTCATTCTGCGCGACGGCAGGATGGCCATGCAGCGCAGCGGCACGGGAGAATACAAGATTCCCGGCGGCGGCGTGGAAAACGGCGAGAGTCATCTGGAAACCTTGCTGCGCGAGGTACGGGAAGAAACGGGACTGCTGGTACGCCCTGACTCCGTGCGCGAAATCGGTGAAACACTCGAAATACGGGAGGATGTATTCCGCAAGGGGCAGAAATATGTCTGTCACAGCTATTTCTACTTCTGCCGCGTGGAGGAGGAAACGGTCGCCACCCACATGACCGAAAGCGAGATTGCCAAGGGCTTCTACCCTGTCTGGGAAACGCCGGAAGAAATCGTCCGCACTAACGATGCGCTGCTCACCCAACCGTGGCAGATACGGGACACCGAATTTATCCGGTTGGGCATGGAAAGCGGATTATTCGACGACGCGTCAGAGAAACAATAAATACGTAAAAAAGCCGCAAAGACCCGTTCCTGTGTCCACACAGAAACAGGTCTTTGTTTTTTTGTGAAAAACCGATTACTTCTTTCTGCCGCTGCTGTCATCTATATCGTAAAACGGAACAGGCTCCCATGCTTTCGGTTCCCCGTATTCCTCCATGAATTCGGCATTTTTCCATTCCTTCTCGTAATCCTGGTTGACGATATAATACCATACAAACTGCGTGTTCTTCCAGTTGACGTAAAACCGTTCTTTGTAAATGCCGTAGCCGGTGGTGGTCGTTTCGGGATCGCTTTCTTCCGACACATAAAAGCCGGACGGTTTTTCCGCGCACAATGACAGGGAAGTAACCACATATTTGTCGGGCTGAATCGCCATCACTGCCTCAAACGGTGAGATACCGGAAGGGGCATATTCTTCCAATGAACGTCTGATTTCCTGTAATTCTTTTTCGCTCAGATGATCGAGCGCCGCCAGTTCTTTCTCGCGTTGCTTTTTTTCTTCGGGATACCAGTCATTGTTGCCCCAGATGTAATCCCTCATTTGCTCATCCGCTTCGACAAACGCCTTGTAATGCTCCATGAGCAAATCCAGATTGATATAAGAAAAATCTATACCGTTGTACTTGAACAAAAAGCTGTTTTTAGGGGTCGGTTTTCCGTTGATAAAGTGGGTGGGATAAGCAAAGGTCGCATAATCGCCGCCGCTCTTAACGGGGTAGATCTCGTCCCCCTCCTCACTGTAAAGACCGTCGTTCCTTAATTCAAATTCGACTGCCTTCTCCCCGTCCTTATAGCCTGCAACCGTAATATCCAGCTCGAATCCCGGCATATATCCGCCGTAGATACGCTTGCTGCCGTGGTGAGTGACACGGACAGGCATCAGGAAATGGCTTCCGAGTATCGCATCATAGGAGCTGATCGGTTCATCATTCTCGCCCCACTCGCTGTTACCGTCAATTCCAACATCCTCACAAACCATGATATCGCCGAATTCAAACTCAAAATCGTCTATGTTCACATACTGATCGAGATCGCCGATTTTCAGCATCACAGCGGCATCTCCATTGTGATAATCCACCGGCACAAATTCCGTGTAGCAATTTCCCTTGGCTTCCACCTCACGGGAAACATATGTTCCGAAAAACTTTCCGAACAGTTCCTCCGCCGCGCTGACCACCATTCCGCCCAACGGCGTGGCCGCCAGCAGGATGGCAATGATCGCGGCGGTGGCGATCATGCGCCTGGCGGTCTTGTCGCGTCGGCGCTGCCGTTCCCTCTTTTCCTCGCTCCTTTTTTCCATTTCTTCGAGCGTCCTGCGCTTCAGCTCTTCCGGCGCGTGATAGTCGCGCAGCGCCAAAGCCGTCGGCTTGATTCCCCCGTCAGATTCCTCCGCATGCGCCTGCCCGTCGAGCAGTCGGTTTTTCTCCTTGATAAAATCAATCATTCTGTGCTCACTCATGCATATCGTCTCCCTTCGTCATGAGTTTTTTTAGCTGCTTTTTTCCCCGCATGAGCAGCGTCTTTATCGTTCCCTCATTTTCCCCTGTCAATTTCGCTATCACCTTGATCGGATAGCCGCAGTCAAACCGCAGCAGCAGCACCTCGCGGTACCTCGGCTTTAAGCGGTTGAGAAGCGCCGTCAGCGACTCCTTCTGCTCCAGTTCGGCGGCAAAGTCCGTGTCAGACGGCACATCCTCCGCCGTTTCGATCTCCTGCTCGTTCTTCATTTGCTTCTGCACCTGCCGGAACATACTGTTGCAGACGTTGATCGTGACCCGGATGAACCAGGCCTTGCCATGTTCGTCATCCTTGAATTTCGGACTTTTTTGTATGTATCTGAAAAATACCTCCTGAAAGACGTCATCCGCGTCCGACGGCTGGCTCGTCCGGTTCAGGGCAATGTAATGCACCAGATCGGCGTATTTTTCTATCGCTTCCTGATTTGTCATTTGTTTTTCTCCTTGCCTGTCAATCAATCACCGATTGTAAAAGCACTATCCACAACTTATAGCAATCCAAATAATCAGGGAGACAAAAGGAGGCGATGATGGTGAGTGCAGGGCAAGGCGGAGGACGACGGTGGGCTGGCGCCCACCTAGGGGAGCCATTTTTCGCCTCCCTCTCTGAGGGAGGTGGCACGCCGCAGGCGTGACGGAGGGAGTTTATTTCCCTAAGTTGTGGACAGTGATTGTAAAAGTTGAAAAACGGCGTAAATTCGGGGTTTGATCAATGGAAAAGGGGTTCTTTTTTCTCCGTTTGGAGCAAGGCAAATGGTGATATTGGGCTGTTACCGTATTCGCCCATCCCTATCGCAAGTCTAAGCGCGTCTCGCTCGGTCGGCTATGCCGACCTCGTGGGGCTTTGCCCCACTCCCCACAAGGGCGCTGCCCTTGACCCGCGAGGAGGACCAGTCCCCCTCGACTCCCACGCTCGCATTCGCTCGCTAATTGCGCTTCGCTTTTCTTCTTTTTCTCTTTTGTTTTACAATCGCCTGTATGTCAACTATCCGACATGGCGAAATGCCACGGGTGTATATCCGCTGAGCGCCTCGGCTGCGGCAGGCGTTTCTTTTTTGAGGCGGTCGGTATAGTCCCTGTTGACCACCCGGTAGTCCGCCTTTTGCATATCCTTCCATTTGACCACGAATCGGTTGACAAAGCTGTCATACACCGTGTCCGTTGGATAATAGGTACTGGTCTTCACGACCTCATAGCCCGTCGCGGTATAGGTGGAAAGCTCCGCTGTCGTAATCTCAAATCTGTCGGGATGCAAGGCGGAGATGACCGCATATCCCGTGAAGTTATCTGCGGAGGAATAAGCCGACCAGCCGTCAGAATCATAATATAGGGCAAAGTCATTTTCCAGCGCCTCCGCTCTTTCCGCTTTGCTCATTCTGTCGCTTTCGCGGATCAACTGCTTACAGACGTTTTTTGCACCCTCATTCCAGCTTTTGCATGGGTCAGGCATCACATCTATTTCGGGATCCGAACCGTCATCCCAAAATGTATCATCTGGGGAAAGCGAATAACCTAATTCAAAATCCTTCACATCTCCATATACAAAGTCGTTGACATCATAGAAAGCCTGCCGGTATTGTTTATAATGATCCGCCAGCAGATCGGTGTCCAGATCAATGATTTCACCGTAATATCCCATCAGATACGCATTCGTCGGGGAATGCTTTCCGTTGATGAATTTTGTGGGATAATATTCTATCGTGTCCATGTAAGGGTACATTTCATCACCGATCTCACTGTATAAATCCGCGTGCCGGAATGCAAACTCGACCACTTTTTTGTTATCCTTATACCCGACGACGTTGAATTGCAACTGATACGGCGGCAGATAGTCTCCGTATGTTTCCCTGTCGCCCTGATAACTGACTTTTACAGGCAGCAGGAAGGTTTCCGAAAAATCAGAATACGCATCGGATAATGTACTCTGCCAGATCAGATCCTGCCATTCCAGCGCAAAATCCCCGATCGTCACGCTCTTGTTCACAGGGCTGATGGTTTTACGCACCGCCACGCGTTCATACCCGTAATCCACTACTTCCAGCCCGTCACGGGAGCTTTCGATGCGGATGCCCGTGAGACGCCCCAGCGTTTCGCCCGCCGCGCAGAGCATCGTCCGCACCTGCGGGGAGGCAGCGAGCAGGGCAATCACCAGTGCCGCCGCCGCAAAACACATGAATCGCCTGTAATGATGCCCGCGTTCGCCCTCCGTCCTGTGCCTCCGTCCATTTTTCAGACGGTCAAATGTGCTGACGAATCCATTTTTTTTCATTTCACGTCCTCCTTCCGGAATCGCCAAATGCCTCAGCGATTCCTTACATATAATACACGCAGCGAGAGTGGAAAAGGTAACATTTTTTTATTTTTTTTCAGATTCAAATTCCGTCACTTGACAGGCGCAAATTTTTTTTATATATTTTAGGCACTGTTCAAAAATAATCTGAACAATCTGACTTGTCTTTTTCGGCTCTGACTTCGTTGTCAAAGCTTGGAATACACCAAGTATTCCTGCGCTTCTCCAGTGCCTTACTATATTTTTTGAAATCCCTGTAACGAATCCCAAATCTCCTGCATTAACGATATGGAATGAACAAAACGGAGCAGACACGAGTTACACATTCCGATTTACGAATTACGAATTACGCATTACGAATTGTATTGGTGGTGATTGCATGAAGCCTGTGGACGAGATTGAGAAGAAATACCGGCACTACGCGCAGATCATCTATAAATATCTGCTGTCACTGACGCGCGACAGTGATTTGGCGGAGGAACTGACGCAGGAAACCTTTTATCAGGCGATCCGCACAAGCGACAAATATGATGAAAGCTGCGCGCTTTCCACATGGTTATGCGCCATTGCCAAGAATGTGCTGCTCACCTATCGCCGCAAGCATCCGCCGCTGGAAGACATCGAGGAACAGGTGATTCCCACCCGTTCCGCCGAATCCGACGCGCTGGACGCCATGGGGCGCATGGAGCTTCTCAAAACGCTGCACGCGCTGCCCGAACCCTACCGCGAGATCATGTATCTGCGGGTTTTCGGCGGGCTGTCCTTCCGCGAAATCGGAGAGGTACAGGGCAAGACCGAAAACTGGGCGCGCGTGACATTCTACCGTGGCAAGGAAAAACTGAGAGACACGCTTCTCCCCGCCGAAAACGGCAAAACCGCCGAAAACGGCAAAACCAACGAAAACAAACTTCCCACAAAGAAAGGAACGGATTGATGATGAGTGACAACAAAACCATCCCCTGCGAAGTGATTCGCGATTTATTCCCCTCCTACATCGACGGGCTGACCAATGAAGTCACCAACCGCGAGATTGAAGCCCACAATGCCGGCTGCGCCGACTGTGCCGCCATTCTCGCCTCCATGAAAAATCCGCAGGTGGAACCCGCCGCCGGAGAACCCGCATCAGCCAAAAAGGAAATCGACTTTCTGCGCAAAAACAAGCGGCGCAATCTGAAAATCATCCTCGGCAGCCTCGCCGGGGCGGTTGCGGTGGCGCTCGCCATCTTAGGGCTGCGGCTCTTTGTCATCGGCGACCCCCTCTACGGCGACTGGATCGCCTATCATGTGCAGGTGTCGGGCAGCGATATCGTGCTGGACGGCTCCCCCGTGGACAGCGCACACGGCATCTCCAAGGTGACGTTTGAAGAAGTGGACGGCGGTGTGTACGCCTATACCCGTGCCGTACTTGCCAGCCCGCTGCATCCCGGCGAATTCCGCGCGCATTATACGGCGAAAGGCACGGTGCGTCAGATTTACCTCAACAACCGCGTCATCTGGGCGGAAGGAGTCACTATTTCCTCCTATGTATCATCTCTCTATGAGACGCGGCACGAATACATGGGCAGTATGTCCGATAACGCCAGAACCGCCGACGCGCTCAATCTCAGCGCGTATATCGGACATTATACCAACGAGCTGCAAACCGGCCAGCGTCCGTATGCGTGGGTTATCAAGCTGTCCGAGCCTGTGCATGAAAAGCAGCTTGACACTATCGAGAGCGACATGAATTCCCTCGGCTATGTCCTGCTCGGTCTGATCGGCAATCTGGACGAAGTGACCTTTGACTACACCATGAACGGCAGCCATATCACCCATACCGTCACGACAGAAGTCGCTTCCCAATATTTCGGACAGGATATCAAAGACTGCGGTCAGAATGTCCGGGTGCTTCATTCCCTGATTCAGAAGACAGGGCTGGACGCCACGCTCTATCCCACACCAACCGAAACGTACGGCGCGGAGGAAGCGGAAGCGGAGCAGCAGACCACACTCCGCGTTGTCAATTCCTCGGAGGAAGAATGGCAATCTATCTCCTGCGCGGTTTACCGTTCGGGGGAGATTGCTTCCAGCCAAGGGTCCATCCACGCGGACGGCACGCTCATCAAGTGCTATGAGTCCACCGTCTTTAATCTGGTACCACAGGATTTCGGCAACGTCGGTCTGAACGGCGGCGAATACGAATGGGAAGCCGCGTTTGACGTGGAGACCGCCGACGGCAAGACCCATTCCATTGTCCAGCGGGTGCGCATTTCCCCCCAGGCTTCTACCTCCGGCACCATTGAAATTGTCGGCAACAGCAAGGACGGTTTCCGCCTGAAAGGATAATGCTTTTTTGAAATGACGTCCCACCAATACCGAAACCCCCGCCGCGCTTTCGGAATTTTTCATTAAAATTCCGAGGCGCGGCGGGGGTGATTTTTGTAATGGCATATTTGCTTCTTTAAGATATTATCATTCGGTAATATAAACCCGGATTTCATCTAAATCAGACAAAGCTTGGGGCGAGTAATATATGTTATTTGCCATTTTTTTTCGCTCCGAAATGTGCTCTTACCTCGTCCTCTGAAAGCCAGCCTTTTTCTTCTCCGGTCTTTCTGCCCTTTTCCAGTTCAAACATCAATTGAAGTTCTGCTTTTGTCCTCTCAAAATTCTCGTATTCGTCAATGGCTATAATCGCATAACGTCCCCGTCCGTTTTTGGTCAGATACACCGGCGAACCGACGGCAACCTCCTGCAATACCGCGGGATAATTCCGTAAATCCGATATCGGTCTGATGTTTGGCATACCATGCACTCCCTTTTTATGATCGCTGTCAACTCTATTATATACTGATTTATCGTAAAATACAATATAAAATTTTACGATAAATCTGCTTCTTAAAATGATTTTTGGGGGCAAAACTTCCCTCAGTCGGTGACATTGATGTTCCGCTCTCACACATAAACCCCCATACAGAATTTGACAAAGCATTTTCTGTATGGGGGGGGGTGATTTGTATTATTCCTTATCCTTGGTCAGTTCCTGCAACACCGCAAAAGGCGCTTCCTCGTAGCGCGCAAAGTCAAAGGTGAAATAGCCTCTGCCGCGCGTGGTCTGGCGCATATAGGTGGCGAAGTCCGCCATCTCGCCTTCGGGAACCTCCGCGATCAGCTCCTGCAAACCGTCCGTCGCCGAGTTCATGCCCAGCACGCGTCCGCGGCGCTTGTTGAGTTCGCCCATCACGTCACCCATGTTGTCGTTGGGGACATAGGCGTGCAGTTCTCCGACAGGCTCGAGCAGCACGGGGCTGGCCTTGGGAATGCCGTTCTTAAAGGCGAGGGAAGCCGCCGTCTTGAAGGACATTTCGGACGAGTCCACCGGATGATAGGAGCCGTCATACAGAGTCGCCTTCACGCCGACCATCGGATAGCCCGCGAGGGAACCGGTCTTCATGCAGTCCTGCAAGCCCTTTTCGACCGCCGGGAAGAAGTTCTTCGGCACAGCGCCGCCCACGACTTCCTCGGCAAATTCCAGACCGTCTTTGTCGCACGGCTCAAAGCGGATCCACACGTCGCCGAACTGACCGTGACCGCCCGACTGCTTCTTGTAGCGACCCTGGATCTCCACCTTGCCGCGGATGGTTTCGCGGTAGGCAATGCGGGGCTTTTCGACCTTCGCGTCGGTGCCGAATTTATTCTTGAGTTTGGAGATAATCACATCAATGTGCTGCTCGCCCTGACCGCTGACGATCATCTGGTTGGTTTCGGTGTTGGTGCCGAAATGCATGGAGGGATCCTCCTCCGACAGACGAATCAGACCCTGCGCGATCTTTTCCTCGTCGCCCTTGTTGACGGGAAGCACCGCCATGGAAAGCGAGGGAGCGGGATAACTTACGCCGTCGAGCGTGACGGGACGTGCGGGCGCACAGAGCGTGTCGCCCGTCACCGCGCCGGAGAGTTTCGCCACCGCGCCGATATCGCCCGCGCCGATGCAGTCCGCGTCGATCTGCTTTTTGCCGAAGGGGATATACAGCTTGCCGATCTTGTCGGTGCTGCCGGTGCGCATATTCATGAGCATGCTGTCGGGGGTGATTTTGCCCGTGACAACCTTGAAGTAGGACAGCTTGCCGACAAACGGGTCGGCTACCGTCTTGAAAATGACCGCCGCGGGAAGCGCGCTGTCGCTGACAGCCAGTTCCACAGGGGCGCCGTTCGCGTCCGCGCCGACTTCGGGGGTGGAATCCGCCGCCGAGGGAACCAGCCAGCTCATGCCGTTCATAAGCTGATCGACGCCTTCGCCCGTGGCGGTCGCGCCGCAGTACACCGGCGTGATGCTGCCTGAACGAACGCCCTGTGTCAGACCCAGAATGTATTCTTCAGGGGTGAAGTCCTCACCGGAGAAATACTTCTCCATGAGTTCATCGTCCGTCTCGGCAATGGCTTCGCTGATAGCGGTGCGCAGACCCTCCAGACGGTGTCCCATATCGGGCATAGGAACTTCCTCCGCCTTGGTGCCGTTGTAGCGGTAGGCCTTGTATTCGAGCAGGTTGATATAGCAATCCACCTGATGACCGTTCATGTGAGGCACCACAATCGGGCTGACCGTGGGGCCAAAGGCAGTTTTGAGCTGCTCAAACACCTTATAGAAATCCGCGCTCTCGGAGTTGAGCTTGTTGACAAAGATAATCTTCGCCATGCCCTCCTTGTTGGCTCTGGCGTAGGCCTTTTCGGAACCAACCGCCACGCCCGATTTGCCCGAAATGGTAATCAGCGCGCAATCCGCTGCACGGAAGCCCTCGGCGACCGCGCCTTCAAAGTCGAAGAGTCCCGGAACGTCGATCATGTTGAACTTGACGTTCTTCCATTCCACGGGAGCCACCGCGGCGGAAACCGAGCATTTGCGCTTGATTTCTTCGGGGTCAAAATCGCACACCGCCGTGCCGTCGGAGGTCTTGCCCATTCTGTCGGTCGCGCCGGAGATGAAAAGCATCGCCTCGACCAGCGAGGTCTTGCCGGCGTTGCCGTGACCTGTGACGACAATATTCTTGATCTTATCGGCGGGGTATTTGGAAAGCTGCTTCAATTTAAACTACCTCTTTTCAATTCGCGTTTGCTGTAAAAAATTTAAACGGCTGACTGTTACCTATATTTTATGAGGATTTCAACCATATATAACACCGTTTGTTGAACATTATAGCACACCCATTTGTAAATTTCAATAATTTTCTTCCATACATTTATTTTTTTTTAGATTTTTTAACATTTTTGCAATTACAACTGGCAGTCGAAGGAGAGACATTCCTCATCAGGACAGCCGGTGTGAAAATCCACATGAACTGACCGTGTCCCCACCGGCACCTCAAAGGCGAGCCATCCGTCGAAATCCTGTCCGGCGTAAAGCATCCCGTCGAACACGGTGAAATCCTTGATGGTTTCCTTGCCGAAGCGTATCGCTTCTTTCTGTCCTTCCTTGCAGTCGATACCGCCCGGCACAGCGTAAGCCTCCACGCAGGCATAGCTGCTGAACACAATCGTATTGCCGCGGTTGCGCAGCGTCAGCGGAATGAACACGTACTCCCGGTCGTCGCTGCCGGACGGCCTGTGAATCGTCGGCCCCTGCACCATCGCGTAATGCAGCCCGCTGTAAACCGTCCGCTGCCCCTCTTCGGGGGCCGTTTTGGTACTTCCGCCGCCGGCGCTGCCGCAGCCTGCCATATACAGCAGCATTGCACCTGCCAGCACCAGCACCAGTCCGCGCAGCACCCTCGCCGCCCTGCTCCATCGTTCCGTCTGTACCATGCTTCGCACACCCTTGTCAAATGATTTTAGTAGAAAGAAATGGATTTCACTTTGCAAGAGAACCTCCTCACAAATTCATGAAAGTCCCCAAAAATGAAATCCTTTCTCTACCATATATATTAGGAAATGTCAGTTTTATGATGACATCCGCAATGAACGGAACATTCTATTGTAGAAAATTTATGAAATTTTGACGTGTGCGGGCTGCATTATTTCTTCTTATAATATTGACAACAAGTTGAAAATATGGTAAAATTGCAAGACAGTATCGGTAAATCGGTGAACTATCGGTTTTCCGTTCACAATTTGTCTGTTGCATGAAAATGGCTGTTCAGATGAAAGGAGCTTCCCACATGAAAAAAGTATTGGTTTGTCGTGAAAAGGACCCCCGCGAGACACGCGTGGCTCTGATTCCGGACGACATCAAAAAGCTCAGCGCAATGGGCTTTACCTTTAAGGTCGTCAGCGGAGCGGGCGTGAAGAGCGGCTTTACCGACGCGGCATACGAAAAGGCCGGCGCACAGATCATTCCCGACGAAAAAGCGGGCTACGCTGACAGCGAGATCGTGCTGCGTATCATGAAGCCGGACAGCGCGGAGGGTCTGAAGCCCGACACGCTGCACCTGAGCTACCTCGATCCCTTCAACGAGAAGACACTTCTCCACGAATTTGCGGATAAGGGCATTCAGGCGGTTTCGCTCGAAATGATTCCCAGAACCACCCTGGCGCAGAAGATGGACGTGCAGTCCTCCCAGACCTCTCTGGCGGGCTATGTCGCGGTTGTCAACGCGGCGGCGCGTCTGCCCAAGATTCTGCCCATGATGGTCACTCCCTCGGGTACCATCAACCCCGCGAGAGTCTTCGTCATCGGCGTGGGCGTGGCAGGCTTGCAGGCGATTGCTACCGCCAAGCGTCTCGGCGCGAGAGTGGACGCGTTTGACACCCGTCCCGTCGTCGAAGAACAGGTCAAGTCCCTCGGCGCAAGCTTCGTCAAGATTGATCTGGGCGAAATGGGTCAGACCGAACAGGGCTACGCCAAGGAACTCACCCCCGAACAGATTGCCAAGCAGCGCGAGGGTCAGGCCAAGGTCTGCGAACGCTCCAACATCGTCATCACCACTGCCAAGGTCTTCGGCCGCAAAGCGCCCCGCCTCATCGGCAAGGACGTGCTCGACCGCATGATGCCCGGTTCCGTCGTGGTGGATATGGCATGTTCCACGGGCGGCAACGTCGAAGGCTCCAAGCTCTTTGAGGAAGTCATCACCGACAACGGCGTGATCATCATGTCGGGCGATCTGCTCGAGCGTCAGGTTCCCTACGATGCTTCCAAGATGCTCTCCGGCAACTTCACCGCTTTCCTCACCCACTTCTACAACAAGGAAGCCGGCGAATTCCAGGTCAATCTGGGCGACGAGATCATGAAAGGCTGCCTGCTCACACAAGGCGGCAAGATCATTCACGAACGTTTTAAGGAGGACTAAACTATGGCCATCGGCGAAATCATGCTTTTGATTTTTGTTTTCGTTATCGCGGGCTTTCTGGGCGTGGAACTCATCTCCAAGGTTCCCTCTCAGCTTCACACCCCGCTGATGTCCGGCACCAACGCCATTTCGGGCGTTACCATCGTCGGCGCGATCTCCGCGACCGCCATTGCCGTACACGTCGGCCATGGCTGGATTGCCACCATTATGGGATTTCTTGCCATCGTGTTCGCGACCATTAACGTCGTGGGCGGCTATCTCGTCACCGACCGCATGCTCGGTATGTTCAAGAAGAAGGAGGACAAGAAACAATAATGAACGTCACTGAAATTACCAATGTTTTGATTATTGCGCTTTACATGGTCTCCGCTGTCCTGTTCATCCGCGGCATCAAGCTGCTGGGCAAGGCGGACACCGCCCGCAAGGGCAACCTTCTTTCCTCGGTCGGTATGCTGATCGCGGTCGTTACCGTTCTGGCGGAAAAAGAAGTCAGAGATTCTTTCACGCTCGTCAATTTCCGGTACAACGGCTATCTCTACATCGTGGCGGCCGTGCTGATCGGTTCCGTCATCGGCGCGATCTGGTCCAAGAAGGTCGAAATGACTGGTATGCCCCAGCTCGTCGCGCTGTTCAACGGCTTCGGCGGTCTGTCTTCGCTTCTCGTGGCGCTGACCCAGTATCTCAACGATACCCATGATTCCAGCACCTCCGTCGATCCCTTTACGGGCGTGACCCTCGGTCTGACCATCGCCATCGGCGCGATTGCCTTCACCGGCTCTGTCGTGGCATGGGGCAAGCTCTCCGGCAAAATGTTCAAGAAGTCGGTCGCTATCCCCGCCAAGAATGTCGTCAACGCGATTCTCGCGATTGCCGGTCTTGTCGGCGTGGGTCTTTACGCTTTCAGCGGCGCCAACACCAAGCTTGCCCTCATCGGTATCGCTATCGTCACCGTGGCTTATCTCATTCTCGGTCTGACCATGGTGGTCTGCATCGGCGGCGGCGATATGCCGGTTATCATCTCCCTTTTGAACGCTTTCTCCGGTCTGGCGGCGGCGTTCGCGGGTCTGGCGATCAGCAACTCCGTGCTGGTTGTCTCCGGCTGCTTGGTCGGTACCTCCGGTTTGATTCTGACACTCATCATGTGCAAGGCGATGAACCGCACCCTCTATAGCCTGCTCTTCGGTTCCTTCGGCGCGAAGACCGCCAAGAAGGGCGCAGGCAGCGACAAAGAACCCAAGTCCATGTCTGTGGAAGACGCTTACCTCATTCTCGAAGCCGCCAGCTCGGTGGTATTCGTTCCCGGCTACGGCATGGCGGTCGCACAGGCACAGCACGCCGTCAAGGAACTCGCCGACAAGCTCGAAGCCAACGGCGCGGAAGTCAACTTCGCCATTCACCCCGTGGCAGGCAGAATGCCCGGTCATATGAACGTGCTTCTCGCGGAGGCAAATGTTCCTTATGAACAGCTCAAGACCGCCGACGAGATGAATCCCCAGATGGGCAACACCGACGTGGCCATCGTCATCGGTGCGAACGACGTTGTCAACCCCTCCGCTGTGGACGATGAAACCTCCCCGCTCTACGGCATGCCGATCATCAACGCTTACGAGGCACGCACGGTCTTCGTTCTCAAGCGCGGCAAGGGTACCGGCTTCTCCGGCATCGAGAACCCGCTCTTTACCAACGACAACACCGTCATGCTCTACGGCGACGCGAAGCAGACCGTTTCCTCCCTCGTCAGCGAATTCGACGAAGGCTGAGTCTCATTCGGAATGCGGGATGAATGGATTCCGCGCTACGTTTGAAAAATGATACAATCCCCCGGACGTTTTTCCTCAATGGAAAATGCGCTCGGGGGATTTTTTATGATCAAAAAATATTTTTCTGCCTGCATTGATTCCAAAAAACTGCCCTGATGGGAGTTTCCTTGGAGGAATATCCCATCAGGGCAGTGCTGTCTATTTTCGGTCATCCGGCATCATCCGGATCAAGCGCCTTGCCTGTTGGCTGTGACAATCACCTGTTCGTTTGTCTGATCGGGATAATGTTCCTGTACCCATTGCGCAATCAAGGGATTGCTTTTGTCAAGAATGAAAATATAGTCAGCATTCCATTGCTCTCGGTCGGTTTTTTCATTGACGTTAATCACATCCACCGCTTCGCTCAGAAACAGGTATTTTCCTATATAACGCACCAGCTTCACATCCTCATGGGACACGAAAATGATATAAGACGCTCCTGGCTCCACGCCGTATTGCTCTGCCGCCGCTTGAAGCTGCGCACGTACCGGTAATGGAAGATAGCGGCTTCCGGGAAGCCGGACACCGCCTTCACAGGCGTACATCTGTCCCCATGACCCTAAGATGAATAGCGACGCTATGATGACGGCCGCCGCTTTGTCCTCCTTGACACAGGACAACAGCATCATTGCCTGTGACGCAGTCAGATACCAGATGGCAATGAGAATCGTGCGCGTATAGCGTGGAAACCCCGATACCTCATACGCCTCATTCATCGGCATGGAGAACCAATACATTCCCAGCGTACACAACTGATAACTCACATACAGAGCAGTGGAAATCGCTAACAGCCGGACGCAACGCCTTGCTCGGTTCCACCAGCAAGGCCGTTCCGGCTTTTTTGCGTTACCGTTGGGCTCTGCCCTTTTCCCTGTCCAGATCATCGTGAGCATTCCCACCAGCAGCACAGCGGCAAGGGTAAGAAGCATTTCTTTCATTGTCAGAGATTTTCGCAGCAGCACATGAAAGATCAATCGCAATTGCTGACCGTTTTTTTCGGCAAACACAGCCCGATAATTCGCAACGGTCATGGCGTGCTTGGAGATGCCGCCGTCATCGAACACAAAACGGCAGTGCTTATGCCACAGGAGAAGCGTCAAAAAGGGACACAGTGCGCAGGCAATCCGTCCTCCCGGCCCTTTTGCGTCTTTCCTTCCATGCCACAGCAGACAGACAACGACCAGCGCGGCAAAGAAAAGCCCCGAATTTTTAATGAGAAGCATCTGCGCCATGTAGCAGCCAGCCCAGCACCATTCCCATATGCCGCTGTTTTTGTCACAGCAGAGAAATGCATACAGCAGCCCGCACATTCCAACCAGCGGAAGCAGTGTGTCCACCAGCAGGAGGGTGATGTCCCCGTTGAAAATCAAAATGAAATGGACGCCCGCCAGCAGCGCCGCCGCTGCCGCCAACCGTTGCTTTTCCACAGGAAGAAACAAGGGAAGAACGGTTGTCAGCATCATATATGTCTGCCCCAGCATCCAGATCCATTCATCCGTCCCCACCAGTTGGGAGAAGAAATACAGATATGTGGCGCTGCCGGGTACATATTCGCGATACTCGATGTACGCGTCCCGAAAATTCGGGTAGCGGTTTTCACGAAGCATCTGACGCACAATGAGTCCCCAATGGGAAAAATCATCGAGGCCTGTCAGCACTTTCCCCCGCAAAAGGAACACAGACAAAAGCAGCGTGGCGGCAAGAAAGAGAATGCCCGCATTGGCATACTCTTTCAGAAAAGCGGGATTTCTGTCTCTGCGCAGACAGTCCAGCAGAAACAGAAATCCCGCGATATACAGCAGCAACGTACATTCGGGCAGAAGATTGAGCAATCCGCCCCCGAACAAAATCACTGTCTGTACCGCTACCGTCAGGCTCGGCAGAAATGCCACGGGAACGCCGGCATAACGCCGCAGCAGTTCCCAGCACCCAACGGAGGAAAGGCAAAACAATAACAATCTAATAAAAAACATCATGGTTTATCAAGAACCTGTCTATAAGGAAAACCAGAGGTCAACCTGATCGGTCATAGGTCTATTTCCTTATTCCTCCGCATAATTCCGAATACTCTGAATATAGTAAGAACCGTTGGGCCTGAGTGTGAGAACATATTCCATATATTTGTAGCATTCCGGTTCTTCTTCAGAAGACGTCAGCGTCATTTCCTCCTGGCTGATATACCCTACAACCAGTGTGACACGATCGCTCTTCTGCGCCATTTTGGTAATGACCGCAGTGGGACCCATAACGCCGCCTTCCGAAATATGGAAGGTGTTTTCGATGGTATCATAATAATAAATGGCACTTCCATCCGATTCGCTCAGAACATTTTTGTTGAGCTGTACCTCGCTGCCAAAAAGTTCCCTGCCGGCCTGCTCCACCTGATCGGCGGCAATCACGATCTTTTTGGTCGCGTCATAGTTGTATTCGTACCCTTCCGTTTTTCTCATTTCATCAAGCACGCGCCAGATAGCGCTTTCCAACAACATCTGATTGTCCGCTTTTTCGATAGATTCAAAGGGTGCGGGGTCATTGAGCACCACAGGCGCGATAAATTCGGTGTATTCCGTTTTCTTTTCGCCGCTGCCGCCCAAATTGTTGAATCCTGTCACAACGGTTTTTACTACGCTTACCAGAATAAGAGCAGCAAATACGATTACCACCGCTCCGATAAACGCGGAAACTCTGCGGCGTGCGCGTTTGGTACGTGATGCCATTTCGTCACCGTCCTCGTCTTCATCAAGCCATTGCTCCTGAAAATCCGCGTCGTCAAAGTCGGGCGGCAGTACAATGGGGCCGTCCGGCAGCTTAAACACGGCAGTGGGATTTTCTGAGGTGCCTTTGGCGTGCAGATAAAGTGTGTCGTCCTGCCCCTTGCTGATTTCAGGGTCAAGCACCTTTTGATTGTCGTCTATAATCAGTACAGATTCAAATACATTTTCGCCGTCCGCCGCTGTCTTTTCACGCGGCTGATACGGCTTGACCACTTCGTCCTCATTGTCGATCCGGGTCACTTCCGGTGTAACGGAAAGGTCTTCCGAAGGCAGTTGGAGACTGAATATGTCGATATTGTCGGGCTGTTCTTCCTGCGGAAGCGTATCCTCGCTTTCCTGCCGCAGCACTTCGGCCAGTTCAGCTGCTTCCACCAATTTTTCTATTTTTTCCTTAACCGCGTCCTCACCGCTGACCGGTTCTTCCTCCTGTGTGCTTTCAAGGTCTTCGGGAGCAATCACTTCGGTCTCGGCAAAGATTTCATCTTCGATTTCGGAAATATCAATATCCACTGACACCACATCGGAAACATCCTCAGATGATTCTTCGGACGGATCGTCGGATGTTTCCGGCAGCGTCACAGCCACCTCCGTTACGCTGCTCTCCGCCGGTTCATCGGACGGCGCAGACTCCGCTGCCGTGTCAGAGGGCTGTTCGGACCCTTCCGCCACGCCGGATTCGGTTTCCTCCGGTACAGAAGTATCCTCGTCGGCGGCATCGTTGTTTTCCGTTTGCAGAAGCGCGTTGATATCTACCTGCGGAATGAATTCCTCCTCCGTTTCGGTTTCATCCGATAACGGAGTGTCGTTCGCCTCTCTCTCCTGGTTTTCCAGTTCCATGTAGGATTCCAGCAGCCGACGGGAGAGAACGCTCGTACTGTCTTCTTCCTCCGCAGGTTCTTCCGAGGAAGCAGCTTCATCCGCCGGCGGCGGTGTAATCTCATGCCAGCCATCCGAATGGTCGCTGTCAAACGCCATTGCGCCGACAGCGAATTCCGTGCTTTTACAGATAACATTTGCCTTGTCCGCCGCTTCACGCTTTTCACGCTCCACGGCTTGCAGAATCTCTTCGATCGACGCTGCGCTGACGTCTTCAATCACATCTCCGACCATATCGGCGGAACTGTCTGTCGGTTTGTCGAAATCCAGTACGGGAATCAGGTCAGACGGATGAAGCGGTCTGTTTTCCGCCGCCGCGGAAGCATCCGACGGCGCCTGCATCTGAGACGTTTCCTGTGCGGCGCGTGCCTCCTGCTCGTTTTCCTTGGCAATCTTGTCATATGGCAGCAGTTCATCGTCACCCAGCACCACAGGTTTGACGGGCATAACGTCGTCAGACGGCATATCTTCTCCGAAATCCACGCGCTGCTTTGCCTTGCCCTTCTTTCCGCTTTCCTTATGGTCGTCCGTATCACGGGGAGGAAAGGCCGCGTCATAAAATTCGTCCCAGTTTACGCCGCCTTCCGCCGTTCTTCCTTTTTCGGTTTTCGCCATGCTTTCGATCGCGTCGGACATGGATGAAATGTCGTCGATCATCTGTTCCGAAACGGAATGCGCCGCCACTCCTTTCGCGATTTTATCAAGAGCGGCTTTTTTGGCTTCCATCTTGGCAGTCTTGGCTTTCTTAGCCGCTTCCCTGTCGGTGTGCTTTCTGCGGTGACTGCCGCTGCGACGGGGCGGCTGAGAGGAAGGTTGCGCTTCGTTCTCTGCTTTGGGCACATTCTCTTCCGGTTCCGGCTGCCCACGATAGGACGGCACGTTGTCAACCGGCTGCGGTGCGGGAACAGGCTCCTGCGGGGCCTGCTTGGCCTGCGAGGGAAGCTGCTGATTTATCACGGTTTCGGCGGTCGCCCACTTGGGAGCGGGAATATTGACCGTCGGAGGCACATACCCCGCCGACGCGGGCGGCCATACCGCGTCCGCCATGCGTCTGGCTTCCTCTGCGTCCGGTGAAGTCTGCACGGCGGATGCTTCGCTCATAGGACGCTTTTTCGCATCCGGGTGATAATTGCCGTCCGCCGAATAGCCGGTGTACGGATTCGGACGGTTGCTGTATTCTTCGCTGTAACGCTTGACAGGTTTCTTGTTTCTTTTGCGGCGGGGCTGATTCGGATTGTTCTTCTGATTGTTATTGCTTGCCACGGAAAGTCATTCCCCCTGTTATCTGATTTGACCGTCTCCCTGAATGATAAACTTGGAACTGGTGAGCTGTCGGATGCCCATCGGTCCCCGCGCGTGAAGCTTCTGGGTGGAGATGCCGATCTCGGCGCCCAGACCGAACTCCCCGCCGTCGGTGAAACGGGTGGAGCAGTTGACGTAAACCGCCGCGCTGTCTATGGAGGCGGTAAATTTCTTGGCGCTGAAATAATCTGAGGTCACGATGCACTCGCTGTGACCGGTGGAATAGCGCGCGATATGATCAATGGCGTCGTCAAGGGAGTCCACGACCCTGCACGCCAGTATGTAGTCCAGAAATTCGGTTGCGTAGTCTTCCTCTGTCGCGGGAATCACACTGTCCCCCAGAATCGCCTGTGTGCGTTCGCAGCCGCGAAGCTCCACCTGCTTGTCATCAAGTCTGGCTTTGATGACGGGCAGCGCCTTTTCAGCGATATTCCGATGCACCAGAATCGTTTCGATGGCGTTGCACACGCTGGGGCGGGAGGTTTTGGCGTTGTAAATGATATCGGCCGCCATGTCGATATCGGCGGACGCGTCGACATACACATGACAGTTGCCCACGCCCGTTTCGATCACGGGGACGGTGGAATTCTCCACCACGGCGCGGATAAGTCCCGCACCGCCGCGGGGAATCAGCACGTCGAGATACCCGTTCATGCGCATCATCTGATTGGCGCTTTCACGGGAGGTATCGGTGACCAACTGCACGCAGTCGGCCGGAAGGCCGGCTGACGCGATCGCTTCCCGCAGCGTTTCGGCAATGGCAGTATTGGAATGAATGGCCTCTTTGCCGCCCCGCAGGATGCAGGCATTGCCCGATTTCAGACAAAGCGCCGCCGCGTCGGAGGTGACGTTGGGGCGCGCCTCAAAGATGATGCCCACCACGCCGAGCGGCACGCGCACGCGGCGAATCCGCATACCGTTGGGACGCACACTGCCCTCGATGATTTCTCCGATCGGGTCGCCCAGCGCTGCCACCTGCCGGATGCCGTCCGCCATGCCCGCGATTCTCTCAGGCGTCAGGCGCAGACGGTCGAGCAGACTCTCGGACATGTGGTTTTGTCTGCCGTTTTCCAGATCGACCTCATTGGCGGCGATGATTTTGTCCGTCTTTTCTGCCAACGCACAAGCCATTGCCTCCAGCGCCTTGTTTTTCAGATGGGTATCCGCTACGCCGAGCATTCTCTCGGCAGCCTTGGCATTGCTGCCCATTCTATTAAAATCCATTGCGTTCTCCTTTTAAAAGAGTGTGAAATGTGAAATGTGAAATGTGAAATGTATCACTGACCACTCATCACTCACCACTAACAGCTAACATCTAACGACTAACGGCTAATCACTAACCACTGAAGAAACACTGTCGCGGGAGGGAACAAAATGGGTTCCCACCACCTTGCCGTCGATGAGGTCGTAGAGATTGTGCGGGTCGCTGCCCACGATGTAGGTGTCTATACCGCAAGAACAGGCGTACTGCGCCGCTTGCAGTTTGGTGACCATGCCGCCGGTGCCGCGTTTGGAACCGGAGCCGCCCGCCATTTCCTTGAGCGCGTCGGTGATTTCCAGCACCACGGGAATCTGCACAGCCGACTCGTCCTCGCGGGGATTGCGGTCATACAATCCGTCAATATCAGTAATCAGAACCAGCGACTGCGCACCGACGAGATTGGCGACGATAGCGGAGAGATTGTCGTTGTCCCCGATATTGTTGCCGGTCAGCTCGTCAATGGCGACCGTGTCGTTCTCGTTGACGATGGGGATAATCGACATTTGGAGCAGCGCGGACATGCACTCGATGACATTGCTGCGGTGATGCTCGTTTTCCACGTCATAGCGTGTGAGAAGCACCTGCGCCACCTTGATGCCGTATTCGGCAAAGAGCTTATCATACAAAAACATCAGTTCACACTGACCGACTGCTGCCATGGCCTGCCGTCCGGCCACATCCCTGGGGCGTTCCTCCAGCCCCAGCTTACCTACGCCCACACCGAGTGCACCCGACGTTACCAGAACGATCTCGCGACCGCTGTTGCACAGGTCGCTGATGACACGGCACAGCTTGTCAATTCCACGGATATTGGGCTTGCCGTTTTCATAGGTCAGCGTGGAAGTCCCCACCTTGATGACGATACGTTTTGCGCTCTTGATATTTGCCAAAAGAAGTCACTCTCCGAAATCATTCAAACTGCATAACAGAAGTTTTTATTAAATCATTATACCAAAAAGCCGCGGTAAATTCAATCGCTAAATATGCCTAAATTTGCCGCCTGTTGCCACAAAATCCACAACATATTGAACGCGACGGATGTCCCCCTGTATTCAATACAGTCTATTATATCATAGAAATCGCGAAAAAGTTCATATATTACAGAACTGTTATCTTTTTTTAACATTCTGTGAAAACAAGGATAAATTTACAGAACTGTCAATTCTTCGCGGCGATAGGCAGTTGACTTGACCGGTCGCTTGTGGTATAATTGAAAAACATTGACAGTCTCCATATTTCCCTATTTTTTACATCTAAGAAGGTATCGGTAATGAAAACATTCCATAAATCCCACAAGCTCGACAATGTGTGCTACGATATCCGCGGTCCTGTCATGGACGAGGCCAACCGCATGATTGCCAACGGAGAAACCATTCTCAAGCTCAACATCGGCAACCCGGCGCCCTTCGGCTTCCGTGCGCCGGATGAGGTGATCAACGCGATGAAGTCCAACCTTACATCCACCGAAGGCTATTCCGACTCCAAGGGACTGCTGTCCGCACGGCAGGCGATTGCGGACTACTGTGTCAATGTCAAGCATATCGAAGGGGTTACGCCCGACGATATCTACACGGGCAACGGCGCGAGCGAACTCATCACCATGTCGATGCAAGGGTTGCTCGACAGCGGCGACGAAGTGCTCGTTCCTGCGCCGGACTATCCGCTCTGGACGGCTTCCGTCACGCTGGCAGGCGGCACGGCGGTGCATTACATCTGCGACGAGAGTGCCGACTGGTACCCCGATCTCGACGACATCCGCTCCAAAATCACCCCCCGCACCAAGGGCATTGTCATCATCAACCCCAACAATCCCACCGGTGCACTTTATCCCCGCGAACTGCTGGAAGAGATCGCCCAGATCGCGCGGGAAAACGGGCTGATTATCTATTCCGATGAAATTTACGACCGCCTGGTGATGGACGGTCTGGAACATACCTCTATTTCCTCCCTCGCG
>CADCNI010000034.1 GCA_902802795.1 uncultured Ruminococcus sp.
CAATACGTCTTTTGCAAAGTTCATTTTTACCACCCTATTATATTTTAGCATATTGGTTTTGCTTTGGCTATATGAATTTTAAGTTAGTGCTTATGGGGCGCTGCCCCACTCCCCGCTGGTGGCACTGCCCCCAGGCCCCTGCCAGGAGGGCCTACCCCCCTGGACTCCCACGCTCGCATTCGCTCGCTGGTTATGCGCTGCGCTATGCTTTTTTCTTTTTCTCTCCCCACTGACAGTATGCCGCCGTTGCCTCCCGTCAGCACGGGAAAAAGGATCTTTCTCATTTTTTGATTCATTTGTCATGTCACCTCATGCCGCTTCCTGTCATTAGCTCATCTCGAACCAGTACCACGCCGCGAACACAAGGATAAAAAACGGCAGCGAAAGCAGCAGTTCCCACCGTCTGGCGATGCGCACATCGGTATGTTTCACCCGTCCCGCCAGCCATTGCAGGAAGTGAAACAGCACACGGTAAGAAAGCAGCACGCCCCAACCGTACGCCATGATAATCGTGACAACCCCCAACGCAAGGGCGAGCGCAGAGGAAAAATCCGCGAAGGACAGCACAGCCATCCCGCCTATCACGCCCACTACGCCCAGACCAAAGAGCAGCCGGAAGATCGCCATTCCACGGGTGTGAGAGGAACCGGATGCCACGGACAGCGCGTGCGTTTCCTGCCACCTTTCACAGGCAAGCGTCAGCGCCAACACGAAAAAGGGATAGACGGTAAACAACGCTGCGTCTGTCGGAATAAACCGATCCATCAACGCCTGCACAGGCGCATACCATGCCGTCTCGTCATAGGGAAACAGTTGGTCGCCGTAGGTACCTATCACCATTTCCACCAATATACCCGCCACAGCGGAGCCAAATCCCATCAGCGGAGGCAGGATGTATTTTTTTGTGAATGTTGCTATTTTTGCTGTTTGAGGCATGTTTTACTCACTCCTTTTTCTTTTTTAGCCAAAACACCAAAACGACAAGGCTGATAATCCAAAAGCCAAACATCAGGAATCCTATCGGAATAAACATTGCATCCTCTTCCCAATCATATGTCCCCGGCTTATCAAGCCACCACGCCGATGTAAACACGAGAGAAACATACAGCCAGAATACACTCAGAACACTGTATAGGATTCCAACAGCCACCTTTTTCACCGTCATACCTCCGTTTCACAAATGTCTAAAAGTCATCTTATATAACGAATAATACCATACATATATCCGAATGTCAATAAAAATATATCGAATTTCATCAATCTTAACAGAATGTTTAAAGAAAAAAATCCGCGATACAGCCTTTGCAAAAAGCCGTATCGCGGATTGCATTTTGAATTGTCAGTCAAATCAGATTCGGAGGGAGAGACGCAGAACGAGACAAAGCGCACGCCGAATCAAGAACCATTACGCATTTATTTGACTACGACCGTCCAGCCGAACTCATCGGGGAGCTTGCCGAACTGCATACCGGTGATCTTGTCGTAAAGCATCTGGGAGATTTCACCGATTTCGCCGTTGTTGATCGGGATGATGGTGTCGCCGCACTTGAGTTCACCGACCGGGGAGATGACCGCGGCGGTACCTGTGCCGAACATTTCTTTGAACTCGCCCTTCTTGTTGGCCTCAATGAGTTCTTCCACGGTAATCAGGCGTTCGGACACCTTGTAGCCCATGTGCTTGAGCACTTCGATGACCGACTTTCTGGTGATGCCGGGGAGAATGGAGCCGCGCAGCATGGGAGTAACGATTTCATCGCTCAGCACAAAGAACACGTTCATGGCGCCGACTTCCTCGATGTACTTGCGCTCTACGCCGTCGAGCCACAGAACCTGGCTGTAACCCTGCTCCGCCGCGACGTCCTGCGCCTTCAGGGAAGCCGCGTAGTTGCCGCCTGTCTTGGCATAGCCTGTGCCGCCGATGACCGCACGGACATATTTGGTCTCCACATAAATCTTAACGGGAGCCAGACCGCCGGCATAATAGGAGCCGGAGGGGCTCATGATGATGATGAACTTATACTCGGTGGAGGTGTGCGCGCCCAGCGCGTCCTCGGTGCCGATGATGAAGGGACGGATGTAGAGGGAAGCGCCGTCGGTGTGGGGAACCCAGTCGCTGTCGATGTCAACCAGCATTTCGAGCGCCTTCTCCGCCAGTTCTTCGTCGATCAGCGGGATGCTCAGACGGTCGTTGGAGCTGTTGAGACGGGCAAAGTTCTGGTCGGGACGGAACAGTCTGATCTTGCCGTCCACGCCGCGATAGGCCTTCATGCCCTCGAAAACCTCCTGGCTGTAGTGCAGGCACATGCAGGCGGGGGTGAGATCGAGCGGGCCGTAGGGGACGATGCGGGGATCATGCCAGTGTCCGTCGGTGTAATCCATGACAAACATATGATCGGTGAAGATCTTGCCGAAGCCGAGCTTGGTTTCATCGGTGGGCTTCTGCTTGGGGGCAGTGGTCAACTGAACCTTGATTTCTTCCATAAGGTAAACACTCCTCTTAGTATCAATCTCAATGATTTTGATTTCCAAATAAACGAAAAATTGACAGCTTCTATGCTGTTTAAACTAGATTATAGCACTCTCACGCCTGATTTGCAAGTTTTTTGTATAAATAATTCCTGCATGATGTGGCAACGATACGTTGATACCAGTGGCTAGTGGCTAGTGGTTAGTGGTTAGTGATCAGAAAGTGGGGAGTGGAGAGTTTCAAAATTCTTCCCACTTCCCACTTCCCACTTTACAATTTCACGCTTCACACTTCACGATCTTCTGGTCGGCCACCTCCGCGAGAGACGGGGCAAAGGCCAGTCCCAGCGCCGTGCCGTCGGGGAACAGCTCATGCAGCGGCACCAGCACAAAGGCGCGGTGCAGCAGGCGCGGATGCGGCAGCGTCAGTTCGTCGCTCTCCATCGTGACCCTTTCATAAAGCAGCAGGTCGATATCCACCGTGCGGGGGGATTTGTACCCCACGCGCACCCGCCCCAGTACCGATTCGATCCCCAGACACGCACCTAACAGGGCATTGGGAGAAAGCGACGTTTCGATCTCCGCCACGCAGTTGAGATAAGGCGGCTGCGGCGCTGTGACCTCCACCGCCTCTGTCAGATAAAAGCCCGACGTGCGCAGCAGTTTCGTACCGCAGAGCGCATCAAGCGCATCGAGGGCCAGACGGAGATTTTGCCGGGAATCGCCTATATTGCCGCCGAGTCCGAGAATGGCTTTCATATGCCGCCCTCCCTTCCTCTGCAAATGGTAACGGCAGCATATTGGATGTCGCATTTGACGGGCGCGCTCGGCTTGTAAACCGTGACCTCCACCTCCGCCGCCTGCGGAAATTCGATCAGGATCGCGTTACACACCGCCTGCGCCGCGCGCTCGATGAGGTGGTAGGTGTTCTCTGTCATCACCCGGTAGGCGCAGTTGCACACCTCGTCATAATTGATCGTATGCGCCACATCGTCCGAATAGCAAGCCAGCATGAAGTCGCCGTATATGTTGATGTCCAGATAGAAATACTGCCCCTTGCGGTTTTCCTCCGGCAGTACCCCGTGATAGGCAAATACTTTTAAATGTTTGACCGAAATACAGTCCTGCATTTTCTCATCCACTCCTTTATTTCTCACACACGCATTATTGACAATTTTTTTAATCATTTGTATAATAGAGTTGGCGCTTCGCTGAGTTGAGCGCTTCGCATTCGCTCACTGAGTTGGGCGCTTCGCTGAGTTGGGCGTTCGCATTCGCTCACTGAGTTGGGCGCTTCGCTGAGTTGAGCGCTTCGCTGAGTTGGGCGCTTCGCTGAGTTGAGCGCTTCGCTGAGTTGTATAGTTAATAGTTGCATAGTTACACTGCTCAACTCAGCGACCGCAGGGAGCGCTCAACTCAGCGACCGCAGGGAGCGCTCAACTCAGCGACCGCAGGGAGCGCTCAACTCAGCGACCGCAGGGAGCGCTCAACTTTTATTATCAAACATTTGGCTCCCATTGTCAATAGCGAAAGGAGATAAAAAAATGGCGGATTTCAGTTTGATGTGGCCTTCGGACTGCCCGAGAGAGTATAAGGAGCTTAGCGACGAAAGCTGCAATGACCTGTCGCTGGAGCTTTTCTGTTCGCGGCTTTCCAAAAAGGAATATGACCGCAATATCATTTTCACCATGCTCAGGCAGATGCCGTCCAGTGCGCGTGTCGTGAAGTACCGCGTGGATGTGTTCGACGACATCCTGCGTCATCCGGCGCTCCGTCAGAATATCACGGAACTTCTGGAACAGCTTGAATTTCTCAAAAGTCTGCACAAGCACGCGCGTGACAAGGAATCGTCAAGCATCTGGCAGATCATCAACCGCCTCAACGAACTGGATTCCTACATCGACTGTGTGACCGGTATCAAAACCACGCTGGAAAACAGCGAAATACATTCCGAAGGACTGAAAAATCTGCTGGAGTTGGTGAGAAGCATACACGCCGACAGCGGTTTTCCGGCATTGAAAGAGGATATCAAGCGTGTGGTAAACGACACCAGCAAGATCAAAAGTATCACTTTGGGAGTCAATCTCAACCGTTCTCTTTCTCCGGTCGAGGTAGGCGTGGTTTCCATCAACAACAAACCCTACACCCGCGTGGGCGTGCTCTCCAATTTTTATGAATTTACCGCCTCAAAGGACGGTCTGCACGACGGCACCGATACAGACTCCATGAAGTTTCACGCACCCAATGCGGGCAACGGGCTTCTTTCCATCTCAAAGCAGGCTGCTTCCAAAAATGCGGCGGTGCTGACAGGGCTTGCGAAGGTATATGTATCGGGCGACGGCGAGAGCAATCCCCTGATGAACAATCTCAACGAAATTATCACCGACATGCTCAAGCCCGTGGTGCGCAAGCTCAACGATGTGCTGGCGAAATACGTGGACGTGAGCGGCTATTCTCTCATCTCGCTCATCCCCGAACTGACCTTTTATCTGCGCTGGGCGGAGCTGATCGAAAAGCTGACGGCGGCGGGCGTTCCGATGTGCAAGCCGGAAATCCTATCCGAAAGCCGCCGGGAATTCTACGCGGAGGGCTTGTACAACCTCAAACTCGGACTCAAAAAGGCGGACGGCGAGCCGCTCGACATCGTACTCAACACGGTGGATTTCCGCGCCGAACGCCGCATTTATATCATGACCGGCCCCAACCGCGGCGGCAAGACCACCTTTACCCAGGCGGTGGGACTCATCTTCCTCATGGCGCAGCAGGGGCTGTATGTCCCCGCCAAGCGGTGCATGCTCTCCCCCGCCGACTGCATTTACACCCATTTCCCCGCCGATGAAAACCGCACGGTTGACCTCGGCCGACTGGGGGAAGAATCCAAGCGCATGAGCGAAATTTTTTCCGAAGCGACGGACAGAAGTCTGCTGCTCTTTAACGAATCCCTCGCCACCACCAATTTTGAAGAAGGTCTGTATATCGCCAAGGACGTGGTCAAGGCGCTGCATTATCTGGGCGCGCGCACCATTTTCAATACCCATATGCACGATCTGGCGATGCATCTCGACGAACTCAACCAGTCCGAACCGACCGACAGCGCCGTGGCCAGTCTGATTACGGGCATTGACAACGGACAGCGCTCCTATAAGGTGTCGCTGGCGCCGCCCTGCGGTCAAAGCTATGCCCGCGACATCGCCAAGAAATACGGCGTGACCTACGGGCAGATCAAAGCGACCATCGACGAGAGAAAAACGCACTGAACGATGGGGGTGACAGACCTATTCCGGGATTCCCGCGGGAATGTAAACCGCCGTGTGACATCCTGCGCACGAGAATTTCTTGCCCAATCGCACAGCATAGGCTATCATAAAGACAGACATTCACGAAAGGAGTCTGTATATGATGAAAATGGGAGAGAAAATCACCCAAAGAAGAAAAGAAATCGGCATGACCCAAGTAGAGCTTGCCGACAAGATGTATGTCACACGCCAGACGGTTTCCCGCTGGGAAAACAACACGGTACTGCCCGATCTGGAGAAAATTCCGCCATTAGCCACGCTGCTGGGCGTCACCTGCGACTGGCTTCTCACCGACAGCGAGGATTTGCCCGACGCCGCCTCTCCCGAGCCGCCCAAGCAGGCGGAGCCTTCCCGCCTGCTGACCAATCTTGTGGGCAAACGGGTGGCGTTTTCCTTCTATGATGACGCGGAGGACTTCGACCCGATCACCAGCGACTGCGTGGTGCTGAGCTTTGACGGCGCGTGGTTCCGGGTGCGGGGCATTCCTAAGAACAAAAAGGAAAAAAAGAATCAAAAATCGGAATCCGCCAACGCGGAAAAGCTGATCTCCCTTGCGTCGGTGCTGTCGGTCAAGATACTCGGAGAGGCGGTGGAGTTATGAGCACAGGATTTGACATATGGTCTATTTTAGGCATATTCGGCTTCATCTGCGCCATACATCTGCAAGGCAGGGTCAGCCAACTGGAGCGCCAGCTTCGCGAAATCCGCTCGGGAGAACCGGTCGAACCGCGCGCCAATCTTCATGCCATCATCCGCGAATATATCGGAAAAACCGTCACGCTGGATTTCTATGCCGATGAAGAAGACCTCGATACCGCGCAATACTTCACCACAAAGCACGTCAGCGTCGTCATCAGCGACTGCGATGACAAATGGGTGCTGGTAACGCTCACGAAAGGGAAAGACACGGTGCAAAAGCTGCTGCGCATTGATTCCATCAAAGGCATCGGCACGGTCGAAACCGCCAATGAATAGAACAACGAAAGGATTGAGGATATCATGTCAAATCAGGATACCCAAAACAACAAACAAAACGAAAAACTATCCATGAACGAGGAGGAACTTCGCGCCAAGCTGGAGGAAGAACGCATTAATTCCGTTTTTCCCGATCAGTCTCCATCGAGCAAGGTCATCAACAACGTGCTGGTGCTGCTCACCTCGCTTGTCACCGCCGCACTCATTCTCGTCGGGCTTTTTTACCTCAACCGCTTGACCTCCTTTATGAACTCCTACGCGCTGCCGTATCTGTGGATGATAGACGACAGCAGCGGATTTATGGCGGAACTGCTGCACTGTGTCATCCGTCTGCTCTTTGTACTGGCCATCTGTGTGCTTTTTGGCTTTGCGCTTGAAATCAATTATTCCGCCAAGAGCCGCCCAAAAGATGTGTGGCAAAAGCATGTTAAATGGTGTCTGATCGCCGCTTTTGGCAGTGATGTGCTGCTGATGCTTATCTCCCGCATTTTTGAAGGTCGGTCGGCCGCCGTATCGGGAAGCGTCTTCTCACAGACTATGTATTACATCACCAAGCTGGCGGTGGTTCCCTTCACCAATATCATGTTGTATCTGGTCATTCCCTCCGCGATCATCAAAATTGTCATCACGCTGGTATCCGATTCGGATAAAAAAGTGGAACTTCCTCTGACGGTTCTCACAACCGTCACACTGACACTCGGCATGCTGGGTATGTCGTGGGACGGCATCCGCAACGCGGGATTTTTGCTCTCCGTCTATGCGCTGATACAAAGCGCGTCCTACAGCGTGGTCTACCACCGCACCAATACCATCTGGCGTCCTGTACTGCTGTACATAGGCGTGACGGCGCTGTATTATCCCCTGTCGTATCTTTTGAATCTGATTTAAGACAATGAAAAACACAGCCTCCCTTTTCTCGCGCACAACGAGAAAAAGGAGGCTGTTTGCATAAAATTAGCTTGTTTTTGTCCCCCACAATTACGAATTACGAATTACGAATTGAAATGTTCTGTCGCATACTTCCTCAATGAACTTGCGGTCATGGGAAATGCTGATGATCGTGCCGCCGTATTCCCGCAGGGCGCGGCGAATGACCGGCCCCGACAGCGGGGAAAAATTCCGCGTCGGCTCATCGAGCAGCAGCACGTCGCAGCGGTCGAGATTCATGGCGATAAACCAAAGCTTCGCCTTCTGTCCGCCCGAAAGCGCCGCAATGGGGTGTTCCGTCTCGGCGGCGGTATAGCGCATACTGCCGAGATAGGTGCGGATCGCGGTCAGTTCGTCCTTGTCCCCCGTCCGGCTGAGAAACTGCACCGGCGTGAGGGACAAATCCATGCCGTCGACGTAATTCTGCGGCATATAGGCGGCTTTGATATCGGTACGGGCCAGCAGCTGCGCCGCGATATGGCGGAGCAGCGTGGTCTTGCCCGCGCCGTTTCGACCGACAATGCAAAGCTTTTCCCCGCCGCTGACATGAAGGTCGATATTTTGCGCCAGTTCCCTGCCCTCCACTGCAAGCGTGTCAAGGTGCAGGTCAAGGATAGTCTTGCCCTTCTGCGAGGTGATATCAGGCGAAAAGCGGACGAAAATCTCGTCCTCCGTCTCCGGCAGCTGCGTCATGGCTTCATGTTCCCGCTCAAACCGCCGCTCCATCGACTTGACCGCCGCCATTTTCTTTTTGAGAAGCTGGCCGCCGTGCGGGTCGGCGCGGCTGATGACATTCTGCTCATGCTCCACGCGGGACTGGATGCGGCGGAATTTCTCCTGTTGCTTTTCATACTCCGCCTGCTCCTTGCGCGCCATCTGTGTCTGATGGGAGCGGGATGCCGCGCGGCGCTCCACATATTCACGGTAGCCGCAGCGGTTCACGGAGTAAACCGGCACCGTCTTGCGGCGCACCTGTTCGAGATGAATAATGACATTGGCGGTGTTTTCGAGAAGGGTTTCGTCGTGGGAGACATAGAGCACCGGCACATTCGCCTCCCGGATGAATGACTCCAGCCATTGGAGCGTGGGAATATCCAGATCGTTGGACGGCTCGTCAAGCAGCAGCAGGGACGGGCGGCGGATGAGAAGCGCCGCCAGCTGGAGCTTGACCTTTTCGCCGCCTGACAGGGTGCCGACAGTCTGATCGGAATAGAAGAAATCAAGGGGCAGTCCCAGCCGCCGCGCCGCCGTCGTGAGTTCCTCCGCAGTGCGGTCATAGAAGCCTTCCGACGCGCAAAAGGTTTCATACACGGTCATGCCGCTCTGTGCCTTTGGGAATTCCTGACGGAGATAGCCGACACTGCCATCCTTGACGATTTCGCCTGTGTATTCGCAGTAGTCCTCCACTAATCGGGCATCGTAAATGAGTTGCAGCAGCGTGGATTTGCCGTTGCCCTCTTCTCCGATAATGGCGGCTTTGTCGTGCTCTCTGAGCGTAAAGGAGAAATCCTCGATGAGGGTGCGAAGATCGCGGCGATGTGTCACCGTAAGATGTTTGATTTGCAGGATATGTCCCGCCCCCCTTTTTGTTTTTTTATCATTATGGCATTCCTTCGGAAAGCTGTCAATGCTCTGGGGGCAATCTTTAGGTTTTCTTTAAGAATAAAAACCATCCCGTTTCAGAAAAAGCGGGATGGTTGAACGAAAAAATTATAAGAGCCTGTTTAGAATCCCTTCGCGTTTTCATCAAAATAAAATTTCGCGTTGTAGACATTGCCGATCAGCCCGTCGTCGGTGCGTTCGGTCACTTCACGGTAATGATAATCCGCGATGGCGGTATAGCTCACAGGCTCCGCGTGTTGGGTAACGTCGATGAAAGCGTACTGATGAATGTCTCCCTTTTGCAGGTTCTGAAAGTCCTGCCATTGGTAGGTGCCATAAAGAGAAAGACCGATTTTCTCGCCGCTCAGTTGATCCACAAAAGGTTCGCCTTTGCCGTTGTCATAAAACAGCGCGCAAAGTTCCTTCTGGGTCATGCCGACGCATGCCCCGTTGTCCAGCCGGAATCTGTCGGTGTAAAGTCTGACCTCCACACGGTCGGCCACATCATCTTTCTCCCATTCCATATCCACCGTGTCGCCTGTGCGGTAAATCCATATATCAGGAAAATGCGGCTGCGTGCCGTCGGGTTCGCCCAGCACCGACCGCAGCTCGTCCTGGGTCATCAACAGCGACGCGCCACCGACCGAGGCGTGGGACTTGTCAAATTTGGGCGCGTCGGAAATCGCCGCCGCGCCAGCATCCGTGCCGGAAACGGCAGGGGACTTCTCTGCGGCGGGCGCATCCTTGCCGCAGCCCGCCGCCATAACCGCGATCACACACGCTGTCATAACCGTCAGCAGCAGCCGCATGCTTCTTTTCATTGTCACACAATCCTTTCGTTATGTTCTATTTATTTCTATTCGTGCGGGCGGTCAATGGGTCAGAAATCCGCAAGCAATCCTTTGGTCAGCATGCGCTGCGCCGCAATGAGGATGCCCGTCTTGCCCGCCGCGTAATTCAGCGCGCCCTGCATCCACACGGCATAAGGCTCACGCAGCGGCGCGTCGGCGGAAAGCTCGATGGACGAACCGAGCGTGAAGGAGCCGGACGCCATGATGATCTGATTGTCGTAACCCGGCATGTCCCACGGTTCGGGCAGCGCCATGGAATCGACAGGGGAACCGCTTTGGATGCCCTGACAGAAAGCGATGAGCGATTCGGGATTGCGCAGCAGCACCGATTGAATGATATCGGCGCGGGGTTCATCCGGCAGCGGGGTCACGCCGTAGCCCAGACGGGAAAACAACCCCGCGCAGAAGGCGGCGGTTTTCAGGGCCTCGCCCACCACATGCGGCGCGGCAAACAGCCCCATATACATTTCGCGTGAATGGCCGAGGGTGCAGCCCACCTCTCTGCCGGTGCCGGGGGTGGACAGGCGGTAGGAACACATTTCCACCAGATCGGCGCGTCCCGCGATATAGCCGCCCGTGGGAGCGATGCCGCCGCCCGCGTTCTTGATGAGGGAACCCGCCATTAAGTCCGCGCCGTGACAGCAGGGTTCGGTGAGCTGAACAAATTCGCCGTAGCAGTTATCCACCATGATGATGACCTCCGGCTTGACGGAACGCACGGCGGCGCAGATTTCCCCGATCTGCTCCACGGTGAGCGAGGGGCGCAGGGAATAGCCGCGCGAACGCTGGAGATAGACCATCTTGACGGAATCGTCCGTGCGCAGCTTGTCGAGAGCAGCCGGAATATCCACTGCGCCGCTTTCCAGAAGGTCTATCTTGTCAAACCGGATGCCGAATTCCTTGAGCGAACCGCTGGCGGGCGTTTTACTGATGCCGATGACCGATTGGATGGTGTCATAGGGCATGCCCGTCACGCAAAGCATGGTATCGCCCGGACGCAGCACGCCAAACAGCGCCACTGTCAGCGCATGGGTGCCGCACATGAAATTGTGCCGCAGCAGCGCGTCTTCGCACTCCATCGCGTCGGCAAACACGCGTTCCAGCTTGTCCCGTCCCACGTCGCCGTAGCCGTAGCCCGTAGAGGAGGTAAAGCAGTTTTCCCCCACGTTGTTGTGAATGAAAGCCGCCAGCACCTTCTGCTGGTTCTGGAAGGCGTTGCTTTCGATGCGGGCAAAGGCGGGGCGCAGCTCCGCCTCGACTTCTTCGCCCAATGTCAGCAAGCGGTCGTCAATGTCAAAAAATTTTCTCATATTCGTTCCTCGATTCCCCAAAAAATTGACAGATAGGTTTATTGTACCACCGAATGGGGGATATTGCAAGTCTTCCACCGATGGTTTCACGGAAATCCACTTTCCATTTATGAATTTATTGTAAAAGCTCTTGTAAAAATCATAAGGAAACTATACAATTGTATCAGGTATCCATCCAACGAAAGGAGATATTTTTCACCGATGTCCCGTAAAAATCAAAAGAAATATGTCAACAAAAAAAATAAAACCGTTGTCGGGTCTTCCGATCTGCCCCGGAAGCCGTCTGCGGCGGCACGAAAGAAAACATCCCCGCCTGTCTCGCCGCTTTTTGACAAAGACAATGTGCTTGAAATCGTCACCCGTCTGTTCCTCATCGCGATGGCGGTGAGCTTTCCGCTGGCCATGGGCCAGGAAAAATACGGAAACATCACGCATTTTAAGAACATGACCTTCTATCTCATCGCGGCGGCGGCGTTCTGCACGATTATCATTATCATGATCACCAAGGTGATAAAAACGCCTGCCTACGATTTTACCGTGGAAATGCCCCAATTAGGCGCAGTAGATATCGCGGTGCTGGTTTACTGGGGATTCCTCCTGCTCTCCACGCTCTTTTCGCAGTACAAGGACGTTGCTTTCAACGGACAGGGCGTGCGCAACGACGGATTTATCATCCAGACCTTCTATGTGGTCACTTATTTCGTGCTGTCGAGGCTGCTCCGCCTGCAAAAGTTTGACCTGAACATCTACGGCTTCGGCGCAACGATTGTGGCGGTGCTGGTCATGCTGCACTTCTTCGGCTGCGACGTGCTCGATACCGGCTTCACCGAACCCAACTGGGAGAGCAAGCTGCTCTTTATGGGACCGATGGGCAACATCAACCTCACTTCCTATTTCGTCACCGTAGCGCTCACCGTCACGGCGGCGGTCTATATCACGGAGCAGCAGCTTTCCTTTGATAAACACGGCACTCTCACACTCTTTTGCTTTGCGCTCATGCTGTGGGCGGAGCTGAACCTCAATACCGACGCGGGCATTGTCGCCCTGATCGTGGTGCTGCCGGTCGCTATGCCGCTGCTGCTTATCAACTTCCGTCGGGTGGGACGCTTTTTGACGGTCATGGCAGTCGCACTGGCCGTCATGGATTTCAACCGATGGCTGGTGGACGGCGTGATTCTCGGCAAGTCATTCGGCCGGATCGGCTGGATGATGCTGGGGGGAGCCGTACTTTGCGGCATATTGGCGGTATGCATTGCATCCGGTCAGCTCCATCCTGTCGTTTCACGCCGCACGCTGCTGATCGTTACGCTGGCCATCGACGGCGCGGCATTCGTGGGCGGACTTGTTGCCGCCGCTGTCGCCGCCAAAGCCCAGACCAAAGGCTTTTTGTATGAATTCGGTCAGATCCTGTACCACCACAACTTCAGCGATAAGTTCGGTCACAACCGTTTCTTCACATGGAAACGCACTTTGAAACTGGTTTTCCGGCTGCGTCCTTCGCTGCTGCTGCTGGGCGGCGGTCCCGATACCTTCTGCAATCTCTTTAACGAAGCTTTCGGTGAGGAATCCACCGCCTTCTTTAAGGGTCGGAATCTCGACAAGGCACACAATGAATATTTGCAGCTTTTAGTCTGCTCCGGACTGCCCGGCGTTGGTTCGTTCCTTGCGTTTCTCGGCGCTATGGTCACCAAGGCATTCAAAAAAGCCACTGACAATCCCCTGCTGGTCTGCTGTGCGCTGGGCGTTGTCGCCTATGCCGTCCACGCTTTCTTCGGCTATTCCCTGCCGATCAACAGCCCCCTGATGTGGGTGCTCTTCGGACTGACCGGCGCGGCCATCCGCAGCGGTGAAACCGCCGAGGCAAAATAATTCCTTCCATCACAACAAAACAGACGGAGCCACTGCAACATGCAGATTTGCTCCGTCTGTTATTCTTTTTGATGAAAAAATTATTTCACGGTCACATAGAAACCGGTGGTTTTGCCGCTGTAGGTCACAACGACTTTCTGCTGACCTTCGGTGTTCAGCTTAGAAGCAGAGCAGGTGAAGCCGCTGCTGACAACTTGGCTGGTACCATCAGAATAAGTCACCTTAACCGTCATACCGTCAGCGCTGAATGTATCGCCCACCTGATAGGACTGCTTGGTGGGGAGTTTATTAATGGCAATGGAAGAAACAGTCTTGCTGGAAGACTGGACGGCAGACACCTTGGTGGGAGTCGTCGTCTTTGTGGTGGTTTTGGCAGTCGTCTTGGCTGTGGTTTTGGCGGACGCCGCCTTCTCAATGAGAGGCCAGGTCTTCTTCCCGATCTTGCCGTCAGCGGTCAGACCGTTTGCCTTCTGGAATTTTTTGACCGCGGCAGAAGTCGCGCTGTCAAACTTGCCGTTGACGGTGAGGCTGTAGCCCGCCGCCTTGAGGCAGGTCTGCATATACTTGACGTCGTTGCCGGACATCACGGACTTGGCATTGTAGTAAAGCGTTCTGCTGAAAGTGACTTTGCCGGGATTGGGGGTAGCGGATACGGTAGACTTCGCAGTGGTAGTGGTGGTGGTTTTCTGGGCCGCCTTAACCGTGGTGCTGGAAGAATTGCCGGAAGATGTGCCGACGAGCTTGTTGTAATAGCTGTCGGTGGGCTGCACCACATGGCACAGATAACGACCTCTGCCGGAGAACTGCGCCTTGTTCAGCTCGCTCCATGTCTTGGTAGTCATACGCACAAGACCTCTGCCGTCGGCATTGCCCTCCACATATGTAACAGTGTTTTTGTTGTAAGAGATAACGACAAAGGAGTGACCCTGGCTGCCATTGTAAGAACCGTCGGAGTTCTTGGTGCTTCTGACATAAGCGCCGCACTTGACGCCCGCCTTTACAAAACGGTCATAGGAAACGGTTTTGCCACCCTTGAGCACAACCTTGGAATGGCTCAGGCCGCTGCCGCATCCCACATATTCATTGTAGATGGTGTTGTAAACCGCGTTGGCGTAAATGTAGCACTGCCAGCCGTAGGTGACGCTGCCGTTGGTGTTGTTTCTGATGTACAGACGGTTGCTGCCGTTGAGACCGGTGGAACCGAACTTCGCCTGATAGGATTTGGTGCAGCCGGAATTCTTGTACAAACCGATGTTGCCCGCGAACACCTTGTCGAGTTTTTTGGCGAGTACCGTGGACGAGGTGTAGCTGCTGCCGGACAGCGAAGCCGACGCAGCATTGACAGAGGTGAAGCGGCAGAACGGAACAGCCACCGCCATCACTGTTAAAAGCATTGCTAACGAAATTACCTTTTTCTTCATTGTCTTCATGTTCATAACGATCCCTCTTTCTGGTCGCTGATTCATTGTCCGACCTTCTAATTTCATCGCTGTTACAATGGTTACAAATTGATTACAGTCGATATTATACATGAACGATCCCCATAGGTCAACCCCCTTTGACCAAAATCTGGTTATTATACAAGTTTTTCGCCCATTGACCAAGGCATTTGTGCATATCTATCATGATTTTGGGTCGATTTTCGTCAAAAAAACGATTTTCAAGACAGATTTATTCACATCTTAATAATAACAAGCTGTAACAATTGCCTGTCACTATTGTAAAAATGACGAAAAAACAGGAATTTTTTGAATTAATAAAAATGAACAAAAGTTACAAGAAAAAGTTGCTCACAATTCCATTGCATTCTCGCGGAAAACATGGTATTATATAAAAGAAATAATAATCTTTCATTTTTTTATAAAAAAATATTTAAATTCACAATAAGTCGAAAGGATGTGATGCATATATATGAGACAGATCATTCCTCTCAACGACGGTTGGGAGTTTACCCGGCAATTTGACGAGCGTTTCCCCGGCGGCGCGTCGGAAGATTTTCAGACCGTCCGACTGCCCCACACCTGTCAGGAAACGCCCTTTGATTATTTTGACGAGGCAGTCTATCAGATGGACTGCGGCTACCGCCGACGGGTCGCGATTCCGCCTGACGCGCAGGGTCAGCGGATCTTTCTGACCGTGGAGGCGGCGGGACACAGCGCGCAGGTCTATGTGGACGGACACCTCTGCGGGCCGCGCCACAACTGCGGCTACACCGCCTTTACCGTGGAACTGACCGACCGTGTCACGCCGGGAACGGAAGCGCTCATCGCCATCGAGGTCAACAGCCGCGAAAGTCAGGAAATACCCCCGTTCGGTCATGTAATCGACTACATGACCTACGGCGGCTTATACCGCGAAGTGCATCTGGAGATCCGCGACCGGAGCCACATTGCCGACGTCTTTGCCAAACCCTCCCTTTCGGGAAAGCTGGAAAGCGACATCGTCGTGGAGGGAGACGCGGACACCGTGCGGCAGAGCGTCTTTCTGAAGGATGTGCGGCAGTGCTGGCAGGAATTTCCCGTCGGCGCGGCATATCTTCTCGATGTGCCGCAGGTGAAGCTTTGGGACACGGAACGCCCCGTCCTCTACACGCTTGTCACCGAACTGATGAGCGGCGGCAGGATCATCGACCGCGTGGAGACGCGCATCGGTTTCCGCGAAGCGGTTTTCCGCAAGGACGGCTTTTATCTCAACGGCAAAAAGACCAAACTGCTGGGACTCAACCGCCACCAGAGTTTCCCTTATGTGGGTTACGCCATGCCGGCCTCCCTACAGCGTTATGACGCGGATATATTAAAGAAAGAACTGGGACTCAACGCGGTGCGCACCTCGCATTATCCGCAGTCGCGCCACTTCATCGACCGCTGCGACGAGTTGGGACTGCTGGTCTTCACCGAAATTCCCGGCTGGCAGCACATCGGCGGCGACGGATGGAAGGACATCGCCGTGCAGAACACGCGCGAAATGGTGCTGCAATACCGCAATCATCCCTCTGTGATTCTTTGGGGCGTGCGCATCAACGAATCGCCGGACGACGACGCGTTCTACCGCCGCACGAATGCCGCCGCCCATGAACTCGACCCCACGCGGCAGACCGGCGGCGTGCGCTGCTACAAAAAAGGCAGCTTGCTCGAAGACGTTTACACCTACAACGATTTCTCCCACGACGGCACCAACGCCGGCTGTGAACCCAAAAAGGCCGTCACTTCCAACCCCAAAAAAGGCTATCTGATTTCGGAATATAACGGGCATATGTACCCCACCAAGGCCTTTGACGACGAGGAGCAGCGGCTGGAACACGCCCTGCGCCACGCACGGGTGCTGGACAGCGTGTGGGAGCAGACGGACATCGCGGGTTCTTTCGGCTGGTGCTTTTTCGACTACAACACCCACAAAGATTTCGGCAGCGGCGACCGCATCTGCTATCACGGCGTGACCGATATGTTCCGCAATCCCAAGCTGGCGGCGGCGGCGTACGGCGCGATGCAGGACGAAGTGCCGGTGCTGGAGATCAGTTCCTCCATGGATATCGGGGAGCATCCGGCGGGCAACCGCGGCAGGGTCTATATCATCACCAATGCCGACCGCGTGAAATTCTACAAAAACGACGTTTTCATCAGGGAATACACCCACCGGGACAGCGAATTTACCCACTATTCCCGACCGCCTATCGAAATCACCGATTACATCGGCACACAAATAGAGGATACCGAGCATTTCAAAAAGAAACAGGCAAAGTATGTACGGGATATTCTTAACGAATCCACCCGCTTCGGTATGTCGCACCTGTCGGCATCCGCCAAGCGCAAGGCGGCGTGGCTCATGCTCCGCTACCGCATGACCTTCGGGGACGCCTACGCGCTTTACGGCAAATATATCGGCAACTGGGGCGGCGAAGCGACGGTTTACCGCTTTGAAGCCATCAAGGACGGCAAGGTCGTCCGCACGGTGTGCAAATCCCCCTTTACCGCCATGCGGCTGCATGCCACCGTCAGCCATACGGAGTTGGTCGAGGGCGACACCTACGACGCGGCAGCGGTACGCCTGCGGATGACCGACCAGAACGGCAACCTGCTTCCTTTCTTCTTCGGCGCGGTCAGCGCGTCCATAGAGGGGGAGGCGGAGATCATCGGCCCCTCCACCGTGCTCCTTCGCGGAGGATGTGGCGGAATCTATATCAAAACCAAAGGCAGAAGCGGCAAGGCAACGCTCACGTTGCGCGCGGCACAGACGGAGGACGTTGTGCTGCCCTTCACCGTAACTGCCTATAAGGAGGATTCACATGACTGACAGAGCAAGTGTGATTTTCGGCAATCCCATCAGCAAAAAAGCGGTGAAGAAAGCCGAAAAATCCAAAAAGAAATTCGCCAGAAAATACGGCGACGACAGCGGCGCGGATTACAGCGTGAAAATCGTGAAAAACGCCTGCCTGTATGAACCGCTCGGCGTTTACGACATCCGCGTGGACGAGGGCGAAGGAGAAGGCGAGGTCATCCCCTTCGACACCGAAAAGGGTATTATCGTGGGCAACATCCGCATGGGCTTCGGTCATTACCGCATTTCCATGGCGATGGCGTCAGCGGCGCACGCGCTGGGCTACACCCCTTACTGGATGGACCTGAATTCCTATCCCAATACCACCTGCACCAAGGTCATCGGCGCGCAGAACGATCTCTATTCGATGGGTTCCCGCCTCTCCCAGAAGAGCAAGCTCTTCAATAAAAAATACTGGGAACCGCTCAATTACGAAGGGTTCCGCCAGCTCACCTACAATGCGGGCGACCAGAAAAACGCGGAACTGATGGCGCCTGTCTACAAAAACATTCCCAAGGACATCCCCGTGATCGGCACGCACGTCTGGCCGGCGCAGGCGGCGCTTCACGCGGGTATGCAGTATGTGGTCAACGCCATTCCCGACAACTGGCCGATGGCGCTGCACTTAGCCGAAGGCAGCATCCACACGATTCAGACCCAGCAGTCTTATATGGGCTACCGCATTCTCAACGGCATGCAGGGCAGCGATGTGCTGAAGCCCATGCCAGCGGACAGCCTCGTTTACACGGGTCATTACATCGACCACGAATTTGTCGCCAACCTCGAAGCCGACTGTGACGCGCGCGTGGCACGCAAAAAAGACGGCAAGCCCATGCGCTTCCTGCTGACCATCGGCGGCGCGGGCGCGCAGCGGGAACTCTTCGCGGCGGTCATCAGGCACCTGCTCCCCCTCATCCGCGAGAAAAAGGCAGCGCTGTATGTCAATGTCGGCGACTACAAAAAAGTCTGGGAGCAGCTCTGCAAGAGCATCAAGGAACTGAAAGACCTCAGCACCACCCATTTCGGGGACTGGAACGACACCAATTCCTTTGCGCAGGCGGCGATTGACGGCGACGTAGAGGGCGTACACGCCTTCTGGCACGAGAACATTTTTGAAGCGGTGTACTGCACCAATCTTCTCATGCGTTCGGCGGATGTACTGGTTACGAAACCGAGCGAACTGGCCTTTTATCCGATTCCCAAGCTGTTCCTCAAGCGCATCGGCGGACATGAAAAATGGGGTGCGATTCATTCGGCGGAAATGGGCGACGGCACATTGGAATGCGAGGATGTGCCGCATACGCTGCAAATGCTGGATATGTTCCTCAATGAAAGCGAACTGTTTGAGCAGATGTGCGAGCGCATCAAGATCAATAAGACCATCGGGTTGTACGACGGCGCGTATAATGCCGTAAAGATCGCCATGGGAATGAAGGAAAAATAAGAAATTAAGAAAATAAAAAAGAATAAAAAGAAAAAAAAAAGCGAAGCGTAACTAGCGAGCGCAGCGAGCGCGGGGTCCTATAGCAATCCAAATAATCAGGGAGACAAAAGGAGGCGATGATGGTGAGTGCAGGGCAAGGCGGAGGACGACGGTGGGCTGGCGCCATGTGCTCACCAGCGCGCCGAACTTGTCTTTTTGTTTGTTTGGATTGCTATAGGGAGCCTTGCCCCCTAGAACCCCGCGCTCGCTGCGCTCGCTAATTGGCGCTTCGCGCTTCTATTATTTTTTTCTTTATTCCGTTTTTCAACCCTTACAATCAACAAACCAATCACCATCTCTAAGGAGGACATTATGAAAAGATTAACTAAAAGACAAATGCGTATTTTCGCTGTAGGACAGCTTGGATGGTCGATGCTCAGCGGCATCATCAGCGCGTGCTTCGTCACCTTCTATCTCCCCACGCAGGCGGATATTGAGGGCGGCGCGCAGCAGTACATCGTGCCGGGTCTGGTCATCGGCGGATTTCTGACCATTCTCGGTCTGATTACCGCGCTTTCCCGTGTATTTGACGCGATCACCGATCCGCTGATCGCCTCTATGTCCGACAGAAGCAAAAACAAGCGCGGCAGACGCATCCCCTTCATGCAGCTCGCGGCGATTCCTCTTTCCGTTGTGACGGTTCTGCTGTTCTGCGCGCCTGTCGAGTCGATCAGCAACGTCAACATTATCTGGATTTCCGTCTTCATCGTGCTGTTCTATCTGTTTATGACCATGTACTGCACGCCCTACAACGCGCTGATCTCCGAATTCGGCAAAACGCAGGACGACCGTATGTACATCTCCACCGCCATTTCGCTGACATTCTTCGCCGGCACCATGCTTGCCTATACCCCCTTCGTATTCGCGGGTATGCTTGGCGAATCGTTCGGCTTTGCCTGGAGCTATCGCATCTGCTTCATCGTGCTGGCAGTTATCGCCTGCATCTGTATGCTGATTCCCACTTTCTGCCTCAATGAAAAGGAATTTGTCGATACCAAGCCCTCCGAGGTCAATATGCTCAAATCCCTCGGCGCGACATTCCGTAACGGCAGCTTCCGCACATTTGTCGGCTCGGATATCATGTACTGGGTGGGTCTGACCCTTTTCCAGACCGGTCTGCCCTTCTTTGTCAAAGTTTCCATGAACATTGACGAGTCGTTCACCATGTATTTTCTCGGCGGCATGACCGTGCTTTCCGCTTGTTTCTACCCCGTTGTTTCAGGTTTAGTTAAAAAATTCGGCAAAAAGAAGCTGGTCATCACCGGTTTCCTCGGTCTTGCTCTCGCCTATGTGATCGCTACGCTGATCGGCATCCTCGGTACCGCCGAAAATCCCGGTCTGCTCGGCATCGGCTCTATCCCCGGCGTTTTCTTCGGCATTGCGATCTGCGTGATCGCGGCGTTCCCGATGGCGCTTCTCGGCATCATTCCGCAGTCTATCGTCGCGGATGTAGCCGAAGCTGACGGCATTGAGACAGGCGAGAACCGCGAGGGTATGTTCTTCGCCGCCCGCACATTCGCTATGAAATTCGGTCAGTCGCTTGCCATGCTGATCTTCACCTCTCTCGCTATCAGCGGCACCACACAGAACACAAACAGCAACGACATCACCGCCTCCGTCCTCGGCATGACCATCGTCGGCATCGTCGCGGTCGTCTTCTGCGTACTCGGCGCGATGATTCTCGGCTTCTACAATGAAAAGAAGGTCATGGCGACCATCGACGAAAAGAACAAGACATCGGCAGAGGCCCCTGCCGATGACGAAGCACCTGCCGATGACGAAGCACCTGCGACAGAAGAAACACCTGTAGCAGACGAGGCTCCTGTAACAGAAGAAACGCCTGTGGCAGACGAGGCTCCTGTAACAGAAGAAACGCCTGTGGCAGACGAAGCACCTGTAACAGAAAAAACGCCTGTGGCAGACGAAGCACCTGTGGATGAAAATACGCCTGTCGAAGAGATTTCCGATACAGAGAAAGCACCGACGGCGGAAGAAATCGAACAGGAAATAAGGGAAATAACCGAGACACCAGCGGATGTCGGGACACCTGCGGATGTCGGGACACCTGCGGATGTCGGGACACCTGCGGATGTCGGGACACCTGCGGATGTCGGGACACCTGCGGATGTCGAAGCTCCCGAAGCGGTCGAAGCTCCCGAAGCGATGGAATCACCTGCGGCTGCCGAGGAAGACGAGGACAGCGGCAGAATTCTGACATTCCCCGATGAGGAAGAATAATGCGGTGCATACCCCATAAGCCATTTTGAATTTATTACCTGAATGGGAGATGAAAACCGTATGATTCGTGAATTAAAGGGAAAATGTCCCGCGTTCGTATTGGAAACCGAGAAATCCTGCTATGTCCTCTCCGTGAGTGAGTCGGGACATTTGGAACATTTATATTACGGCTCGCTCATAGACCCCGACAGCGCCGAGATGTGCGACGTATTCCGCGAGAAGCGCGAATTTGAACCCGGCAACGTGATCGCCTATTCCAAAGACCATCCCACCACCGTGCTGGAGGATATGTGCCTCGAAATGTCGTCGGGCGGTCACGGCGATATCCGCGAACCTTTCATCGAAGTTGTCCGCGAAAACGGCTGCCGCAGTTCGGATTTCCTCTTTGCCGGAGCCGTCGTGAGCGACTCCCGCCCGCCCTTTGCCACCCTCCCCTGTTCCTATTCCGAGGACGGTAAAACCGAGCATCTCTGCGTGACGCTCAAAGACGGCGATCTCACGCTGGAGCTGCATTACTGCGTCTACCCGGAATGCGACGTCATCACCCGCAGCGCCAGACTTATCAACAACAGCAGCATGGAGCATATCACCATTGAACGGCTGCTGAGTATGCAGATCGACCTTCCGTCCGCCGGAATGATGGTCACGTCCTTCCACGGCGCGTGGGCGCGTGAGATGAACAAGAACACCACCACACTGACCGCCGGCAAATTCGTCATCGAATCCCGCGCGGGCTGTTCCTCCAGCCGTGCCAATCCCTTCTTTATGGTGCATTCCCCCGACGCGACCGAGCATTGGGGCAGTGTCTACGGCTTCAACCTGATTTACAGCGGCAATCATTACGCCGCCGTGGAAGTCAGCGGATTTGGCAAAACCCGCATTGTCAGCGGCATTCAGCCGCAGGGCTTCCGCTATGACCTGCCGCCGGGAGAGAGTTTTGAAGCGCCGGAGGCGGTCATGACCTATTCCCATGAGGGATTTTCGGGACAAAGTGGGCATATGCACCGCTTTGTGCGTGAACATATTGTCCGCGGCAAGTGGAAAAACAAGCCCCGTCCCGTGCTGCTCAACAGTTGGGAGGCGTGTTATTTCAATATCTCCGAGCATACGCTGCTGGGGCTTGCCTCCGCCGCCAAGGAACTGGGCATTGAAATGCTGGTCATGGACGACGGCTGGTTCGGCGAGCGAAACGACGACAGCCACTCCCTCGGCGACTGGGACGCCAATCCCAAGAAGCTGCCGCACGGACTCAAAGGACTGGGGGAACGCATCCACGCCGCGGGTCTGCAATTCGGCATCTGGGTCGAGCCGGAGATGATCAGCGTCCAGAGCAAGCTCTACGCGCAGCATCCCGACTGGGCGATGGCCGCGCCGGAGGGGCTGCATTCCGAGGGACGCAACCAGCGCATTCTCGATCTGGCCAATCCCGAAGCGGTGCGGTTTGTCATCGAAAAAATGAGCGAGGTCTTTTCCCAGTCGGGCGCGGATTATATCAAGTGGGACATGAACCGCATCTTTTCCGACGTCTATTCCCCCTGTCTGCCTCCCCAGCGGCAGGGCGAAACGGCGCACCGCTACATCTGCGGACTGTATCAGATCATGGCGGAACTCACCCGGCGCTTCCCCGCTGTTCTCTTTGAGGGCTGCGCTTCGGGCGGCAACCGCTTTGACCTCGGCATTCTCTGCTATTTCCCGCAGATCTGGGCGAGCGACAACACCGACGCGCTCAGCCGCGCCGTCATTCAGGAGGGCTACAGCTACGGCTATCCCCAAAGCTGCGTAGCGGCGCACGTCGCCGCCAGCCCCAATCATCAGACCCTGCGCGAAACCCCGCTCGAAACGCGGTTTGATGTCGCGGCTTTCGGCGTGCTGGGTTATGAATGCGATCTGCGCGACCTTTCCTCCGAGCAGAAGACCAAGATCCGCGAAAAGACCGAGCTTTACAAAAAGCTGCGGGCGGTGCTGCAATTCGGGCAGTTCTATCGCGGGCGCTCCGGCAATATCCACGAATGGATCTGCGTATCGCCCGACAGGAAATACGCGATAGGCATGCTGTTGCAGGAACTGGTCAAGCCCAACACGCAGTCGGAACGCTTCTTCGCGTCGGGGCTGGAACGCGGAACCGTCTATCACCTGTACAGCATATCCGACCGCGTGGATATCAAGCAGTTCGGCAGCCTCATCAATACCCTGTCCCCCATCCACGTCAAGCAGGATTCCATGATGCACAACATGATCGCCAAGGCTGTTAAGATGAACGGCGAACACGAGGATCTGACCGCTACGGGCGAAGTCCTGATGTCCACCGGCGTGGCGCTCAAACCCGCCTTTTCCGGTACCGGATTCAATGAAAATGTGCGCATCTTCCCCGACTTCGCGGCGAGAATGTACTTTATGGAGGCAGTAGAGTAATTTCTTCTGCTCTCCGCCGTCCGGCATAGAAAAAAGAGCTGTTTCACCTGTTGCGATGAAACAGCTCTTTTATTTTACTATAAGATTTTCATTTCAAATTCCATTATTTCTGAATTACCATCCTCATCTTCTCCCAGCAGCGATAGATACTTATTGGAATTATCAGGGAATTTATAACCCATACCAAGATAATATAATGTTCCTCTATAGCTGTGTTTTCTGCTGAGCTGAGGTAGTTCCGGCTGATCTGAATTCGGATCAAAATGCGCGTATTGAATATATTTTCCGTTGCTTTTTGAAATATAGCTTCTACAACCGTATTGCGTTTTGCAGCTATAATATGGGCCATCATCGTTAATATTCAAACCAAATTCACAGCCCGAACGCAAGGTGTTGAGATAATACGCAACAGATTTGTCATCAGAGGAATACTCCATATGAAATGACTGTGAAATAGGACTAATAGACACAGCCGTAATATCAGCAGTAATATTTTCCATTGTAAAGGAACATGAAACAGGATAAACCACTGTGTTTTCCAGCAATTTTGTATTTTTTACCTTCGTTGCAAAGGAAATGGTAGAGGCGGCTTTTTGCCCAAACAAAGCGCTGTTCTCAAGATGCAAATAGGGTTGTTGAATATAATCATCCTGAGAAACAGACAGTTCATCAAAATTCAGATAGTATTGGTCAAGAGTAAACGAGAGCGTGTAATTTGCAAAATCACGATTCAGGTTTAATAACAAATTATCAACAGGAATCGCATAGAAAGCATACAATCCGTCATCCATTATTTCCCGGTTATTATCATGATTTCCGTTAAGATAGGTGTCGTACTTTGAATACATGGTATTAACGCTTGTGCTTCTGAAATCAACCTTATGCCCTTCGCTATCCGTAATGGTACCATGCAGGTATTCAGCATGAAGGATTGGATAGTACACAGGCGCATTATCATAAATTGGTCTGAAGTCACGCCATTCTTCATCCCAATTAATGTCAAATTTCTCAAACAGACCTATTCTGAGTGTATCGTCTGCCACAACAGCTCCCACAAAATTGATGGTAAATCCGTTATCTGCTTTTGTTTCATTAACAGTAAAATCATATCCGTCATAATCCACTTGTAAAGGAAAAGAGCCATGAGATGTATCCTCTAAATCTTTTAATGATTCAAACCACTTAATTACGCTCTCCGCCGCGCTCACGACATATCCCCGCATGGGAGTGACAATAATCATCAGCATAATCACCGCCGCGATGACCGCCGCGCGGATGGCAAAGGATTGACGGGCGTGTTTCCGCTGTTCTTTCTCCTGCTCACGCTGCCGCATTGCCAGAACGGTGCGCTCCCTGAGTTCGTCGGGTGCCGTGCTGATCTGGCTTCTGAGATGAGCCGTCATGCGCTCAATTTCTTTCGCAGCTTCCGTTTCGGCTGCTCCGCTGTTTGTCATACGCTCTTCAGTCATGCTGATCGTCCCCTTTCACTGCTGTCACTTTTTCCGTTTTCTCTGTTTTCTTCTCCCGTTCCACATATTCCGCATACTGTTTTTTGGCCCGTGCCAGCAATCCCTTGACGCTGTCCTCTGTCTTGTCCAGCACTTGTGCGGTTTCCTTGACGGAGTAGCCAAAATAGAACCGCATGAGAAGCACCGTGCGGTGATCCTCGCTCAGCTTGCCGAGCATGGCTTCAAAGTCGGTGCGTTCGTCTACACGCCGCAGAAAATCCTCGTCCGAAATCCTGTTTTCCAGGTCGCTGTCTTCCACATCCGCCCGTTTGAGAAATTCAAAACGGCGGTACATATTCTTCGCCGTGTTGATCGTGACCCTGATAAACCATGCCTGCGCGTGGGTTTCATCTTTGAATTTCGGCTTTTTCTCTATGTAGCGGCAGAAAACGTCCTGATATACGTCGTCCGCGTCGGCAAGCTGCTTGGTGCGTGCTTTTGCCAGCACATAAACCAGATCGGAATATTTGTTTACGGTTTCATCAATTGTCATGTTTTTTACCTCCTCTTACACTATATAAACAATTGAAGGCTGACAAATGAGCCGCGTTTTTTGGAAATTTTTTAAGAAAAAGAAAAAACGCCCACGACCAGACGAGAGCGTTTTTTCAGGAACGTTGAGCCCCCGCCAAATAAGGGTAGAGGAGCGTTCCAATTGTATTGTAGCACACGACAATATGAAAATCAACACAAATTGATAAATCAAAGCGTTCCGATAAACCGCATAAACGCCGCCTTGCCGTCGTCGTCCCGCTTGTATACGCCCGCGTCCTCCAGAACGTGCAGGAAGACCTTGCCGACTTCCTGTTCGAGCGCCGCGTGAATCTGCTCCCGCTTCTTTCCCGTAAGTTCCGGCAGGAACGCTGCCGCCCATTCCGCGTGCTTGGCGATAGATGCCTCCGACGCGATATCCTTGCCTTCGAGAATGAACCGCTCCATCAGATCCAGCTCCTTCTGGAGCCGCGCGGGAAGCACCGCCAGCCCCATGACCTCGATCAGACCGATATTCTCTTTCTTGATGTGGTGCCACTCGGCGTGCGGATGATAGAGTCCCATGGGATGTTCGGGGGTGGTGAGGTTGTTGCGCAGGCACAGATCCAGCTCGTAATCCTCTCCCCGCCTACGGGCAATGGGGGTGATGGTGTTATGCGGCACGCCGTCCGTCTCCGCCAGAATCATGGCGTTCTCATCGGTATAGCCGCGCCACTTCGCCAGAATATGCGAAGCCAGCCGCACGAGTTTGTCCGCGTCGGCGCTTCTCAGACGGATGACCGACAGGGGCCATTTCACGATGCCGCAGGTCACGTCCTCGAACCCCGGCACGGTAAATTCCTGCTCCACGGGCGCTTTCTCCATCGCGAAGGTGTAGCGACCGCCCTGAAAATGGTCGTGACTGAGGATGGAACCGCCCACAATAGGCAGATCGGCATTGGAGCCGACAAAATAGTGCGGGAATTGCCGCACAAAATCCATGAGCCGCGCAAAGGCGCGCCCATCAATCTTCATGGGAATATGGCGGCTGTTGAACACGATGCAATGCTCATGGTAATAGACGTAGGGCGAATACTGGAAAAACCAGCTTTCGCCGCACAGACCGAGCGGAATGATGCGGTGATTGGCGCGCGCGGGATGCCCGATGCGTCCCGCGTAGCCCTCATTTTCCAGACAAAGCTGGCAGAGCGGATAGGCGGTGGACTGCGCCTTGCCCGCCGCCGCGATGTCACGCGGGTCTTTCTCCGGCTTGGAGAGGTTGATCGTGATGTCGATTTCGCCGTATTCGCTGTCAAATTTCCAGCGACGGTCGCGGGCAATGCGGTCGCGGCGGATGTAGTTGGTGGCTTGACTGAACCGGTAATAATCGTCGGTCGCGGCGACGGGGGATTCCTCCCGGTACAGCCGCCAAAATTTTTCCGTCACCTGCGACGGGAACGGCGTGAGGCAGTCCATCAGCTTGGTGTCGAAGATATCGCGGTTTTCGCCCGAATCCGCGATAATCCCCTTGCTGACAGCGCAGTCGGTCAGCGCCGCAAGCATCTCGGGCAGCGTCATTTCTACAGGCGGCGCCGCCTCATAGCTGTCCTCCCGCAGCAAGTCCAAAATCCGGTTGCGCACATAGACGGTATCGGTTTCTCCGATCAGCCCCGTCTCGTGACCGTAACGCACCAAAGCGTCAATGGCTTGATAAATCATAGGAATACCTCCTATTATAGCAATCCAAACAAACAAAAAGACAAGTTCGTCGCGCTGGCGAGCACATGGCTGCGTTGTCGTCCTAGGTGGGCGCCAGCCCACCGTCGTCCTCCGCCTTGCCCTGCACTTGTGAAGTGGGAAGTTCAAACTTTATTCAGCGCGAAGCGCTCATTTTCTATTATTTATTATTTATTATTTATTATTTATTCTCTTAGCGCACGAATGTGCGCGCTTCCGCTCCTTCGCCGGGGCGTATGATGTAGGTGGGGGCTTCGATGCCGAATCGGTCGCGGTAAGCAGCAGTGATGCTTTGGCAAAACGCCTGCACCGCGTCCTTTTGCACCAGATTGACGGTGCAGCCGCCGAAGCCGCCGCCTGTCATGCGCGCACCGTAAACGCCGTCGATCTGCTGCGCCGTTTTCACGAGAAAATCCAGCTCGGCGCAGGACACCTCATAATCATCCCGCAGGGAACGGTGGGATTCGTTCATCAGCCGCCCGAACGCCGCGAGGTCGCCCTTTTGGAGTGCCGCTGCCGCCTGCGTGGTGCGTGCGTTTTCATACACCGCGTGTTTCGCCCTGCGGCGGCAGACTTCGTCGGGAATCGCGTCCTTGTACCTCTCGAATTCTTCCGGCGAAAGGGCGCAGAGCGCGGAAACCTTCCCCTTCCCCGCCAGCGCGGACAGCGCCGCTTCGCATTCCCGCCGACGGTCGTTATAAGCGGAAGAGACCAGCGAATGCTTGACCCCGCTGTTGACGATGACAATCGCCGCCTTGCTGCTGTCAATCGGCGCGTAATCGAACGCCAGTGTATGGGTATCGAGCAAAACAGCATGATCCTGCCGTCCCATCGCGCTGGCGAACTGGTCCATAATGCCGCAGTTCACGCCAATAAAACGGTTCTCCGCAAACTGCCCGAACACCGCGATTTGCTGCGGCGTGACGGGAATACCGTACAGCTTGCGCAGGACGGTGCCTGTCAGCACTTCGAGCGCGGCGGAGGAGGAAAGCCCTGCGCCGTCCGGCAGGTTGCCGGCAAAGACAAAATCCGCCCCGCTTTCGAGCGGATAGCCGAAGCGCGCAAAGGTCAGAATGACGCTTTTGGGATAATCGCACCAGTTCCCTCCTATATCAAGTTCATCGAGAGAGCACTTCAAAACCCCCGCATCGGGGAAATTGGCGGAATAGAAGCACAGCAGTCTGTCCTCACGGCGCGCGGCGGCACAGGCAATGCCCAGATCAATGGCGCAGGGGAAGACCTGTCCGCCGTTGTAATCGGTGTGTTCCCCGATCAGGTTCACCCGCCCGGGCGCAAAGCCGCAGACCTCCGGCTCCCGTTCATACACGGAACCAAAGAGCGCAGCTACTTCGCCGCGTGAAATCTGCATAAACATTCCTCCCTGAATGATGGTTTTTTTATGATTTTATTATAAACGATACCGCCGGAAAATGCAAGGGTATGGGATGATTTTGCGGAAAAGTGCTTGATACATTCCTGATTGCAATGCACAAACCCCCGAAAACAGCCAAACCGCTGCTTTCGGGGGTTGTATCGGTTGTGGGAAAACTATCAATACACTTTTTCAATAGGTTCATCGCCAAGGCCGTAAAGCTGGCGGAATTTTTTCAAATCTCGTTCGCTTTGCAGCAGCATGATATCCTCGATCTTTCCGGTGGTCTTGTCGCGGAAACCCGCCACCTGTTCGCCCGTGCATATGCTGCACCGAATAACCGGTGTATATGCGGCGGGGTCGTATTGCTTGCCGACGTTCTTTTTTCTGAACAAATGTACGATCATCAGTCATCCTCCTTGATCTCATTCCTATGGATGTATATGGTATCGTGCGGGAGATTCCGCTTTGACAGAATTCCGCTTTGACAGACAGGGAGACCTGCCTCATTCCCCCTCGACAGAGCGGCAAAAACGCCGCGTCTGCTCACCGCTTTTTTTCACTGTCATCATGCTCCCCGCACGCGCCGCAGTCGGAGCGTGCCACGGACTCCATATGTCGTGCGTTTTGCATCTTTCCTGTCAATGTCAATCACTTAACGCCAGTCACTCCCTCCGTCTCGCCTGCGGCGAGCCACCTCCCCTTGTATCGCTTGCGATACAGGAAAGAGGGAGGCAATCGTTGGCTCCCTCTTTGAGGGGGCTGTCGGCGCAGCCGACTGGGGGAGTGAAAAACGCGCTTGATTTTTTTATAAGGTATGGTGCACACAATAGTGCCTTAAGTGATTGACATTGTCTTTCCTGTATGTATTATTCTTTCCATTACTATTTACTCTTTCAAATCTTCACTGATAAGAATCGGCTGCCCTTTTCCGCAAACCGCCAGTTAAATGCCGCCGCTTCCTCGGCATAGTCAATATTGACCCGCCTGCCCCGCAGAATCTCCGGTCGGAATCCGTCATCCTCCAGCCACATCCTGTTCCCGCACAAATCCTCCCCGTACAGGTCGCGGGTAATGCCCATTGCCATACACAGCTTGCCGGGACCGCTGCACAGACGGCGGAGCTTGTCCGTACCCCGCCGCCGCTCCATCAGAGAAATCCCTTCGAGCGGCTCCAGCGCGCGCAGGAAAATACAGTGCGGCACGCCTGTCCGGTTGACGATAATATTCATACAGTCATACATCCCGTAGATGATGTAAACGTAAGCGTGTCCCCCTTCCCCGTACATCACTTCGGTGCGTGCCGTGCGCCGACCGCCGTAAGCGTGGCAGCCCTTGTCGTTCTCGCCCATATAGGCCTCCAGTTCCACGATTCTGCCCGCCGTCAGTCCTTCGGGCGCATCGTGCACCAGCACCTTGCCCACCAATTTCTCCGCCGCGACCAGTCCGTCGCATAGATAAAAATCCCGCGGGAGCTTGTTTCCGCATACCATTGTAACTATCACCTCGCTTTTTCTTCTTTTTTCTTTTTCTCTCCACTCCCCACTTCCCACTCTCCACTCTCCACTAAATTTTCATTTATATCATTTTTCACTCCACCGTCGCGGGATGCTCCAGCGCATAGTCGGCTGCTTCCGTCGCTGCTTTCTCCTGCAATTCCACATATTCCTCCAGACAGAGGTTATGCAGATACATATACGCGGCGTGATTGACCCCCACATAGCGGATATGCCACGGCTCATATTCGATGCGCGTGATGTCCTCCTTATCGGCCGGATAACGGATGATAAAGCCGTACTTGTAAGCGTTCTCCGCCAGCCATTTGCCCTCCGGCGTGTTCTGGTAGCTGTGGTCGGTACTGCTGTCGTTGCTCACATCAATGGTGTTGCCCATCTGGTGTTCGGAATTGCCCGGCGTCTGTGTCGTTTGCAGCGCCAAGGCACGCGCCTCCGTGGATGTCTTGCCCTGCGCCATATAACCCTTCACTGCTTTGTCGTAAAGCTCCGTCTGTCTGGCGTAGCTGCGGTAAGCGCTGATGATGTGCATCTTCATATCCGACCCCAGCTCCGCACGCATCGCGTCCAGCATTTTGAGGTATTCCCGAAACGTCGCCGCCGAGACATAGAGCGACGTGTAGTTTTGCGCGACGTATTGAGTGGGGATTTTCATGAGATCATCAGCCGCGAAATCAGAAGGCAGCGTGTTGCAGTAATTGGCAATGGGCAGCGTTTCGTAATACAGAGGCGGCAGGGTGCTGTCCTCGGACAGCGGCTTGTGCTTGGCGATCACCGTCACCTGCGCGCTGTAATCACCTGATGTGACGCCCAACACCGTTTCCCCGCTGCCGGCCGCCACAATCTTTCCCTTTTCCACGGTCAGTACGCCGTCATCCGCCAGCTCCCACGTATAGGAAACTTTCGCGTTTTTTGGCACGGCAACAGGCTGAATTTCCAGCGCGTCCCCTACATAAACCGCCGTTTTTTTGTCCGGAAACGACACAGATTGCAGTTCCTTGTCCAGCCTCATCACGGCGCTGCGTCCCTGTGAAAATGATTTTTTCGTAATCACCGCCACCATTGCCGCCGTCAGCATTAAAAATATCGTCCGCTCCACCGCACGTGCTGTGATGGTTATATATTTTTCTTCACTGATTTTGATTTTCATAAACCGACCTCTTTACGATCATTTACATCTGTATTATTGTATGAATTATCTGGCGTTATAGCCATAGAAATGATTCCGTCAGTACGGAAATACCGTCAAAAAACAGCCGCACGCTGAATGTTTTATCCGGAGTACGGCTGTTTTTGATTTTACCGCGCAGGCGGTCGGCCACTTATCCCACAGCTTGTGCGGAAGTAGTTGTCGTGGTCTTTTTGGCAGTAGACGCCGTTTTCTTGGCAGTAGACGTCGTTTTCTTGGCAGTAGACGTCGTTTTCTTGGCAGTAGACGTCGTTTTCTTGGCAGTGGATTGGGTCGTGCCGCCCTTAGCGGTAGTGGATTGGGTGGTGCTGCCGTTCGCCGCCGTAGTGGCGGAGCCGTCGCCTGCCTCCGTGGTGGTTGTTTTTTTGGTGGTCACGTTGGAATTGGCAATACCCTTGAGGTCAGGAAGGAAGATGTTGCGGATTTCCTTCTGGTTGCCTTCATAAGTCATATCGTCGTCATAAATAAATTTAATCAGTTCCTTGGAGTTGACATTGAGATTGGCCGCCAGCACTTCGTTGCCGTTGCTCATGTGCTGCACGCTGTAACTGCCCTTGATGGGAATGGAAATCTGCTTTGTCTCATAATTCATGATCTCCGCCGCCTCCGTCACCAGTCCCACCAGCTCCGCCTTGGTAAAGTCGGTGGTGACATATTCCAGACAGCTATAGGCAATGCTGACCAGATCCATCGTTTTGAGATCCTTCAGTTCCGTGATGATCTCGGTCAGCACCTTGCGCTGGCGCTTGGTACGGCCGAAGTCCGAGTCGATTTTACGGATACGCGCGTAGTTCAGCGCCTCCGCACCGTTCATATAATAGGTGCCCTTGCCTTTGGAGAAGCGGGGGAACAGACCGTATTTTTCATGACTGCACATATAGCGCGCTTCGGAGGCGGTGACGGTGATCTTGATGCCGCCTTTGCCGTTGAGCTTGCCGATCTTGTTGACCACGGTTTTGAATGCGTTGAAGTCAATAATGATATACTTGTCCACCGAAATGCCGAGATTGGCCTCGATGGTCTGTTTCAGCAGATCCACGCCGCCTACCGAGTAGGCCGAATTCAGCTTGGTGCCGTATTTGCCCGGAATCTTGATGTAAAGGTCACGCAGGAAGGAAATCATCTTGATCTTTTTGTGCTTGCGGTCAATCGTGACCATCATCATAGCGTCGCTTCGACCCGCCTCTTTCATGGAACGGCGGTCGCTGCCGATGAGAAGCACGTTTTCGATATCCGCGTCGAACATCACCGCGTCGGGCAGTTCGATCTCGCTGTCGTCCACGTCTTCCAATCCGGCAGCGTCTTCGTCCGCCTCGGCATTGACACTTAGATTCATCGTATTCGCGCCGCCGCTGCCGCCTTTCTTTGTGGATGCGCTGTCCACAAAATTCATGCGGTTGAGCATGGCGCTCACGCCCAGACCCAGCAGCATCAGAAACACCAGAAACAGACTCATTGTTGTCAGCGACGCCTTCTGCCACATCTTCATGGGTTTGCGGTTGCGGCTCTTGCGCTTGTGATTGCCGCCATAGTTGATATCAGCGGCGTTGTCACCGATTGCCTTGGGAACAAAATATTCCACGTCGCGCACCACCGTGCCGGTCTTGTCTCTTTCCCGCTCTATCATCGAAGCGCCTGTGCGACTGCGTTCATAGCGCTCGTTGAAATCTTTCTTTTCGCGGTACCGACGCGTGGCAGCTTCACGGAACGTGTCGAGCAGCGGAGGCTCTTCGTCCGGATTCCATTCCCGTTTGGTACGGGCAGAGTGGCTGTTGAAACGACCGCCGGAGGCGGCACGCCGGCTGTCGGAGGATGCGCGGCGGATATCGTTTTGCTCTTCACCGTACCGCGATGTTTCGCTATAGGGAGGCGTTCCGCTGTTTTGCGGTATTTGCCTGTCCGACACAGCCTCACTCGTCGGTAAAGGTTCCCGGATTGCGTTTCTTTCCCTGTAGGAAGATTTTTCCCCGACTGCCGCTTCACTGCGCTGACGCTCGCGGCGGTATTCGCTGAGCGGCTTGGATTCATAATCCCGTCCGCTTTCCGTATATTTCTGTTCCGTTTTATCTCGTCTGCTTACGCCGCGTTCCACATATCCCCTCGGCACCGAATTGTTGATACGGCGCATATTTTCCGTAAGCTCCTGGCGTTCTCTGCTGTCCATCAGTTTTCGTCCCCCTTTTGCAAATCCTTCAATCGTCCTCGTCGCTGTCATATTCGCTGTTGTAGTCTCCGTCATAAATGATGGTGCAGACAAATTCATACAGTTCCCGCGTGACGGCCAGATCGCGCGCCGCCGCTGCCTGATCGGGCTCCTCCCATCGGTCGGAAGGATAGCGGCACTCGATGTAGTAGCTGTTGAACAGGGCTGTCTTGCCGATAAACCGCCCAAAATCGGAATTGAAACGGCACGCCTGCCGCGTCAGCCACGAAAGATTATGCCCGTCCATGTTTTGTCCGCTCACAAACAGCAGGTACGCTTTGAGCGATTTTTCAATAGTCTGCTGGCAGTGGAAGCACACCGTGTTGAGGCACACCCCTTGTCCCAGCAGCGCCGCTGCCGCCGCGAGATCCTCGCTGGCGTATTCCATCCATTCAAAATAATGACGGCTGTCGCGCTTGCCATGTCTATTCCGACTCATAAAGCACTACACCGCCATTCCTGATGCTCCGACAGGCAAAGCTGTAGGGGTCGTTCTCCATGAGGGTATTCCAGTGATCGTAATTGTAAACCAGCACATCATAAGACACTTCACAGTCAAGGTTGAGATAAATCTTCTGCTCCACCTTGGAGCATTCGGTATCTCTCACAATCACGCACAGCTTAAAAGAGGCCAGTTCTCCCGTCACTTTGTATTTGCAGTTGAAAATAATAATGCGCACGGGCTTGACCAGATCCGCAATACCCTCGCACAGCCTGATGATCCGTTCGTCGTATTCCAAAAGAAATGCCTTCCTTTCGCAAAAACAGGGAACCCGCGCTTTTTGCCGCACCGCCCCATATTATTTCATTCTCTATTTTAACAAAGAAAATAGGCCATTTCAATAAATTTAAAATGAAATATATGTGAATAGTCCAAGACTGCTTCGTATATTCGGGAGAAAAACGCCAACAATAACATTGCAAAACCCATTGAAAGGCAGTTGAAACAAATGAGCAACATTTCCATCGGCACACGCCGCCGAACGTCTAAGAAAAATCCCGCCAGCCGTGCTTCCTTCGGACTCTTCCTTGCGGCGGCCGCCATCGCGCTGACCGCCGCCGGCGTCAGAATACGCAAGGATCGCGCCGCGGCTCCCGACACATTCACCCTGCCCTCCGCCTCCACACAGCAGACGGTCGGCACTGCGGCGCAGACCCAGGCCGCCGCCGCGCAGCCCACTTCCCCCGCCGCCGATCAGGCGGCCGCCTCCCCAACCGCTCCCAAAAAGACTGACACCGGGACACCCCGGAAAACCGACGTCCCCCAGGACGGTGACGAATGGGAGGACAGCGAGCAGACCCTCGCGATTCAGGCAATGGGACAGAACGTCAATTATACCCGTCCGGCAGGCGGCGCCGTCATCAAACCCTACAGCATGACCTCGCTGGTCTATTCCCGCACGATGGGCGACTGGCGCACACACAGCGGGCTTGATATCGCCGCGTCCGAGGGCGAAACCGTGCGCTCCGCCGCCGAAGGAACCGTCGCCGGCGTTTCGGATGATCCCCTCTACGGCGTGACGGTCGTTGTCAACCAGAACGACGGCTTAATGGTGTACTACCGCGGACTCAGCAAGGATCCCGCCGTGCGTGAAGGCGAAAACGTGTCGGCAGGCACCACTCTCGGCACCGTGGGAAAAATTCCCTGCGAAAGCGCCGACGGAAGCCATCTTCATATCGAGGTCAAAAAGGAAAACCGCTTTCTTGACCCCGCCGTTGCACTCGGCATCCAATAATACTAATTTTCGACTAAAATCAAACATTCTTCTTTCAATCGAAAACTAGTATAAGACATCAAAAGCCGGAACCGAATCGGTCATTTTTTTCGCACGGTTCCGGCTCATTTCATTGTGTGACGGTATTTTTCTATTTGTCCAACAAGTCACAATACCCAAAAATTACACCGAAATTCTTATACAAAAAAGAGAAAACAGGGTTTAATTTTCTTGACATATTCCGAAAAAAAGGCTAAAATATAAGTGTACATTTAGTTGCAATGTCTTCTGATCGTACATATGCACTCGGATGTACTTTCTTTATTATCCTAAAACACAGTTTTGCAACGCTCCTGATGATTCATGGCGATGATATCATCGGGAGCACCGCGACAGGCGGCACAATCCAATTGCAAATTCATGTTTTACGTTTGGCATATTTCTATTGTAATTCGTTATTTTTGGCTGTTTTCAAATAATATGGAATAACAGGGAATGACATCGAACTATATTATACTCAATAACGACTTAGCGTGCCGCCTCGAACTTCACAAAAACCATATATGAAAGTTTTTGCTCGTCCTCGGCTGGCAGCTAATACCGTTATTGAGTATAAATAATTTGCTATTGATTTGCGCCGACCTGATTTTTAAAAGGAGGTTGTGTGTAAAGCAATGGAATGGTTATGGATAGTAACTCTGATCGTCGGCCTGGCCGTCGGCGGCGCTGTCATGTACTTTGTCGGACACAAACGCGGCTATGAAGAACGCAAGCAGGTAGCCGAAGCAACAATTTCATCCGCCGAAGAAGAAGCCCAGCGCATTGTAAGCGAAGCCGAAAAGGACGCCGAATCCAAGCGCAAGGAAATCGTGCTGGAAGGCAAGGAGGAAATTCACCGCCTGCGCTCCGAAAACGACAAGGAGATCCGTGAACGCCGCAACGAGATCAACAAGCAGGAAAAACGCGTGCAGCAGCGCGAGGAACACCTGAACAAGAAGATCGAACAGGCGGAAAAGAAACTCGAACAGGTCAACGCGCGTATGAAGCAGGCAGATGACAAATTTGCCGAGGCGGAAGAACTCAAACGCTGCCAGTTGGAGATCATGGAAAAAATCTCCGGTCTGACCACGGAACAGGCCAAGGAACAGCTCATGAAGGCACTGGAAGAAGAGCTGGTTCACGAAAAAGCGCTCAAAATCAAGGAGTATGAACAGCAGACCAAGGACGAAGCGGAAAAGAAGGCACAGAATATCATTTCTCTCGCCATTCAGCGCTGCGCTTCCGATTATGTAGCCGAATCCACCGTGTCGGTGGTTCCGCTGCCCAATGACGAAATGAAGGGTCGCATTATCGGACGCGAAGGCAGAAACATCCGCACGCTCGAACAGGTCACTGGCGTAGACATCATTATCGACGACACGCCCGAGGCCATTACCCTGTCGTCCTTCAATCCCATTCGCCGCGAAGTGGCCCGCATCGCCATGATGCGGCTGATTTCGGACGGCCGCATTCACCCTGCCCGCATTGAGGAAACGGTGGACAAAGCCAACCGCGAAATCGAGGCAATTATTAAAGAAGAAGGCGAACACGCCATGCTCGAGGCGAATGTCATGGGACTTCACCCCGAACTGATTAAGCTGCTCGGCCGTCTGCGCTATCGCACAAGCTACGGGCAGAACGTGCTCAAGCATTCGCTGGAGGTTTCCATGATCGCCGGCGCCATGGCGTCCGAACTGGGCGTTGACCCCGCTCCCGCACGTCGCGCGGGTCTGCTGCACGACATCGGCAAGGCGCTCGACTATGAAATGGAAGGCAGTCACGTTGACATCGGCGTGGATATGGCGCGCAAATACCGCGAGTCCGAGCCGATTGTGCATGCCATTGCCGCGCATCACGGCGGCGTGGAATCGGTGTCTATCATCGACTGTCTGGTGCAGGCTGCCGACGCGGTTTCCGCGGCACGTCCCGGCGCGCGCAGAGAAAACGTCGAGAGCTACATCAAGCGTCTCCAGCGTCTGGAGGAAATCGCCAAGGAATTTGGCGGCGTTTCCGAAAGCTACGCCATTCAGGCGGGCCGTGAGGTGCGTGTCATCGTCAAGCCCGACGCGATCAGCGACGACGATATGCCGTTCCTCGCCCGTGAAATCTGCAAAAAGATCGAGAACGAGCTGGATTATCCCGGCCAGATCAAGGTCAACGTCATTCGTGAAAGCCGCGCGTCGGAATACGCGAAGTAATTTTTTGCAGAGATTTTACAATATTAAACAAAAAGACCGCCGCATGGGAATTCTCTTCTCACGCGGCGGTCTTTTTGTTATAAAAAAAACCTGCACAAGACCGTTAAGCGGCCTTGCGCAGGAGGATAATGGCTATACGTATTTGACCGTGGCCAGCGGCTGGTAGATGCTGGTAGCGTATAGTTCCTTGGAAATCTTGACGTCGCCCTTATAGCGCACGCGGTAGATTTCGATGGTGAGTCCCGGGTCGCCCCATTCGACCTTGCCTCTGGGCTTGGTGGCGGTGGCTTTCTTTTCCACCACGGTGGTTTTGACCATCTGGACGGTCTTGTTGTCAAATTCGCAGTGGTAGCCGTCGTCGGTACCCCAGATTTGGCAGGTGATGGTCGCTTTCCCGTCGTATTTGTCGTTCTGCGCCTTATAGATCATCTTGATTTTAATGGGATAACTCTTGCTGTTCTGGAACTTGAAGTCGATGGTGCCCCAGTTGACGGTCGCGTCCTCGCCGGGGGTCGTCCAGTAATGCACCTTATACATATGATTGGTGCGGCTGACGATTTCCAGATCAGCCTTGAAAGCCGCCGAGAAAATCGCGGAGGATACCTGACAGATACCGCCGCCCACGTCGTTGGTGGTACCGGTGCTGGTGTAAACCGTCGCGATGGAGAAGCCGTTGGCTTCGGTGCGTTCGCCCACGGTGTCGTTATAGGAGAAGATTTCACCCGGCTGCAATACGTAGCCATCCTCAAAACTGCCGTAGTTGTTGATACGCTTGGCGGCATTTTTGATGTTGGCGGCACGCGTCTTGTTGCCTCCTTCAAAGGATGTCGTGGTTTCCGCCAGCAGTTCCGGACAGGTAGGCGCTTTCAGCTCCACCAGCGTAATCTTGGGCTGGGTGAGCTTCATGGTGATGCTCCAGGTGTTGCCGCCCGCCGCAATGGTGGCGCGCGCGTCCTCCAGATTGAACTTCTTGCCCACCACATCGGGGCTGTAGATCGTTTCGCCGTTTTCATTGACATAGGAGGAAGCATCCTTGACCTCGCAGGAAACCTCCTGGTAGATCTGGTCGATATTCACGTCAGGGGTCTTGGTAGTCACCAGTTCCTCCACCAGCGCGTCGTCATAATTGCCCACCTTGATGCGCTCCAGGATTTCGCCCATCAGGCTGTTTTCATCCACGCCAACGCCGTCTGAGCCTGCCTTGATGACAAGCTGATCGCCGTCGATGGTGTAGGAGGGCTTGACCATGGTGGTGCCGTATTTGTCGGAAATGCTGTTGAGCAGCGTTTCCAGCTTGGTCTGGTTGTAAAGAATGTTATTATAGGTAGCGATGGAGGTTTTGACCTCTTTGCCATCGTCGCTCTCTTCGGTGACGGTATTCACCGAACCGTCCGCGTCGGCGGAGTAATTGAAGCCGTACTCACCGAGATTGATGGGGAAAGTCTCACCGTTGACCACGATTTTCAGGGTCTTGTCGCTGAGCTTGGTGCCGATGACGCTTTGCAGCATTTTGGTCGCGTCGGCGGTCTGAAGATTCACAATGGAGTTGTCGATATTGACGGGATTGTAAATATGCACCATCGTGAAGTAATAGACAATCGCACCGATCACTGCGAAACTTGCCGCGACAATTCCCAGCGCTTTGAGGCGTTTCCGGACGCGGTAGCTGCTGAGCGAGACGGCGTTGTTTTTCTTGGCCGTCTTGCCGTAATGCTCCTCGTAATAGGTCGCTTCGCCGCTGCCATTGCCCAGATATTTGGCGTAAATGGGCGGTATCGGTTCGGGGGTGCGGTCGGCGGGGCCGAAATCGTCGCCATAGTAATCGTCGGAATTATCATAATCGTCATCATAGTCGGCGGAAGTGTCATAATCATAAAAATCGCCGCTGGTACCCGACGGTGCACGCATGTGCTGACGCTTTTTTTTCAGATCCTCCGCGTAACGGTCATAACGCTCCGACTGTGTTTCGCGCCGTCTGCGCTTTTCCGGCACGACGTTGCGGGAAGCCGCCCGTCTGTCGTGCGCGTCGGTATCCTCGAAGTCGGCGTAATTCACTCCGCCCCGGTAGTTGTCGTAGTTATCATAGCCGCCCTGGTAGCTGTCCTGATACCCATTGTAGCCATTCTGATAACCGGCGTTGCCATAACCGTAACCGTCGTTGTAGCCGCCTTGGTAGCCGTCGCCGTACCCGCTGCCGCCGTCATCAAAGTCGTCGGAAAAACCGTCGTCATCATACCGACCGCTTTCGCTGTAACCGTTCGCATAATCGCCGTAGCCGTCGTCGAAATCATCGGCAAACCCGTCGTCATACTGACCGTAGCCGTCGTCATAATCCTGGTCGAGTCCGTCGTCAAAATCACCGTCATAACCATCACGGATCATGCCGCTGCGATCGTCGAAATCGTCGTAAAATTCGCTGTCGGCAAAATCATCGTTGAAATCGTCGCGGTCGTCACCGTCAAAGTGATAGCCGCTGTTTCCGAAGCCTCCCATGACTCTTTCACTCCTTTTTCGTTGGACGTCTCAAAAAAAAATGCCTCTTTTACATCTATATAATAGAATTTTTTTTCTTTTTTTTCAATAGCTTCCCGCTACATTTCACATTAATTTTAGTTTTCATAAAAATAAACGTCACAATTGATGAAGGCTGTTCTGGATGTATTGTCAATTTCTTTAAAAATCAATGCCTTGTCCGTGTCCAATCGGACAAATAGCCGAATCTGTTTTTTTTGTTTTTTTTCTCGGATTTTTTGGATTTTGTCTATTGAAAAGGCCAGGAAAACGTGATAAAATATTTGAGTTATTGTTTTGGTAAAATAATTGAAGTAAAAAAATGGAGGAGCGATTTTCTGATGTCTACGAAATACATATTTGTCACAGGCGGCGTGGTTTCGGGTCTTGGCAAAGGAATCACCGCGGCGTCTCTCGGCAGACTGCTCAAAGCCAGAGGCATGAAAGTCACCATGCAGAAGCTGGATCCTTACCTCAATGTGGACCCCGGCACGATGAATCCCATCCAGCACGGCGAAGTGTTTGTCACGGACGATGGCGCGGAAACCGACCTTGACCTCGGCCACTATGAGCGCTTCATCGACGAGAGCCTCAACAAGAGCAGCAACGCCACCTCCGGCAAAATCTACAACAATGTGATCTCCCGTGAGCGTCACGGCGATTACAACGGCGGCACCGTGCAGGTCATCCCCCACGTCACCCGCGAGATCATGGACATCATCGCCATGAACAAGCAGGGCGTTGACGTGGCGCTGGTGGAAATCGGCGGCACCGTGGGCGAACTGTCTCTTTATCCATGTGACGCTGCTGCCTTATCTGGCTGCCAGCAAGGAGCACAAGACCAAGCCTACCCAGCACTCCGTCAAGGAACTGCTGAGCATCGGTATTCAGCCGGATATCATCGTGCTGCGTTCCGAGCAGCCCTTCGACCCCGCCATCAAGCAGAAAATCGCGCTTTTCTGTAACATCAGTCCCAAGAACGTCATTGCCAATCTCGACGTGCCGCTTCTCTATGAGGCGCCGCTCTTCCTCAAAAACGAGGGACTGGATGAAATCGTATGCAACTACTTCGGCTTTGACGTGAACGGTGAGCAGGACCTGTCCGACTGGATCGAGATGGTGGAAACCGCCAAGAACCTGAGTGAATCGGTCAGAATCGCCATGGTGGGAAAGTACACCGCGCTGCACGACTCCTATCTCAGCGTCGTGGAAGCCCTCAAGCACGGGGGCATCGGCAACAAGGTGGATGTGGATATCAAATGGGTCGAATCCGATACCCTCAACGAAAACAATGTCTTTGACATTCTCGGCGATGTGGACGGCATTCTCGTGCCGGGCGGATTCGGCGACCGCGGCATCGAGGGCATGATCATCGCCGCCAACTACGCCCGTACCAACGGCATCCCCTACCTCGGCATCTGTCTCGGCATGCAGATCGCCATGATCGAATTTGCCCGCAATGTGCTGGATTATGAGGACGCGAACAGCATTGAATTCAACCACGGCACCACTCATCCGGTCATCGACCTGATGCCGGAGCAGCGCGACGTCAAGGACATGGGCGCGACCATGCGTCTGGGCAAGTACCCCTGTCAGCTCAAGGAAGGCTCCAAGGTACACGAGTGTTACGGCGCGGACCTCATTGAAGAACGCCACCGTCACCGTTACGAAGTCAACAATCTTTACCGCGGCGAATATGAACAAAACGGCCTGGTTTTTTCGGGTCAGTCGCCTGACGGTCGAATCGTGGAAATGATCGAGCTGCCGGGACATATGTGGTATGTGGCCTGCCAGTTCCACCCCGAATTCAAGTCAAGACCCAACCGTCCGCATCCGCTTTTCAAGAGCTTTATCCGGTCCGCGAAGGAATATAAGGCACAGGAGAAATGATTCTTTCATGCTGCCAATCCAATACCCAACAATTGCAAATGCGATGGGAAATTGCCATTGCATTTGCAATTTTATCATAATAAATCACGGAAAGGAGTGGGAAGCCTATGGCGGAAATTGTCAACGCGGCGAATATGCAGGAATACTGCCAGCTTGTGCGTTCGGTCATGGAGGCGAGGCTGGACGGCCGCACGCCGCTGGCCTTTACCCATACCTACGGCTGTCAGGGCAATGTGTCCGACGGCGAACGCATCAACGGCATGCTAGCCCGGATGGGCTTTGCCTTTACCGACAGCCCCGAAAACGCCGACTTCATCCTCTACAACACCTGCGCCGTCCGCGAACACGCCGAGGACAGGGTGTTCGGCAACGTCGGCGCGCTCAAACACGTCAAAAACCGCAACCCCAAGCTCATCATTGCACTCTGCGGCTGCATGGTGCAGCAGGAGAAGGTCGCAAACCGCATTTATCAAAGCTATCCCCATGTCAATCTGGTATTCGGCACGCATGTCATCAGCCGGTTCCCCGAATTGCTTTACAAAACCCTGACGGGAGGCAAGCGGGTATTTGAACTGTCACAGGCGGACAACAGCATTTGTGAGGAACTGCCTGTGCGCCGCGACAACCAGGTCAAGGCGTGGCTGCCCATCATGTACGGCTGCGACAACTTCTGCACCTACTGCATTGTGCCGCACGTTCGCGGGCGGGAAAGAAGCCGCGACGCGTCGAACATCTTGGCGGAAGCGCGGGAACTGATCGCGGCGGGCTATCCCGATATCACCCTGCTGGGGCAGAACGTCAACAGCTACGCCGTCAAAAACGCGGTCAGCTCCGACGGAGAGGACTGGAATTTCCCCAAACTGCTGCGTGAAATCGACAAGATCGAAGGAGACTATGTGCTCCGCTTCATGACCAGTCATCCCAAAGACTGCACGGAGGAACTGCTCACGGCCATGGCGGAGTGCAGACATACGGCGCACCATCTTCACCTGCCTGTACAGTGCGGCTCCAACCGCGTATTGAAGGCGATGAACCGCCACTACACCCGCGAGCAGTACCTTGCACTGGTGCGCATCGCCCGGGAGAAAATGCCCGATATCTCGCTGACCAGCGACATCATCGTGGGCTTCCCCGGCGAAACCTATGAGGAATTTCAGGAAACGCTTTCCCTCATTCGTGAAGTAAAATATACGTCGCTCTTTACTTTCATTTATTCGGCCCGTGAAGGTACCCCCGCCGCAAAACTCGACGACCCCGTGACCCACGCTGAAAAAGCCAAGTGGATGAAAGAATTACTCGAAACGCAGGAAGCCATTGCCGCCGAGCGCTGTAACGCCATGATTGGCACCCGTCACCGCGTGCTGGTAGAAAGCGTGGACGCAAGGGACGACTCGCTCTTTTGCCGCACGGGAACCAATATCGTGGTCAAATGCATGGGGCAGCCGACGTTAGTAGGGCAGTTTGCGGAGTGTGAGATTACTTCCGCCAAAAACTGGGTCTTGCAGGGACAATTTGTGAGCCGATAGGAGGTTAATCAAATGAAATATGTAATATCAATTATTCTGTCGCTTGTCATCATCGTGTTGGTAAGTGTCGGGACGTTTTCGTGGATGCAGAAACAGGGATTCTTTGACACGGCCGTTTCTTCGGGCGATGCCGTGACGTACACAGACCTGTCCAACCGCTCCGAGGATGCACCCGAATCCGAAGCGGAACCGGTTCACCAGCTTCCCCCGGAGGCGCAGGACAACCGGTATGAGGAATTTGAAGCCACCAACGGCACCTTTGACCGCGTGAAGGCTTCTTCCTACGCCGATTGGCAGGGAACGAAGGGACTGCCTTCCTGGGCGTTTGACGCGGACGCCAACACCACCTGGCAGGACGGCGCGAAAGACAGCTACGGCGAGGGCGAATGGTTTCTCTCGTACAATGCCGACGGTTCCACCCGCACGATCAGCAGCGTGACGGTTTACAACGGCTATCAGGATTTAAAATACAATAACGACGCGCAGAATTTTTATCAGCTCAATTCCCGCGTCCAGGACGTAATGCTGGAATTTGACGACGGCAGCGTGTATGTCTTTACTCTCCAGGATTCGCCGGAGGCGCAGACCTTCACCTTCGACGAGCCGATAGAAACCTGTTATGTCAAATTTACCGTCGAAAGCGTCTACCAAGGCAAATGGAGCGACACCTGCCTTTCCGAAATCGTGTACCGATAATTTTTCTATTTATCTAATTATAGCAATCCAAATAATCAAGGAGACAAAACATCATGACCATCATGGAAATGGCCCGCGAAATGGGCAAAGTCATTCAGGAATCCGACGAATACAAGGCACTGGCTGCCGCGAGAACCGCCAGCGACAACGACGAGGATTTGCAGAAGCAGATCGAGCAGTTCAACGTGCTCCGCATGAAGATCGAAATCGAGTCCGGCAAAGACGACGCCGATCAGGACAGGATCAGCAGTCTCAATGAAGACCTCATGAACCTCTATACCGAGATCATGCAGGGCGAAAAAATGGTGGCCTTCAACGCCGCCAAAGAGACGATGGACAGCCTCATGAACGAAGTCACCATGCTGCTCACCGCTGCCGTCAACGGCGAAGACCCCGCCACCTACGACCCCGCCGCCGCTGCCTGCACCGGCTCCTGCGCCACCTGCGGAGGATGCAGCTGAAGCGCTCGCATTCGCTCGCTAAAAGAATAGAGAATGAAGAATAGAGAATAAAAAAGGAAGGGCTTCGCCCTTATAAAAGAAATGATTCATTCCATATCAAACAGCCCTGTAATTTAACCGATAAAAAGGTTAGTTTACAGGGCTGTTATTGTTTCAAGCGCGCAGCGCTTCCAATATTTATTCTCTATTCTTCATTCTTTATTCGCATAGCGGGGAGCGCTTAGGCTCTCTTCCACTTGACGCCCTGGGGGGTGTCTTCGAGGATGATGCCCTTGGCTTTGAGTTCGTCGCGGATGCGGTCGGCTTCGGCAAAGTTTCTGGCTTTGCGGGCGGCCTGCCGCTGCTCGATGAGGGATTCGATCTCGCTGTCGAGATTGTCGGACTGGCGGTTATAGAGCAGTCCCAGCACGCCGGTAAGTTCGTTGTAGAGGTCAAGGGCGAACTGCGCCAGCTCCTTGGAATGGGTCGAGGACGCGCCGAGGTGGGTGTTGATGTCGCGCGCGAGGTCGAAGATGGCGGAAACAGCGCCTGCCGTGTTAAAGTCCTCCTCCATAGCGTCGATAAAGTGCTGCCTGTGCGCTAAAAGCTGCTCCTTGATCTCGTCTTCACCGTCCTGCCATCCGGAAGGGGCTTTGGTAAGATAGAATTCCACATTCTCCAGCGCGGTATAAAGACGCGCAAGGGCGGATTTGTTCTGCTCAATGATGTCCACGGAATAGTTGATGGGGCTTCTGTAGTGACTGGAGAGCATGAAAAGGCGGATAGGCTCATAGCCGTAGGCTTCGCCCACGTCGCGGACGGTGAAGAAATTGCCGAGCGATTTGCTCATCTTCTGATTGTCCACATTGATAAAGCCGTTGTGCATCCAGTATTGGGAGAAGGGCTTGCCGGTGCAGCATTCGGACTGGGCGATCTCGTTCTCATGATGGGGGAAAATCAAGTCCTGTCCGCCGCAGTGCAGGTCAATGGTTTCGCCCAGCAGCGCAAGATTCATGGCGGAGCATTCGATATGCCAGCCGGGACGACCCTTGCCCCAGGGCGAATCCCAGTACGGCTCGCCCTCCTTCGCAGCCTTCCAAAGGGCAAAGTCGGCGCGGTCGCGCTTGATGTCGCCGGTATCCACGCGTTCGCTGGCGCCCGCTACGAGGTCTTCGAGGGGCAGATGAGAGAGCTTGCCGTATTCGGGAAAGGTCTTGGTGCTGAAATACACGTCGCCGTTTGCCTCATAAGCATGTCCCTTTTCCACGAGGGTAGCAACGATTTCGATGATCTTGTCGATGTTCTCGGTCGCCTTGGGATGAATGTTGGCGGGCTTCACGCCGAGCGCCTTGACGTCCTTCCAATATTCGTCTATGTAGCGCTCGGAGATCACCTTGAAGTCTACGCCTTCGGCTTTGGCCTTGTTGATGATCTTGTCGTCCACATCGGTGAAATTCTGCACGAAGGTCACCTTCATGCCGCGCCATTCAAAGTAACGGCGCAGGGTGTCAAAGGTGATAATGGGTCGCGCATTGCCGATGTGAATGAGGTTGTAGACGGTGGGGCCGCAGGCGTACATCTTGACTTCATTTTCGGTCTGGGGCTGAAATTCCTCCAGCTTGCGCGAAAGGGTGTTGAATATTCTCATAAAAAATTCCTCCAAATCTTTTATTACAAGCCCGCAGGGCTTCCTTCATTATTATCTATTATCTATTCTTTATTATCTATTCTCTTAGCCGCTTGCGAATGCAAGCGGCGCTCAGATGCCTCCTCCGTCGGTGTTTTCCATGCCGCCCATGTCGAGCTTCTTTTGCAGACGGAGAATTTCGTTTTGCAGACGGCAGATATCCTGCGATACGGGGTCGGCGTAGTGAATCTGGTCGAGATCGCAGGCGGGAATCGGCTGACCCGCTACGCGAACGACGCGCGCCGGAACGCCCACGGCGGTCGCGTTGGCGGGGACTTCGTTGAGCACTACCGCGCCGGCGGCGATACGGGCGTTGTCCCCGACAGAGAAAGGGCCGAGCACCTTGGCGCCGGAGCCGATCAGCACATTGCTGCCGATGGTGGGGTGGCGCTTGCCCGTGTCCTTGCCGGTGCCGCCGAGGGTCACGCCCTGATAGATGGTGCAGCCGTCTCCGACTTCCGCCGTTTCTCCGATGACCACGCCCATACCGTGATCAATCAGCACACCGCGCCCGATCTTGGCGGCGGGATGGATTTCAATGCCGGTTCTTCGCTTGGCGCGCTCGCTGATCCACCGCGCGAGGAATTTGAGATTGTGCCGGAAACACCAGTTGGCGCGTCGATGGGACATGAGCGCCTTGTAGCCGGGATAGAGCAGCCGCACTTCGACGGCGCTTCGGGCGGCGGGGTCGCGCTCCATAATGGCTTTGATCAGATCCTGACGGTAACTTGACAATGCAAATCAGCTCCTTCATGCATAGGAACGGTTATTTTAAAAGCTGCTCAAAAAGGGACAGCTCCGCGGCAAGCGCCGCAATCATAGACGCTTCCTCCGGTTTGGCGGGGTAGGTTTTATAGAGCGCCTCGCGTTTGCCTGCGGGCAGCAGGTCAATGCTGTGCAGATAATCTTCGGTAATGCCGTTTCTTTCACAGATCAGTTGAATCAGATAGGTGCGCAGTTCATTGATGATTTCGCCCGCGTAGATCAGCGATCCGCCCGCAATGGCATGCTTGGCGAGATTGATTTTTCCATAGACCACGTTCCAGCGGTTGTCTTCTTGCGGCAGCGGAGCGGAAATCGGAACTTCGTCGTCGAAATCGTCGCTTAACGCGTCATCAGCCGCAGAAGCGTCGTCAAAATCATTCTCCAAATCACTCTCAAAATCGTCGGCCAGTTCGGGTTCCGGTTCGTCCTTGGTGGGGTCAACGGATTTCCTGTCCACGCCGGCATAAAAGATGTCCGCCGCGCCGTTCTGATCAAGATAGCAAACCCACCAGTCAAAAGCGGGGAGATTGTCTTCACCGCAGATGAAAATCTCGGCGTTCAGGCCGCTGGCAAAGGCGTAATTCGCGATAATCCGGCCGTCCTCTTCGACCTTGCTGCCGGAAGACGGCTTCAGAAATTCCGTGGTGAGAAAATGAAGATCAGCGTAGATATTGGGCAGTGCGGAAGCGTCGGCCGCAGCCGCGACAAAGTGAATGTCCGCCGGAGGACATTCCTTTTCGCCTGTAAGAAGAAAAACAGTGATGCCCTGGATTTTACGCACCATGACGTTCAGCTTTTTGGTGAGGTCGGTGCGCGCCTGCATAATTTCGCTCATAATTCAGACGTTCCTTTCGTTTGATGATTAAAATATGTCAATAAACAAAAAGCCTCCGTCACGTCTTAAAAAAGACGCAACGGAGGCGAAAATGTAATATTTCCACGGTTCCACTCCTGTTTGTCACTCGTGCAGCCTTAACGCGGCGGTTTCGTGCGCAGATACCCTTGCCGACGTCATCGGCAGCTTCCCCGCGCCTGCATGATGAAGGGTGCATTCGTCCGTGCGCGGTGCCGGGAACGCTTGCAGCCGATGACGCTCCCTCTCTGTTGCCCTTGCGCAGGGATTACTTCTCCCCTTGAGCATTTGGTTGTATTCATATGTCGTGCTTTTTCATGAAACAGAATCTCCGGAATCAAACGGATAGACCTTCTGACAATTTTCGATGTCGTCAGTTTCCATTTCCGAAATATAAATTTGGGCCGATTGGGAAAGATCATTACCGCAGATGGTTTCCCTGCCCATCACCGTGAGCACGTCATTCACGCCCTCGGCGGCATTTTCACAGGCGAGCCAGATACCCAAGGCGTCACTTCCTGCCGGTTCCTCGTCCAGATAATCGTAGCCGTTGTCGGTAATGCGCCCCTCTGTATATCGTTCCACCGCATCCGGCAGCCGATATCGGATATCCAAGTCGGGATTTTGCAATTTTCCGGGACACAGCTTGACAATGATCGTCTGCATATCGGTTCTACTTCCTTTGTGAAATGCTGTTCGTTATCTATTATATGATATCGAGACGGATTTTGCAACTGTTATTTTGAAATTCTTTATGTTTTACCAAGTTTCTGTGCTTACGGTGCGACGATTATCGCCCGTTTAGTCCATGCTTTTGCCGGAAATCTTCGCTCACGCGCTCAAGATTGGCGCGAAATGCTTCTTGCGGTGAAGCGGTGGGGGAAGGCGCAAGCAGCATGTCGATCCATTCTTCCATCTCACCGTCAGGTTCTCCCGGTACCCTCAGGGATTCCCGAAATGCCGCAAGCTGCTCCCTGCCCTGCGCAAAATCCCGATAGGCGGCGGTATAAACACCCTCTACAAACCGACCGTAAACCAAGGTTCGCGCCTGCCTGTGATTTCTATGCCGTATTCCATGACAGTATCACAAAAAGACCAGACCGGTAAAAGATAGGCGAAGGCCTTCAACTGCCTCTTTTGTATGCTGAAGGTGATGAACTGCGCCAGACCGCTTCTCTCCCGTGCAAATCGGCAGGGACGGTATTCCGCGAATCCCTCGTCCCGCAGCAGGGGACGGATTTCCTGCCGGATGAACTGCCGCACTGCTTTTTGAAAATCATAATTTTCTTCTGTGAATGCAACAGGTTTCATATTCTGCTGCGTCACCTCGCTTTCTGTTCTGCTGTAACAAGAAAAAACCGCAGGAACCATCCGAAGATACCCCTGCGGTCTGAAAAGACTTGTCCAATAAAAATTAAGAAATTACTCGCAGAAGAAAACATCCATTGCGACGGTTTCTTCACCGGCTACGATGTAAGCCTTGCTCTCGTCGGGCTTGACATAGACCTTGATGTCCTTGTCCTCACCGACAGTGAGCTTTGCGTTCTTGACGATTTCGTCCACGGCTACCTGTACGCCGCCAAATTCAATGAAAACTTCCGCTTTGGGCGCTTCGACAGCTTTTGCCTCGGCAACTGCTTCGACAGCCTCGGGGGCCTTTTCCTCTGCTTTGGGAGTAGCCTTCTTGGAAGCGACGGTGGTCTTCTTGGCTCTGGTCTTCTTGGCGGGAGTCTCAGTGACCTCTGCCTCAACTGCTGCGGTCTTTACTTCTTTTACTTCTGCCTCTGCGGCAGCAACTGCTTTCTTGGTTCTTGCCATAATGTTTAACCCCTTTCGATAATTTTTTCGGAATAAAATGTCTTGCGATAAACTCTATGGTTACCAACTTACGGTATCATTATACACCTAAAAAATCGAAATGTCAAATATATACAAAATATAAATTTAAATTTAGAGATAGCTACAAAAAAGCGTTGTGTTATCCCGCAAGAATAATTCATTTTGAATTAAAAATCACACCCAATTATGTACCTTCGGGCTTCACAAAACCCCTTATGCCTGCTCCGCCGGAACCTCTGCCTGAGAAGATGACGTCTGGGGCACGGTCTTTTGTTTGTTGTTTTCCATTGCCATACCGGCAGTATAAATCTGTATGAGTCCCAGCACCAGTGCATACACGAGGTTATGAACCCAACTGATACTGCTCATACTGATATGATTGAGCACCATCAGCAGAAGGTAGAATCCGATATAGGCATAAATGTAATGACGCAGCAACGCTCCTATTCTTCTGTTTTTAATATGCCAGAACAGACTGCGAAAAAGAAAGAAAACAGATGTGGGCAGAAACAGCGCCGCCATCATCAGAAAAATCACCGCGCTCACATAATACACGGAGCAATCCTGCGCCACATAAATGGACTGCACCATCACCAGAAAGCTTAACCCCGCCAGAATGATGCTTGCCTGATTGATTCGCTTGAGTAATTTCATAATGAATCCTCTTCCTTTCAAAATTCCCGGCGGCGCTTTGCGTAATCCTGCCGCAGCAGACCGTAATGCGCCACATCGTAAAATTTGTCGTCCTTCATGATTTCCTGCCGCGCCACGCCTTCAAAGGTAAACCCCAGCTTATCGAGCACACGACGGGACGCGGCATTTTGCACCATGCAGATAGCCCCCACACGGTTGAGTCCCAATGTGCCAAACGCATAATCCAGCATGAGTTCTCCCGCTTCTGTCGCGATGCCCTCCCCCCAACGCTCGGGGTGGACATAATAAGCAAGGGTGGCGTGACTGCAACGGCTGTTGACATTCACGATACCGATGTTGCCCACCAGTGTATCCGTCACACTCTCGAATATGCCAAACTCGTAAGACGTGTCCGTGCGGCGGCAGTTGTTGTTGAACTTGATCCACCACTTGGCGTGTTCTTCGTCAAAATCGCGCTGGATGTTGTAGGTGGTTTCATAAATTTCATCCCGCGACGTCATGGCGGAAAGCGCTGCCGCGTCGCTGATTCGGTAGGGTCGGAGATACAGTCTGCCGTCCGACAGAATGTCGCTTTTCGCCATATACGTCACAACCTTTCTTTGCCCAATGTCAATGATATGCTTCGCTTTTTAATGAATCCTTATTGTCATTGCGATTCTCATAATTACGAATTACGCATTACGAATCTGAATGCCCAATTCCGCAAGCTGCGCGTCATCTACCGGCTGCGGCGCGTTGGTCATGGGTTCGCTGGCGTCCTTCACCTTCGGGAAGGCCACCACGTCGCGCAGGGATTCCGCCTTGCACATCAGCATCACCAGTCTGTCCAGGCCGATGCCGAAGCCGCCGTGCGGCGGTGCGCCGTACTGGAACGCGTCGGTAAGGAAACCGAATTTTTCATGCGCCTGCTCCGGCGTGAAGCCCAGCGCCTCAAACATCTTTTCCTGCAAGTCGGGGTCGGTGATACGGATAGAGCCGGAGGACAGCTCAATGCCGTTGAGCACGAGGTCATACGCCTTGGCGTACACCTTTTCCGGCGCGTTGTCAAGATAGGGAATGCATTCATCCAGCGGTGAGGTGAAGGGGTGATGCATCGCGTCCCAGCTCTGCGTCTCCTCGTTATACTCAAAGAAGGGAAATTCCACGACCCACAGGAAGTTGAAAGTGTCGGGGATGACGTCGAGACGCTTGGCCGCTTCCTGACGCAGTGCGCCGAGAACCGGCAGAGTCACGCTGTTTTTGTCCGCGACAATCAGCACCACGTCGCCCTGTGCCGCGTCCATTCTTTCCAGAATAGCTTCGAGCTGGCCTTCCGCGAGGAACTTGCCGAAGGAGCAGGACGGCTTTTCGTCCGCCCAGCGAATCCACGCGAGTCCCTTCGCGCCGATGCCCTTGGCGTGATCGGTCAGCTTGTCGATTTCCTTGCGGGTGTAGACCTTCGCCGCGTTTTTGAGGCAGATGCCGCGCACGCTGCCGCCGTTTTCCACCGCGCCTTTGAACACGGCAAACTCCGTCTGCGCCGCCAGATCGGACAAATCGGTCAGTTCCATGCCGTAGCGCGTGTCCGGCTTGTCGGAACCGTAGCGCGCCATGGCTTCATTATAGGTCAGACGGGGCAGGGGCGTGGGGATATCCATGCCCATCGTTTCCTTCATGAGAAATTTGACAAAATCTTCCCCGACGGCCAGCACATCCTCCATATCCACAAAGCTCATTTCCACGTCGATCTGCGTAAACTCCGGCTGACGGTCGGCGCGCAGGTCTTCGTCGCGGAAACAGCGGGCGAGCTGGAAGTATTTGTCAAAGCCCGCCACCATCAGAAGCTGCTTGTAAAGCTGGGGCGACTGGGGCAGGGCGTAGAAACTGCCGTTATGCACACGGCTGGGGATGATGTAGTCACGCGCGCCTTCGGGGGTGGACTTGATCATCATGGGGGTTTCCACCTCGATAAAGCCGTGATCGGAGAAGTAACGACGCACGGTCTGCATGACCTGATGCTTGAAGAGAATGTTCTTCATCAGCGCGGGACGGCGCAGGTCGAGGTAACGGTTTTTAAGCCGGATCTCCTCGGCCGTCTTGCAGTTGTCGGTGATCTCAAACGCGGGGGTGATCGCCTTGTTGAGAATGCGCAGTTCGGTGACGGCGATCTCCACGTCGCCTGTGGGAATGTCGGCGTTCTTGGACGAACGCTCCCGCACGGTACCCACCGCCGCCAGCACAAATTCGCTGCGGCAGGACTTGGCTTTTTCAAAGACCGCGCGGTCGGTGGTCTCGTCAAAGGTAAGCTGCAAAATGCCGGTGCGGTCGCGCAGGTCGATGAAGATAAGACTTCCCTTGTCGCGCTGCTTCTGCACCCAGCCGCAGACGGTGATCGTTTCTCCGATGTGTTCGGCTCTCAGCTCGCCGCAGTAGTGGCTGCGCTTAAGCCCTGTCAATGTTTCTGACATTTTTTCATTCCTCCAAAAATAGGTTTATCTAATTAATTTTCTCCTGCAACTGCTTCATCAGCGCACGGCAGCGCGAAGAGATTTCCTCGCGGTCACATGACCATTCAAAGAACAGGGCGACCGTTTTCTCAGGTGACACAGGAAATACGCAGCATCTAACAGCGCCCTGCGCCCACATCTGCGGCAATAGCGGCTGGTTTCTGACCGACGACCAATAGGCGTCATCACCCAAAAGCACCAGTTGATTGAACAAGGTGTAATAAGAAAGCACCGCCGCCGGATTTTTGACGATCGTATAGCTTTGATCGGACTCATCGAACGCCGCATAGACGGCAATCTCATTTTCCGCTAAAAAGCGATGGATATCCAAAACATTCTCCCTCCGTTCAAGGTTTGTTTCATTCACACGAGATCAACCACCACGATTTCGGGACGGTTGTTCAGCCGCACGGGAATGACGCTGTTGCCGAGTCCCCGGCTGACCACCATGGTGGTATTCCCCTGTCGGTAGACGCCATCGGTGTATTTCGGCCAGAAGCCCTGCCCCGGCGCGTACACGCCGCCCACAAAAGGAATGCGGAACTGTCCGCCGTGGGCGTGTCCGGCAAAGACCAGATCAATGTCCCGCGCCGCGTAATAATCGAGGTAATCGGGCGCGTGCGCCAGCAGGATATTCAGATTGTCGTTTTGCGGCATGATCTCGTCGAGTGTGCCGTCAGTGAGACGGGCAAAGCGCAGGCCGATGAGATTGCAGTCAAAGGAACCGCAGTTCAGGGACACCCGTTCGTTTTGCATCACGGCGCAGCCCGCCGCTTCGATGCCGTTCATCAGAAGATCGTATTCTTCCTTGGGAAGCCCCTGTTCATGGTTGCCGCAGACATAGTAGGTCGGCGCAATCTCCGCTGCCTGCTGCATAAAATTAAGACCGAGCGGGATATCCGTGCGGTTGCGGTCCACCAGATCGCCCGTCATCACGATGATATCGGGATCGGTGCGGCGGATGACGTCCAGAAGATACCGCGAATCCGCGCCGAAAGCCTTGTTGTGAAGATCGGTGACCTGCACGATGCGAAAAGGAGCGACCGATGAGGAACGCCCGGTTTCATAGGTATAATAGGACACCTCGATGGCGTTGTTCTCCCACACCACATAAACGGCGCTCATCACCAGTGCCGTTGTCAGACAGGCCACTTTCACCCGCAGCATGATTCTGTCCCGCTGCGACGTCTTTTTCTTCATGAGCTGACCGAACCAACCGGCCAGCGCGTTGAGAACACAATAGCCCACAGCCCCCACAGCGAAGATCAGAAACACCTTACCGTAATGCAGCGACCGCCGCAGCATACGGTAAGCGCTCTCCCCCCTTGGAAACAGGGAACCGTAATCCCAGAAAAAGGCAATCGCCTGTTCAAAGCCGCACAGCAGCAGCAAAAACGACGGCAGTATCAGCCGCCCTTTGACGCGTGGCTTGATACTCCGCAACAGACAGCACAGAAACGGCACCGTCAGCAGTTCGTCCACATAGGTACGCGAGAAATCTCCTGCCAACAGCAACTCGTTCAGTCCGATGATTCCCAGAATCACCGCGGCGGAAATCACCGGCAGACGGGATTCTTGTATTTTTTGAGGTTCCTTCACCGTCGTTTTTTCCTTCCTAGTAATAATAAATATAACAATTTTTATATGATAAAATTCACAATAGCGAACACCAGATGACAGCCCGAAAAGCCTGCGCCAAAGAAAAGCGCGAAAGCGTTTTTTCTGTCCAGCGCAAACAGGAGAAACGAAAGACACGGCGGAACCGTCAGCAGAAGAACCACCAAAGGCGCTGTCAGTCCGGTATAGTAAAGCGCCCAGCCGACATAATACAGCAATACGCAGGTCAGCGAAGCCGCTTTCAGCGGGGAAAGCAGGCGTTGCTCCCTCTCCCTGCGGAGAAGCACCAGCAGGGAGCCGATCATCGCGACCTGACACACGGAACCAATCCTATCCACCGTGGGCGTGACTGACATATTGCGCAGAATATCCTCCGGCGCGGGAACCGCAAACCAGATCAGATTGGGCGCCATGACCGCCAGAAACAGCAGCAGCGCCGGTATGTCAAATCCGAATTGATATCGTTTCAGCATGGTTTCTCTCTTTTCTTATCGCTATGGAAAATGAAGCAATATTCGGTCAGATAAATCAGCGCGGTGCCGGCGGCATAGCAGAGCATATCGCCCCAGTCCGCCGATGAGCCGAGCAGAATGCCGAGCAAACTGCCGCGCGGTATGCCCAGTCTGTCACACAGGCGCAAATATTGCAGCAACTCCGCGAGAAGACCCAGACTGCCCACGGCGGCGGGCAGCCATACGCTCCGGCGGACGTAAAACACCCGCACAAAGCAGTACAGCAGCGGTATCACCAGCACATCCCCGATGTAAGCGCGCACAAACCCGTGCGCAAACCGACCGATGAGGATTTCCACTCCCAGCAGCGCCGCAAAACAGACCGCCGCTGTGATTCGTTTGCGTTTGGTATTCATATCAATCCCACCAGAAATGCCAGACCGTCGATTGGGTCAGGCTGTCCATCCATGCCCCGCGCGTGCAGGACGGCGTGTTTTCCAGACAATAGGGACAAAACAGCTCATGTTCCTCCGCCAGCGTCCGCACGGACGTCTCATCCTTCAGAGGATGCGACACCCGATAGTCGATGCTGTCTCCTGTCACATGGCAAATCACCGCGCCGCTGTCCTCCTGCCATTTCTTTGTGACCGCGGTCATGACCGGCGGCGGCGGACAGTCGTTCCAGTTGCCCATCGGCAGCCATGCCGCGACCTGCCACGGCGCTGTCACGGGGATGCGCACCAGAAGCGTTTCACAGTAGTCCGCGCAAAGCTCCGGCTCCCCCAGCGCTTCTCCGTCCGCGATTTCGCCGCATGGGTCAAGCCCGTATTCATCCATCGCCTCATGAAAGAAACGCTCGGCGGTTTGTCTGTCAGCCTCCGCAATCAATGCCTTCCGATACGCCGCCATCGCTTCTTTGTCCAGCTCGGAAAGCGTATCGCATTCGTCTCCGCTCACATTCAAGGCAATGGCTTCCGCAAGATTGTCGTCCAGGGCAATCAGCACGGGAACGATTCCGTTCCCCTCGCTGTCCGCGACCTCTTTATGAAATGCGTCCAGAATGGGGCGCGGGTCCTGCATGACCGGGAAATAGATGCAGTCGCAGTCAAAATAATCCGCGAATGCCTCGCAAAGCTCGCTCGGCTCGCCGCCGAACGGTCGGCCGGTTATCATCGTCAACGCCTCCCCGCATTACGCCTCGTCGCCGCTTTCATCGCTTTGACCGCCCAGCAGCTTGTCAAGACCCGCCATGCCTTCAAAGGCGGCTACCGTCTCGTTGAGACGCGCCATGGTGTCGCTGATGCCGAGATCATAGAGCGATTCGATAATGCCGGTGTCCATTGTCACTTCGGTCTGCTCGCCGCTCTCCATGTTTTTCAGCTTCACGATGCCGGATTCCAGCTCGCTGTCACCGATCACGACGGTGTATTTTACGCCCAGCTTGTTGGCGTATTTCATCTGCGCCTTGACCGAACGGCCGTTGAGGTCGGTCTGCGCCGAGAAGCCTTCCTCGCGCAGCTTGGCGCAAAGCGCCATGCATTTTACCATCGCCGCCTCGCCCATCGGGGCAAGGTAAATCGTCGTTTTTTCGGGTTCGGGGAATGCCACGCCCTGCGCTTCCATGACCAGCATGACGCGTTCCAGACCCATGCCGAAGCCGAGAGAGGGCGTATCGGGGCCGCCGAGCTGCTTGAACAGCCCGTCATAACGGCCGCCGCCGCAGATGGTGGACTGTGCACCGAGGTCAGAGGAGATGAATTCAAACACCGTGCGGGTGTAATAATCCAGTCCGCGCACGATGGAGGGATTGACGGTGTAGGCAATGCCCATCGCGTCAAGGTATTGCTTGACGCTATCGAAGTGGCTGCGGCAGTCGTCGCAGAGGTAGTCGATCATGCGCGGCGCATCCTTGGCGACCTCCTGACAGGTCGGCACCTTGCAGTCGATAATGCGCATGGGGTTTCTTTCCAGACGGTCAAGGCAGGTTTCGCAAAGGCATTCCTTCTTGCCCTCAAAATAATCCTTGAGCGCCTTGTGATATTCGGCGCGGCAGGTGGGGCAGCCGATGGAGTTGATCTCCAGCGTGTAGCCCGTAATGCCCAGCTCCGTGAGCGAGGCGTTGGCAAGCGAAATGATCTCCGCGTCGGCGGCGGGAGAGGGTGCGCCGAACAGCTCCACGCCGAACTGGTGGAATTCACGCATGCGTCCCGCCTGCGGCTTTTCCGCGCGATAGCAGGAAGCCACATAGCAGTCCTTGACCGGCAGCGCGTCGTTGATCAGACCGTGTTCGATGGCTGACCGGACAGCGGAAGCGGTCATTTCGGGACGCAGCGACAGCGAACGGTTGCCGCGGTCATTGAAGGTGTACATTTCCTTCTGCACCACGTCGGTGGTATCGCCCACACCGCGGGTAAAAAGTTCGGTGTGTTCAAACACGGGCGTGCGAATCTCGCTGTAGCCGTGCAGACGCGCCGTTTCAAGGCAGACTTTCTCTACATACTGCCATTTATAGCTCTCGGACGGAAGCACGTCCTGCGTGCCTTTGATTGATTTGGTAATCAGTGCCATTTGGGTTCAAATCCTTTCTTTGAAAGCCATACTAAACTTGTATTATCGTATTATTATAGCATTTGCAAGTGACAATTGCAATATTTTAGTTGAAAAAAGCGGTAAAATACGGTTTCTGTTTTTTCTGATTTTTTATAGCAATCCAAACAAACAAAAAGACAAGTTCGGCGCGCTGGTGAGCACATGGCTGCGTTGTCGTCCTAGGTGGGCGCCAGCCCACCGTCGTCCCCCTGATTATTTGGATTGCTATAAGCACGCTTTTTTACATCGGATACTACCTTGACAACCCGCCTATAAAATCTTATACTTTAGGATAGAAAGCACCATTTCACACTTCACATTTTAAAGAGGTTTTTCAATGAGTGAAATCAATTACGCCGCTTTAGAGGGGCATATCGCGGGCGGAAAGCCCTCTCCCGTGTATCTGATTACGGGGGATGAGGGTTATCTGCGCCGCCGCAGTCTGAAGCAATTAAAAGAAGCCTTTATGCCGACCTTTATGCCGGAGTTCAACTATACCGAGTTCGACGGCAGCACATGCAGCGTGGATGAAATCGCCGCCGCCGCCGAACTGCTGCCCATGATGACCGACCGCCGCATGGTGGTGGTCAAGGATCTCGACGCGGCCGCCATCGGCGCGGAACAGTACCGCAAGCTTGAAACGCTGCTCGGGTCGCTTTACGACACCTGCGTGCTGATTTTCTTCAACGTGTCGGTCAAAGCCTCCGCGAAAAGCGGGGACAAACAGGGCGCGATGCGTTCGCTCATCAAAAAAGCCGGCACCGTCGTCAACTGCAAAACCCCCTCCCCCGCCGAGATCACGGACATTCTGCTGGCCGCCGCCAAGGAAATAGGCGCACGGATTTCCCGCGCCGACGCGGCGTATCTGACGGAACGCTGCGGCACCGACATCACCAACCTGCTCAGCGAACTCCACAAGCTGCATTCCCTTTGCGGCGGCCAGATTACCCGCGCCGCCATCGACGGCAACACCACCCAGAGCGTGGATGTGAAAGCCTACCTCCTCGCGTCGAATGTCATCGCGGACAAACGGCGCGACGCCTATCAGGTGATGGAGGAACTCTTTGACGAGAGAACCGAACCTGTCGCTGTGCTGGCGATCATGTCGGGGGCGTTCATCGACCTTTATCGCGCCAAGCTCGCTTCCGCGCAGCGCAAAACCGCCGATGACATGGCAGCCCTCTTCGGAGAGGAATACAAGGGCAAGGAGAAACGGCTGGGCTTTTCCTTCCGCGACTGCCGCCGCTATCCCGTCGCCTTGCTCTGCCGCTGGTGCACGCTGCTGTGCGAAACCGACGCGGCGCTCAAAAGCAGCCGTGTGGACGGCAGGATCCTGATGGAAAAACTCCTCGCGGAAATGTTCGCTGCGGCGGAGGTGACACGATGATCCGGGTCAAAGAAGCCGTCATCGTCGAGGGGCGTTACGACAAAATCCGCCTGAGCAGCCTGATCGACGGGCTGATTATCACCACCGACGGCTTCGGCATTTTTAAAAACAAAGAGAAAATGAATATGCTGCGCCATCTCGCACGCACCCGCGGATTGCTGGTGCTGACCGACAGCGACGCGGCGGGCTTTGTCATCCGCAACCATTTACAATCCTGCATACCGCCTCAGCAGATCAGGCACGCCTACATTCCCGACATCGAGGGCAAGGAACGGCGCAAGACCGAGCGTTCCAAGGAGGGCAAGCTCGGCGTGGAGGGGATGCCGACCGAGGTACTGCTGGCGGCACTGCAAAAGGCGGGCGTGATCTGCGATGAAACCGCCGCCTCCTCCGCAGTCGCGGCACAGCCCATTACCCAGGCGGATTTCTTTCGCGCGGGTCTGTCGGGCGGTGAGAACAGCGGGGCACGCCGCGCCGAACTGCTGGCATGGCTGGGGCTTCCCGCGCATATGACGACCAAGGCGCTGCTGGGGGTTATCAATGATTACATGACGCGTGAGGAATTTGAGGCGCTTTTCAGAGACGGTAAATGAGAATTTAGTGAGAAGTGAGAAGTGGGGAGTGGAGAGAAAAAGAAAAAAGAAGAAAAAGCGAAGCGCAATTAGCGAGCGAATGCGAGCGCGGGGTCCTAGGGGGCAAGGCTCCCTAGCGGGTCAAGGGCAGCGCCCTTGCGGGGATGCTGGCGGCTGGCCGACAGCGGGGGCAGAGCCCCGCCCGGTCGGCTATGCCGACCGGGCTTGCAAGATCAGCTTCGATTCAAAATGCAGTTGGGCGAATTCGGATGGGGTAAACTCCCTGTATTCGCCCATCCCCGATGTCAGTCGCAGCTCGTTCCGCTCGTTCGGCTTCGCCTCACTCGTGGGGCGCTGCCCCACTCCCCGCAAGGGCGCTGCCCTTGACCCGCCAGGAGGACCAGTCCCAGATGACGCTTGCCGTCATCGGCTGGACTCCCACGCTCGGATTCGCTCGCTATAGCAATCCAAACAAACAAAAAGACAAGTTCGGCGCGCTGGTGAGCACATGGCTGCGTTGTCGTCCTAGGTGGGCGCCAGCCCACCGTCGTCCTCCTTGGATTGCTATAGTTATGCGCTGCGCTATGCTTTTTCTTTGTTTCTTTGTTAAATTTTCATTTCTTTCACTTGTCCGACCGAATGTTTACAAATTCTGTGGACAGATTACAAATCTTTAATTGTGCTTTACATTTCTGCTTTTTTGTAATAAAATAGGAATAGTAGATTTATGCAAATTTTATAACAAGCAGACAGAGGGTTGGATTTATGTGGTATAGCAGCAAACAATGGGGCAAAACAGTTTCTTTGGCGCTGTCGGCGCTTATGCTGGCGGCATTCGTCTCTTGCGGCAAATCAAACAAACCAATCGCCAACGCCCACGACACCGCCAAGGCAACCGAACGATCTATCTCTATGGCGACGTTTGAACCCACCTCGACGCATTCCCAAAGCACCACGACTTCCGCTGAGGAAACACAGGCGGCCACCAAAACAAACGCGGCAAAAAAAAGCAGCCGCAAAACATCGCAGACCCAGGCAACGCAGCCCACTTCGTCCGAAAGTTCGCAGGAAGCTGTCAAGCCCTACGATGGTTTTCTCGGTTCCGCCCGTTCTCTCGACGGCACCACCGTTGTGTTTTCCATCTTCGCATCTGATCTTTCGGTGCAATGGAATGAAAATTCCCAGACGGACGCCGAAACCATGAAGGATACGCTCGACAACCTCTGGCGCGGCACATCCTATCTGACCGAACAGGTGGCGAACTTCGACAAAACCGCCTCATTTATCTACGATTGGGAAAAAGACCCCGACCTCAGATATACCGCTTCCTTTGACGACTATCTCGTTACCGAATACGGCGACAAGTATGACTTGCAGCGCGATTGGGTCGTTGCCAACATTGACACCGATGCGGTCAAAGCCAGATACCATGCCGACAACGCCGTCTATCTGTTTTTCTTCAACACCGATTATTCCAACCAGGTCAATCCCTGGACATTGGGATACACCAATTGCAGCGCATACGATGTGGAATTCTGCAATATCTATGTAAAGTTTGACGACGTTTTCATCACGCCCCCTTCCACCTATGCCCATGAAATCATGCACTGCTTCGGGGCACACGATTTGTATTACGCCAACGCCTATATCTCGCAGGAATATGTGGATTACTGCAAAAAAACAGGTTCCAACGACATCATGTACACCGTCAACGACGGCAAATGGATTATCAACGATTTCACCGAGCTGGACGCTTATTATGTCGGTCTGACCGACCACTGTGATGAGGTGGAAAAGTGGGGACTGGCCAAGAGCGAACATCTGGCATAATTCTTTATTATCCGTCAGTTTACAGGAGGTTTGCCATATGAGTAATTACAACCATTTCTTCAGAAAGTCTGCGGCACTTGCTATTTCGGCAGCGCTGCTGGCGTCCGTCGTTTCCTGCGGTAAAAACAGCAGCAAATCCACCACGCAGACCAAAAAAGGCGCGGACAGCACGCAGACGTCAAAAACGGTGGAGATCATCGCCTTTGAAGACGACAGCGACGAGGAAGACAACAAAAAGGACAACAGCGGCGAAGAGGAAAATGTTACCACTACCACTACGACCATGACCACCAAGAAAAAGACCACAACCACTGCCACCACCGCTTCCTCGACACAGAAAAAAACGACCAAAACCACATCTAAAACAACCTCAACGGAAAAAACATCGGCAACACAGGCAACGCCCAAACGCGACAACAACTACAAAATCACAGCCAAAACTTTCACTGCCGCCGACGGAATCAAATGCACCTATCCTCAGATCACCGGACTGTACGACGAAACCATGCAGAGTTATTACAACAAGCTTTTCAAGTCGGAATGTGAAGCCGCTGCCGGCGACAGTTCTCTGGAAAATTTCTCCGGTACCTACGAAGTAAAACTCAAAAACAAAGACAAACTCAGCATTGTCTTCCGTCATGGCGTATTCTACAAAGGCGCGGCGCATCCCTATTCTTACGCCTACGCTTATACCATCGAACTTGCCACGGGCAACACGATCATTCCTTCCGAATCCGTCAACATGAACAAGGCGGCTGACGCGATTCTCAACGACAGTTGGACGCTCACCAGAAGTACGGACGGTGTGGGCAAGTCGGACGTCATCGAATACTTTAACCAGTACGATGAAGCTACCATCAAGTCTAATCTTTCGGTGGAAAATGTCATCAAAGTCAAAAACACCAACGGAAAATATACCAAATCCGGCTCTGTGGGATGCCGTTCCTACCTCGACGGCACCGGTGAACCCGTGCTGATTCTTGAAGTCAGTCACGCGCTGGGCGATTATGTGGAGGTACAGTTCTGATTTTTTCGGAAAGGACGGATCGCATGATGAAAAAAATACAGACTGCCGCGCTCCTTTTGCTTGCGGCAGGATTGCTCCTGCTCGGCTCCTGCGGCAGTAACGACGATGAGAGCGCACACGAACCCGTCTCCCCTTCGCAGATCACGGTAACGCGCTCCGCGTCTCCCAATTTCTATGCCAACAGCACCAAATAAGGAAAACACCCTATGATAAAATGCACACTTTGTTATCTGGAAAGCGGCAGCCGTTACCTGATGCTACTGCGCAACAAAAAAGAGGGCGACATCAACCGCGGCAAGTGGATCGGCGTGGGCGGCAAGCTGGAACCGGGCGAAACGCCCGAACAGTGCGCGCTGCGTGAAATCCGGGAGGAAACCGGAATGACCGTGCGCGACCTGACGCTCCGCGGCGTGGTTACCTTCCTGTCCGACGTATGGGACGGAGAAGTGATGTATCTCTACACCGCCCGCGATTTCAAGGGACAGCTCACCGAATGCAGCGAGGGCGAGCTGCACTGGATTGACAAGCAGGACGTCTTCGACCTGCCGCTGTGGGACGGCGACCGCGTCTTTCTCAAAAAACTGCTGACAGACGCGCCTTATTTTGAAATGACACTGGAATACAGGGGCGACCGCCTGCACAAATGCGTGACCGACGGGCAGGAAACCGAGCTGATGGATGTGTATAACGAAGACGGCTCTCCTGCCGGATATGTGGCCGACCGCGATTTCGTGCATTGGCGGGGACTGTGGCATGTCACGGCGCACATCTGGATTGTGCGGTATGACAGTGAAGGCAAGCCGCAGTTATTGCTCCAGCTTCGCGCTAAAACCAAACGGCTCTACCCCGGCTGCTATGACATTTCCTCGGCGGGTCACATCGCGGCAGGCGAGTCGATGACCGTGGGCGCACTCCGCGAACTCGAAGAAGAACTGGGTATTCCCGCGCAGCCTGACGCCCTTGAATTGGTCGGTATCCGCCAGTGCTTTTACGACGACGACATCGGGGAAGGCTATCACGACAAGGAATACTGCCACGTCTTTCTCTATCGCGGCAAGATCGAAGACAAATCCCTTCGCTTGCAGCCGTCCGAAGTGGACGGCGTGATGTGGATGGATTTCAGCGACCTGTTGGGCGGAGTGCGGCATGATACGTTCCGCCACTGCATCGAGCTGCCGGAGCTGGAAATGATCGCGCCGCTGCTCTGATGGGTTGTGCACGCACCCCTCTCTCACCAATATCATCTTTTCTCAGAATCCTCGAAACATGCGTGTTTCGGGGATTTTCAGTTTTAAATTGGGACAAACATTTTACAAAGTTGTCATACTTTTTTCCCATTTCTGTCATCCTTTCCGTTTTACATAATTTATAATGAAGATGATGATAGTTTATGTGTAAGAATTGTTGTGTGTACCCTGATTGATGTGAGAAATAAGGTGATTCCAATGGCAGGTAAAGCGACGGGAAAATATTATGCCCAGTTTTACAAGGCAAAAAAATCCCCCTTCAAAGTAAAAAAAATAAAGACCGTCAAGCACATTGTCGCCATCGCGGCAGCCGTGGCGGTGATTGCCGCCGCTGTGGTGGTGTGGCAGGTCAACCGTATCAACGAAGCGTCTTTCATGGAGGTTTCCGCCTCACGCCAGTCGCTGTCGGACGTTGCCGTTTACCCGCGCATTGTTAATCACGATGTACCTGTAGAAAGCAGCGTTATTCCGCAGAATCTCATCTCGCTCAACACCGTACCCAACGGGGAATCGGTGTATCTGCGGGCTGACGCGGCGGAGGCTTTTATCGAAATGGTAAACGCCATGTCGGAGGACGGACTGGGCATCGTTCCTGTCAGCGGGTATCTCTCCTATGAGCAGCAGGGCGAAGCGCTTCTGCTGGGCAGGGACAAATACATCGCGGAAGGCGCTACGGCAGAGCAAGCCGAAAAACTGGCGGCAGAGAATTATCCCGCGCCGGGCGAGGATGAAGCGCAGCTCGGCACATCGGTGGATATTTCCACTGATATAAGTGCCGTCAATCAGTTTTCCGTCACAGACCAATGCCAATGGATTAACACACACGCGCATGAATACGGCTTCATTGTGAGATACACGGCAAACAAGCAATCCGTGACAGGCGTTGCGGCTAAGCCGTGGCACCTGCGGTATGTCGGCAAAGACGCGGCCGAATATATGAAGCGTTCCGGCATGTGCCTGGAAGAATATGTCAAGGCCGTGAAGCAGGACAATCCCAACGCGGTGCAGGAAGATTAGGCAAAATAGACAAGGGCGACAGACCGGAACATTCGGTTTGCCGCCCTTTTTAACGCGTCAGGCAGCGAGGAGGCAAATGAGAATTTAGAGGAGAGTGGGAAGTGGGGAGTGGAGAGAAAAAGAAAAAAGAAGAAAAAGCGAAGCGCAACTAGCGAGCGAATGCGAGCGTGGGAGTCCAGG
>CADCNI010000035.1 GCA_902802795.1 uncultured Ruminococcus sp.
CTCCCCGCTGGTGGCGCTGCCCCCAGGCCCCTGCCAGGAGGAACTAGTTCCCCCTGGACTCCCACGCTCGCATTCGCTCGCTAGTTGCGCTTCGCTTTTTTTTCTTTTTTCTTTTTCTCTCCACTCCCCACTAAATTCTCATTTACCGCAACTTGCAGCTTACCGCCGTTATTTGAAACTCACCGAAAAAAAGTTGCGGATAGAACAGGGGAATGGTATAATAAAAATACAAAAAATCCCAATAGAAAGGCCGTGCTCCTGCATGAAAAATTTCAAAAAATACCTTCCCGCGCTCATCCTGTTCCTCGTCTTTGAAACCGTGGCGGTGTCGCTCTGGCTCGCGCTCGGCAATCTCTTTTATCTCTTCAATTTTTCCTACATCGGCACCTGTATCGCTGTGGGATTGGCGATGTACGTCAGCGGCAAAAAGTACGCCCGCCGCTTCGTGCAGTTCGCGGTCGGCTCCTATATGCTGGTGTATCTCGGCATCATCAGCCGCGAGAATATGCAGATCGAGGGCTTCTGGTATTATCTCTACATGGGCGTGTTTGAAGCGGCCACCATTCATTACGCCGTCGCCAAGATCTTCGGGCCGCTGCTCTTCGGTCGCGGTTGGTGCGGCTATGCCTGCTGGACGGCGATAATTCTCGACCTGCTGCCCTACAAGCAGCCCAAGGCTCCCCGCAAAAAGAAACTCGGCGCGCTGCGCTATGTCATGTTTGTGCTGTCCTTTGCGCTCGTGACCGCGCTCTTTCTCACCCACGCCGCCCATCTGGAAACCATCATGTTCTGGCTCTTCCTCGGCGGCAATGTCCTCTATTATCTGCTCGGCATCCTCCTCGCCTTTGCATTCAAGGACAACCGCGCTTTCTGCAAATACCTCTGCCCCATCACCGTATTCTTAAAACCCATGAGCTACTTCTCCCTCTTCCGCGTGAAATGCGATGAGAGCAAATGTGTAAACTGCGGCAAATGCCAGCGCGTCTGCCCCATGAATGTGGAGGTCAACAACAACAGCCGCCGCAGAAAATACGGCACCGAGTGCATCCTCTGCTTTGAATGCGTCAAAGAATGCCCCGTCAAAGCGCTTCATTAACGTGAAATGTGAAATTCACATTATTGAAGTGCTTCGCAGATGGCGGCCTGGGTTTTGGCAGGGAGTTCGCGGAATTCGTTTCTGCCCATGCCTTCCGTCTCGATCGGAGGCAGGATGCGCAGTTTGACATTTCCCGATTTGATCCAGTGTCCGTTTCTCTCAAACAGCGCCGCCGTGCCGTCCAGCGCCACGGGAACAATGGGAGCGCCCGTCTTTTGCGCCACCTTGAAGGCGCCGCCCTTGAATTCTCCCACTTCGCCCGTCTTGCTGCGGGTTCCTTCGGGAAAAATGATGGCGGAATAGCCGTCGTTGACCACGCTGATCATCTGGTTGATCGCCTCAATGCCTGCCTTCATGTCCGCGCGATCCACATAGACACAGTGAATCTCTTTCATCCACAGTCGGATGAAAGGTACCTTGCCGATGGAGGCTTTCGACAGCAGCGCGTGCGGCTTGTCCAGATACGCCAGCAGCAGCAGGATGTCAAAAAAGCTCTGGTGATTGCTCGCGAAAACGCACACCCGGTCGGTCGGAATGTTCTCCGTACCCTGCACATCCACCTTGGCTCCCGCTAAAAACAGCAGCCGACGCGCCCAGTTGCGCACCGTCTTGTCCACAAACGCGTCCTGTTTTTCACGGGGAGAAAAACGGTTCATCCACTGCACCCGCAGCCATACCACCATCAGGAGCAGGAGTTCGCCCCACATATAGATCATAAATAAAATCGTTTTCAAAATCATGTATTTGCCCTCCCAGACACGATATCATACTGACAAGAAAAGCCGCTGCCCACACAGAACGGCGCCTGCCGTCCGTCGGCAGCAGCTTCTGCTTGCGGATCATCTGAAAACAGATAAATGATGAAAAATTATTTCGATCTGGCAATCTCCACGATCTGATAACGAATCACGCCGCCGGGAGCTTCAATTTCAATCGTCTCGCCCAGCTTTCTGCCGACAACCGCCCGACCGATGGGGCATTCGTCCGAAATGCTGCCCTTAAAGGGATTGGCTTCGGTGGAACCTACAATCTGATATTCTTCTTCATCACCCGAATCGAGATCTACCAGCTTGACCTTGCCGCCGATCTTGACAACGTCGGTGGAAAGATCGGATTCGTCGATGATGACGGCGTTTTTGAGCATGGTTTCCAGCTCGAGAATGCGGCTTTCCACCTGCGCCTGCTCGTTTTTGGCTTCATCGTATTCGCTGTTTTCACTCAAGTCACCAAAGGACAGCGCGACCTTGATCTTGTCAGCAATGTCTTTTCTTTTGACGGATTTGAGATATTCCAGTTCTTCCTCGCGCTGTTTCAGACCTTCCTCGGTCAGCATGAATTGTCTTGCGTTAGTAGCCATACTGTCACAATCTTCCTTTTCCAATAGTATTTTATGTGTTTCGCTCGATCGGTCAATCCTCCGTCATGGCACGTCGGAGGATCTCCTCCAGCTCGCCAATCCGGTTTTCAATGCGCGCCTGCTCCCGCTTGGCCTCGTCGTATTCCCTGTTCTGACTCAGATCGCCGAGAGAACGCGCCACTCTGAGGCGGTCAGTCACTTCTTTTCTGTCAACCGAACGAAGGGTTTCCAGTTCGCGCATATACGCTTTCAGGCGGCTTGCCGTCATCACGTTCTTTTCTATCTCGTCAGCCATGCCGTTTCAGCTCCTTTAGCATCGGACACGCGGATCATCAAAAACCGACTGATTATTATTATAGCCGCAATCGCCGCGTATGTCAATCATCAAATCATTTTCTCCACACGGATTACAGGGCACGCAGCACGGAGATCATGGAAATCAGCACAAAGACCAACTGCATGATGATGATTTCCACCGGGTCGATGGCGTAAGGACTCAGACAGCTCAGACCCGCCACAAAGAGAAATCCCATAGCAAAGCAAATCGTCTGAATCAGCAGACTCAGCCGGCGGTTCTCCTTAAGACGCACTGCCGCGCGAATGCCCTCCGACAGCGCCCGCAGTGAACCGTCAGTGGCCAGCAGCGCTTCCTCCTGCTCCGTCACCGCGTAGGTCACGGAATCATAGATGCGGCTGCCCTCGTTGTCGAGAATGGAGATAAAACGGGGCGGCACATCAAACACCGCCGTGATCAGCGGCACGTTGATGTTGGCGTCGCAGGTGTAGATCATGACGTTGGTGCCGTCGGAAATGAGCCGCACGAGCGCGTTACGCGTGGAAAGAGAGGCTTTGTATTCCAGCAGATAAACGCCCATCAGACGGTTGTTGACCGCCACATACAGCACCTGATGGCCAGGGCGCTTGCGCAGCGCTTCAAATTCGTCCAGCCGCGCCAGTCCGCCGTTCGGCACCAGCACACGGTGGGTTTCCATCATGTCGCGGTTGCCGATCAGGATGCGCTTTTCCCGCAGCCACGCCGAAATGCCCATTTCGTTTTCGTACTCAATGCTGTCCACATTTTCCCGCAGCTTCGCGTCGTCACCAATGAGCTGCCCAAAGACTTCTGCCAGCGCACCGCCTGCCGCAATCAGCACCGAGGCCGCTGTTGTAGTGATCTCCGCGATTTCCATTTCCGCTACGGCAAAGCTGCGGCGCACCTTAATGCTGCCCCGCGGGAAAAGCTCGGTGGTGTTGATGGCGAACGCGTCGGTGTCTCCGAATTTTTCGACGGCGTTCCAGCCGTTAAGCAGCGCGCCCTTGCGCCGCAGCCTGTTGGTGATGTGACTCAGCGGTATCTCCAGGCACAGCAGACCCGTGATGGGGATGCCCGTTACCAGCGCCGCGCACAGGGCGGAGAACGCCACGTTGAGGAAATCCCCCTCCATAAAGAGTCCCCTGACGGCTCCCACCAGTGCCGCAATGACGGAAACGGCGAGAAAATAGGGGTACACTTTGGCGATCATCGCGCTGCTGCTGTCCTCACGGCAGGCATTGACAAAATAATTGCCGAGCTGTCTGGTGCGCACCACATAGGCGATTCTGGCATTGGTGCTGCCCGACGCAAGCCGCAGATCGGCGGCGATGGGACTGTCATCCGCCGCCAGCACCTCCGAGTGAATGCCCCGTCTGGCGGCATATCCGAACCCCTTTGCCACACGCAGGGTGTGAAGCAGGCGGTTAAAGGTGTAAATTGTCACCGCCAGACAAATGGGCGCGGCAAAAGAATGGGTGGCGGGCTGGCGCCTTACCGTCACGGACAGCAGCATATACAGAATATGCAGCAGTTCCGCGATGATTGCCGCCGCCACCGCCGCGCGAATATTGAATTGACGGGCAATCAGTTTTTTCAGCCCCGAAATCAGATCCTTGCTTACGATGCAGGACGTAAATCCCAGACCGCACAGGACAATCAGCAGATAAGCGACCGGCGAGATTTCCGGCATGAAAATGGAGGGAAAGGGAACGCCAAAGGCGGGCAGCAGTTCAATGAGGCAGAGAAAGAGCGTCACCGCCCCCACCTCGGCGAGATTGAACATCAGACGCTTGCACATACCCTCCAGCTTGGCTCGGTTGTTTTCCACATCCTTGGCGCTGCGATAGCTCGATTTTGCCAAAATGGCATCTTCATCCAGCTCGTAATAAGCGACTCCGCTTCCACGGAAGGAACTGCGCCTTTTGAGCTGCTGTTCCAGCTCATACAGGTCAATGCTGGACTGTCGGTTATGTACGCCGCGCTTCTGATCCTTTCCAAGTATCCGGTCGGCGGGATCCATGTCCACCGGGGAAATCATCGGCTCCTCCTCCGGTTTCTCCTGCGGCGGATAAAGCACATCCAGCAGCGCGATTTCCAGCCGCACAAAGGAAATTTTTCCCCGAATCAGCTTCATATTGCCCTTACCGGCCGCGGCGGACGGCCCTATCCCCCATTCGGAAGGAATGGGCATTGCCTCCATCACATGAGAAACAACCGCCTCGTCGGTCGTCTGTTTTTTATTTCCGATATGTGTTGTGTCTTCTTGAAAAGCCAACTATCAAAACCTCCTGCAAATGACAGAGACAACCCAAGGGGAAACGATACGGATACCGTTTTCCCCTTGTCGTTATTTTGTCATCTATTTTGCGATCATTGACAGCAGGTCAATGTCTCTTTTTAAATCTGCCGCCTTTTGGCTTGCCTTCTTCCACATCGGCAGCCGCGGAATCCGCCGCAGCCGATGAAGCCGCGGAAGAAACCGACTTGCCGCCGAATCCGAAGCCGAACTCGTCATCCTCGGAGGCCGTCTGCATGGAATCGCTGCTCATGCCGCTAAACGGATCATTGCTAAAAATCGGTGCGACAGGTTCCGGCGGGCCGGATGCGGCGATCGGTGGGCTGAAGGTAAAATCAGACATATTCGGTTCGGAAGCGATAGGCGCGGACGGCGCTGCCTGTATCGGTTCGGGCGAAACCGGAGGGGTAAAAATCGGCTCCGGTACAACAGGCGCGGGCGCTTCTGTCCTGACGGGCTCCGGCGGCGCCGTCTGCTGCGGATAAGGCGGTTCGTAAGGTGCTTCCGGATAGGTTCTGCGTTCCGGTTCCCGGCGTGTGTCGGCATAGGAATCACGATAGCGGTCATCTTGCCGGCGATCATATCGGTTGTCCTGCCGACGATCATATCGGTCGTCTCCCCGGCGATCATACCGGTCGTCTTCCCGGCGATTATACCGACGATCATCACGTCGGTCATCATATTCCTCCGCGTAACGGTCGCTGTCTCTCCGCTCTTCCCAGCGTTCGTCCCGGCGTCCTCCACGGCGTTCATATCTCCGATCGTCATACGGAGGATAGGACGGATAGGACGAATACGGCGGATAGGGGGGATATTGGGGCGGATAAGACGGATATTGAGGCGGATAGGAAGGATATTGGCTGTACATAGGCATCGGCATGGGCATCGGCATGGGATAAGGAATCGGGATGGTCTGATACGGCATGCCTCCCTGACTCTGATTCTGTCCGCCGTTGGGAATGACCATGGGATAGCTCATCATCTGATTCATGGGAGTCATCGGATAAGACGGATACATGCCACCATAAGGAATGAATTCCTGCTGGTTTTTGTCCGAATCCTGTGACATATAATCCCCCTCGCTTTCGTAATCGTCATACCGATCGTTCCGATCGTTCCGATCATACCGATCATTCCCATCATTCCGGCCGTACCGATCCTCGTTCAAAGGCGGTGTGCTTTCTTTAGGCTGCGAGTGAAAGACGGAGTCCGGCCGGAGCTCGGGCAGATAACTGTCGGGTTTTTCATTTTCCTCCGCCTTTTTCGGCGTCACCTTCACGGGAAGAGGCGCGGGAGAAACGGGTTCCGGCGAGGATTCAATATCCTCCAAGTCGGGCAGATCCTCGGGTTCCTTTTTTCGTTTGCGAAAGGAAAAACGGGACGGCGGACGCACCGGTTTATCCTCGTCAAAATATTGGTCAAATTTTTCGGAATCGCCGTCTTTTTTTTCGTCATAGGTCAGTCCCGCAAGCAGTTCCTTGGCGGTTTCGCTGTCGGAATAAATCGACTGCTCCGGATAGACGTCATCTTCTCTCTCATCGCCGTCAACCGGATCGAAAAGATAGGCAAACTCCGAATTGGTACTGCGGATAGGCGTGTTGCCGAAATCACTGCCGTGATCCAGACCCGTGGAAACCATGGGGCTGCGCGTCGGGTCAAATATATGATCATCGCTCAGCGCCGCATCGTTGTCATCCACGCGCTGGTGCCGCTGAAACAGGCCTTTTTTCTGCTTGGGAAGATCGGCGGTTTTCTCGGCGGTTTTCTTTTTTGCTTCCCGCAGTTCCTTTCGGCTCAGCTTCCTGGGTTTCTCTCCGAAGTCGGCGCTGTCGGGATCGGCTGTCTCGGTTTCAAAATTGTCCTGATAATCTAAATCGTCTTCAAATCCCATATGCGGGCCTCCCTTAATCATGAGGGTATTTTCTGTGCGATGCAAGCCGCCCTTTCCGCTGTTTTATCTGCCGCCGTTTCTTCCGCCGCGTCGGGCCGCACCCGACGGCTGCGGCATACCGCCGCTTCTGCGGGACTGGGGGACAGAGGGTCTGTTTTGACCGTTTACGCCGGCATTGCTTTTGCGGCTGCCTGTATAGGGCGTTGGAGAGGGCTGCGGCGTCTGTGTGGTATAATATCCCATCGAACCGTACTGCGGCGCGTTGGGTGCGGTATGGGGCTGCTGTCCAACCGCACGGGGCGAAGCGACTGTCTGCGGATTACCATAGGCTGCCTGCTGCCGCATCTGTTCTTCCTGCTGCCGGATGTATTGCTGCTGTTGCTTCTGATACGCCTTGACCTGCTGCTCATAGGCACGGCGCTGCTGTTCATAGGCTCTGCGGCGCTGTTCCTCGCGTTCACGCGCTTTCTTCTGCTCCGCCTCACGTCTGGCCTTTTCCTGAAGACGGATCACTTCGCGGCCGTCGGCGATCCCCTGCTCCGTGGCGCGGCGCATTTGTTCCGCCATGTCACGGCGGCGGGAATCACGCTCCTGGCGTTCGCCGCGCGGATATCGGCGTGCGTCTCCATAGGGCTTTTCCCGCTGCATATAAGCGCCGGGACGGCCGGCACGGTGACTGCCGCGATAACGTGACTGTTCCGCCTGTTCCGCCATTCCACTCTGGTCGGCCAGCCATTTGGCATACTCATTCTCGCGGGAATTGACGCGGCTGTAGCCCATATTCCATTCGTACATCAGCGCGGGGTCGGTGAGTCCTTCGGGGTCGGTCACATGTCCCGGACCGCGCAGGTCGTGATTGATGACACTGCGCAGGCGTTCGTTGCTGGACTGCACATAGGGATTATTGAATTCGCCTGACATGATGCTTTCGCTAAGGACATTCTTGCTCGCGCTGATACGGCGGCGCTGTTTATTCATGGTGCGGTAACGGTCATTCGGGTCAAACTCCAGATCGGATACGTAATATTCCCGTCTGCCGCCGCCCGCACGGCGGAAGCGGCTGCCGTCGGCCGGCTGCGCACTCTCATCGGGTTCATCGTCATAAATCGTGTTGACCGTGTGCCTCAGCATTTCGCTGCGCGAGGGGTCGAGCGAGTCGATTTCGCTCCAATGGCGGCTGAACCGCCCGAAAAAGGGCATGGATTTGCTGTCCGGCACCAGCCCGTCCTGCATGGGAATCCGGCTGCGCCAACTGCCGCGTTCGGTGACGGTCTCCACGTCAAACTGGTCTTCGGGTTCGTAAAATTCTTCCATGCTGCCCGGCGCTGCGGGAATGTCATAAATGCCCCGTTTGAATTTTCTCTTGCCGGTGTGGTTTTCTATACCGGATTTCGCGTCCTCGATATTCCTCCGCCGCCGGATGTCCTTCATGATGGCTTCGGGGGTTTCGCTGCGCTCTTCGGGGAGCATCTTCTCCACCTGCGCGCGCCGCTTGTCGATCGGTGTGCTGAGGCGGTCATAGGAGTGCAGCTTCACCTTGGTTTTGTTGCGTTCCCGTGCGCCTTCGCCCGTGCCGTAAAGATAGGACAGATCCTCGGGAAGTTCTTCTTTAATATCCGCGAGGGCATTGTATTTCAGCTTTTGAATGGTGAGGTTGGATATACCGCTGCCCAGACTGCCCTGCGGACGGTAGTTATTGCCGTAAGAGGAATCGTCCAGGTGGGTCGAATCCTGGTCGGCGTCAATGATATCTTCTTTGAGCCGGAAGGCGAAGCGGTTCTTTTTCTCGCTCTCTTTCACCGCTTCTTCGGCGGGAAGGGTTCGTCCGTCCTCAAACAGAGAGGGGTCCAGGTCAAAATTCGCCTTTTGCGGCCGCCATGAACCTTGCTTCCAGCGTTCGTGCGCTTCGTCCATCGAGACAAAGGTGGAAAAACGCGCCGCGTCCGATTGTTCATCCACATAAGGATTGACAAACGGCTCTTTAAAATTCTCTGCCATATACCTCCGACACTCCCTTTCTTTTTAGCCGTTAGCTGCTGTAAATTTTTATTTATCTCACTACTTTTATAGTTGCCTGTCAATTAAAACTGGTTGTTGGCTTTGATGCCGCCCCGCTGGCGGGTGATCTCGTACATCACAATCGCGCCGGCGACCGAGGCGTTGAGGGAATTGATGCTGCCCTGCATCGGCAGAGACAGCACACCGTCGCACTTTTCGCGCACCAACCGGCTCACGCCGCTGTCCTCGCCGCCGATGACCAGCGCAATCGCGCCGGTGAGATTGGCTCCGCACCATGTTTCTCCGTCCATGTCGGCGCAGTAGATCCACAGACCCTTCTCTTTGAGGTCCTCGATACACGCCGAAAGGTTCGCCACCCGCGCGACAGGCATATATTCCAGTGCGCCCGCCGAGGATTTACCGACCGCCCATGTCAGACCCACCGCGCGGCGCTTGGGGATGATCACACCGTGCGCGCCCGCCGCCTCCGCCGAACGGATGATCGCGCCGAGGTTGTGGGGGTCTTCGATGCCGTCGCAAAGGATGAGGAAGGGAGATTCCCCTTTGCGCTCCGCCAGCGCCAGCATATCGGCAATCTCCGCGTATTCATGCACCGCCGCCAGCGCCGCGATGCCCTGATGATTGCCGCCGCACATCGCGTCCAGCTTGGCGGGCGAAACTTCCTTGACAGTAATGCCGCGCTCCTTCGCCATCGCGATGATCTGCCCAAAGGAACGTCCGCCGTTGTCGGAGGAACGGGCGGTCATGACGCATTCGATAGGGCGGCCGCTTTTCAGCGCTTCGGTGACGGCGTTGCGCCCCGTGATCAGATCGCTGTGTTTTTCCCTGTCGCCGTGGGGTTCACGCGGTTCCTCGCCGTTGTCTCTGCTGTCCCGCTCCTCAAACCCGTTGCGGCGGGGATGCCCGCCTGATTCAAACTGCTTATTTCTGTCAAAACGGCGTTTTTTCCCGACGCCGGACGGTTTGCTGCTGCCGTTGGTTTCACTCAATGCAAGGCACTCCTGTTTATATGGTATGGGGTCTTCTTTCTATTATATCATCGAAAGTTCCTTTACACAATATCATATCATAAATCTTGCGCGAGAAAATATATTTTTTATGAATTGTGCGTGAAATCGGTTGGAAAATTTCGGATTTTATTCATTTTCCTGCCTCCGCGTCCACTGAGGCTGTTACGTTGCCCAACCGATCTTCCATGAGGAAGCAATGTCCCTCCCAACGGGATGTTTTATATTTGTCGATCAGTGTGATAAAAGCCGGCTTCTTCATGATTTCATATCGGGTAGTGGTGGGAGGGGTTTTGTTCTTTTTGTCTCCTTTTTCCGTGATTTCCACCGTCCAAAGCTCCCCTGTGCTGTCGAGCTGTCGGTACACCGCCGCCCGGTAACGCCTGTCCGCACTGGATCCGGACAGCTTTTTGACAGGCAGCGTCAGCGAAAAGCCGCAGGCCTCCACCTGCCGCGCCGCCTGCTCCACCACGTCCCATTGTGCCTCGCTCCAATGATTGGCCTCCGCCATCGCGCGGAAAGCCTGCATCAGAACGGCAAGATAAAAGGCATTCCGCTCCTCCGGCTTGAGATGCTCCACCCGCCGCCGCGTTTCCTCACCCACATAATATGCCGACACATGAAAATATCCGTCCCGCACATACAGACCGCATCCTTCCGCCGTTTGGTGAAAGGCAATCAAAAGACCGCTCTCTCTGTATTTCACATCGTCCTCCCACAAGCGAAAATACCGCTCCGGCGGCTCTTCAAACAGAACCGTCAGCCTGCCGCTGCCGTCCAGCTCCGGTTGATGGAGAAAATGGAGAAAAATCTGGGATATGTGATGCGACTGAAAGTGGATGGGCGTTTTGATGCCGTGCGCCGCCTCGTAATGCTTATTGCTCTGGATGGAAAGAATCGCTAATCGCATAGAGAATGCTCCTTCCGTGAAGAAAATGAGAATTTAGTGGGAAGTGGGGAGTGGGGAGTGGAGAGAAAAAGAAAAAAGAAGAAAAAGCGAAGCGCAATTAGCGAGCGAATGCGAGCGCGGGAGTCCAGCCGATGACGCTTGCCGTCATCGGCTGGACTCCCACGCTCGCCTGGAAAAAAGACGCTCGCTAGTTATGCGCTGCGCTGTGCTTTTTTTCTCCCCACTTCCCACTCCCCACTAAATTTTCATTTGTCCTGCATGACAAAAGGGACTGCCGCCCGATCGCACCAGCCCCTTTTTTCTTTTATCAGTAATGACAGTCTGTTACCCGGATTACTTATGCACATAGTTGCGATAATCGAGATCGCCGCGCTCCAGTCCGTGAATCAGCAGTTCCGCTGTCGCCATATTGGTGGCTACGGGAATCACATGCATATCGCACATACGCAGAATGTCCATATCCTTCGGCTCGCTCGGCTTGGGCGTGAGCGGATCGCGGAAGAAAATCAGCAGATCAATCTCATTGTAACCGATGCGGGCGGAAATCTGTTCGCCGCCGCCGGCACTGCCCGGCATGAAGCAGTTGATTTCCAGACCGGTTGCCTCTCTCACAATCTTGCCTGTAGTACCCGTCGCGCAAAGCTTGTGGCGGCTGAGAATGCCGCAGTAGGCAATGCAGAATTGTACCATCAATTCCTTTTTGTCATCATGGGCTATCAAAGCAATATTCATTATAACGTCATCTCCCAACAAAGTTTTTTCTCTATTTCATTATCATGAATCACATATTCAGTATTGACCGCCTGCGCGGTTTTTATTTTCTTAATATTGTGCGCAGTGTCATTTTTTCGTCCAGCGGCACCGTTTCTCCAAAGATACGCCGCACAGCGTCACGCGCATACCGCATGAACTGACTGCCTGTGTCGGGAGGCTGCCCCGAAAGAGCCGCTTCCATGGCAGACAGATCGTGTAGCAGCACGCCCACAAGCCGCGCGCCCACGGTATCAATGCATTCGTCAATGCTGCCCGCATAGACCCCGCCGCTCCGCATAGTTTCGGGGGAAAAGTCGGTGAGCAGCAGCCGGAATTCACAGCCGCACGCCGCCTGTTCCCGCGCCCGCCCCAGCAACCGGCGCAGCGCCGCCGCATAGGACAGGCTGAGTTTGTCGGCACGCGAGCAGAGAATGATCCAATCAAAGCAATTGACCGCGCCGCAGTCCGGCACCGTGCCCGACGGCAGATCGGCCACCACGTCGCCCTGCCGCGACAGTTCCTCGACCAACCGCCGCGCCTCAACGCAATAGGGCGGCAGCGGGGTCTCTGAAAACGCGGAAGCCGGCAGAACCCGGAGATTCTCGCCGCAATCCGTCAGCGCTTCTTCCAGCTCGCAGGCGCCGCTCGCCGCGTCGCCTATATGCATATTGATCTGTTCACCGACCCCCAGCATATGCGCCAGGGTGCCTCCGAAGCCGCACAAATCCACCGCCGCGGCCGCATGACCGAGGTCTGCCGCCGCCTTAGAGAGATATGCCGCCGAAAGGGTGCTGCCCTGACCGCCGAGGGCGGAAATGACTGCAATTTTCTTGCCCAAAGCCTCACCCACTCGCATACGTGTCCAGTTAATTGTATGATAGCACAAATTTGAAAAGAAGTCAAAGAAAATTTTCAATATTTTGGCCATTTGCGTCGATTTTTTATGACAAAAATATACTGAAATATTTGGTAATTTTCTATTTCGTTAAATTATGAACCTCTCTTTTCCTCCCATGTGACGATGCCGCCTTCGGGCAGGACATCATAGCCGGAGGTCTTGGTGGAGAAGAAATACGCGTCGAATACGTCGCGCGCTACCTGCGCCATGACCTTGCCGTGGCCGCACTTCTCACCGATGACCGCCACCGCGATTTCGGGATTGTCATAGGGAGCAAAGGCGATAAAGACCGCGTTCGGGGATTCGACCTTATCCTCGTGCTTGGCACTCTGGTTGGTATCGGCGGTACCTGTCTTGCCGCCGATTTTGAGCTGGTAATTTTCAAAGGTATCGGACGCGGTACCGTCCTCCGTAACGCTTCTCATGCCTTCTTTCACAATGCTCATCATGGTATCGGAAGCTTCGAGCTTGGCGAGCATGGTCTTGTTGGTTTCCGCGTCCTCCCGCACCGTTTCGGACATATCATAGGATTTGATGGTCTTGACAAGCGTGGCGGAATACCGTGTGCCGCCGTTGGCGAGCGTGGACATATAAGTACAGATCTGCATAGGCGTGAAACGGTTGTCACTCTGACCGATCGCCGCCTGGAGCGTATCACCGGTAAACCAGTTCATATTGCGGCTGGCGCGTTCTTCCGCGCCGGCCAGAATGCCCACCGATTCGCCCAGACCCACGCCCGTCTTGGAACCGAGCCCGAGCTGCTTGCAATAATCGTTCATCTTGCTGATGCCGATGCGCTGCGAGATGGTATAGAAGAAGATGTTGCAGGATACGGAAATCGCTTTGGTGACGTTGACCTGACCGTGTACGCCGTCGCACAAAAAACGCTGTCCGCCGAATTCCTCTAAGAGCATGTAGCCCTCACAGGTAATCTGTTCGTTGCGGTCGATACCGATGGGATTACCGGAATCCTTGGTGTTTTCGTACTCCTGCAGGGCCGCCAGCGCCATGGCCGGCTTAAAGGTCGAACCGGGCGCGTAGCCGCCGCTGAGCGCGCGGTTAAAGAGAGGATTGTCGGGGTTTTTGCTCAGGTCACTGTAATCCTGCAAATAAGTGCTGAGATTGAAGGAAGGATAGGTCGCCGCCGCCAGCACCTCAAAGGTATTGACGTTCATCACGACCACCGCGCCGGCGTTCGCGTCCGCGCCGCTGCCCTCGATGCCCGCCGCCTGCTGCGCCTTGACGAGGTTTTCGATGGATTCCTGCGCCGCTCGCTGCAAGTCCGAGTCGATGGTCAGCACCACGGTGTTGCCCGCCTTGGGTTCGCGGGTGTATTCGCTGTAGATGACGTTGCCGTTTTCGTCGTGACGCACCTTTTTGATGCCGTTGGTGCCGCGCAGGGTGTCTTCGTATTCCTTCTCCACGCCGAATTTGCCCACCACGTCATTGTAGCCGTAGCCCTTTTTACGCAGCTTTTCAAATTCCTCGGCGTAGATCTTGCCGGTCAGTCCGATGAGGTGGGGCGCAAGCGTACCTTCGGTGTATTCGCGGATCGGCACGATGCTCACCGTCACGCCGCGGAAGAAGTTGGCGTTTTCGCTGATGACCTGCATGGTCTCCTGCGAAATATCCCCCGCAAAGGTAAAAGGGGTGGAGGAGTTGAAGCCGCAAAGCTCCATTTCCAGACGCACGCCCATGATGACGCGCGCCACATTCGGGGCGAGTCCTTCCGTCTCGTAGCGGTCGGCCATTTCGTCAAAGCAGTTCTGCGGGGTCGCGTAGGTCTGTAATTCCAGCATGATTTCCATCTTGCGGATGGCGGAGTCGGCATCGTCGGCAAAGCTGACATGCCCCCATTCGTCCACCACCAGCGGACAGGAGTCCTCCCACTTGGGAGAACCATCCTCATTGCGCCCCTCGTTTTCATCAATGATCTTGGTGAGTCGGTAGATGATTTCGTTGCGCTCGGGATTTTTTAATTTATTGAATTCCGACGCCTGAAAAATAATGGCGTAGCCCATGCGGTTGGAGGCGATAGTTCTGCCGTAGCGGTCGAGGATCTCCCCCCGCGCCGCCGTGACCTTGATGCTCGACGCGGTGTAGGACAGCGCCGAATCGGCGTACGTCGTGTAGTTGAAAATCTGAAAATCCATGAGTTTCAATATATAGGCGCCCAGTATCAGCATGACCAGTATGACCAGCGTGACACAACGCTTAAAAATCAGTTTCGTTTCCACTCAGTCATCCTCCTTTTCTGACTCGATCATCCCGTTTATTGATTTATATCTCTACCCGGTATTGTTCCACCATCGCGTCCACTTCTTCGTCGGTCAGATCCACCACGATGTGATCCGCGTCGTAATACTCGCTTTTCTGAACGCTCTCTATCATTTTATCATAGGGAATGGCTTTAATTCCCTCGTTTTCCCTTTTGCTTTCATCGCTGTTGCCCAGCAGCACATACCAATGGTCCACCGTCATATCCTTGTCGGCAAACAGCGGTTTCTGGGGCGTGATCGGCACAATCGAAGCAATGCCCGCGCCGACAGCGTAGGAGCCGAACAGGGTGCCGTCCTGTTTCTGATAAAAATGCGGCGAGGCATAATAGGCGTCAAGCTGCTGCTTTTCGTTGAGCCACTGGCCGAATTTGTCGATGTCGTCTCCGATTTCGGCGATTTCCTTCTCCCCCATCACCAGCGGATGCATCACGCCGAAAACCGTGAGATGATGTCCCTCTTCCTCAAACATGGTCACCGCTGATCGCAGTCCCGAACGGCTGGCGTCAATATCCTGCTGTATCAACTGCTCGATCTCGCTGAGGTCGTGTTTTTCTCCCTCATAAAGAAAAGTTTTGGTACCTTGCAGACCGCACACGCGCGACACCATCATATAAAACAGTTCGATGTCGTGACGGCTGTTGGGGTAATTGAGGTGCATTTCCACCGTCGTGCCGTCAAAGGAAATATCAAAGCCGCGCCCGATATTTTCCGGGTCGAAGATAATGGTGTAATCTCCCTCTTTGCCTTCTTCAAGGCGCTGGCATTCGTCGCCTATACCGTAGGAAAGCTCCTCCGGCACAATATCGGCCAGTGTCAGCGTTTTGCCGAACAATCCTTTGCGCTTGATGGTAACGGTAGCAGACATTATTATCGCTCTCCTTATTGAATCGTCAGGTCATGCAATAATGATAAATGAGAAATTTTCATTTATTACTTTTACAATCGCCTGTTTGAAATAATTACTCGTCGTACAGCCGCGTGGCGATGGCGCGGTTGAAGTAGAAAAACAGCGGCATGGCCGCCGTGGAATAGGCGGCGCGGGGAAGCAGGATATGCGGAACAAAGAACGTCACGTCATGACCGCCCGGTCCTGCGAGAAAAATCCATTGCACCGTGCAGACAATCACTACCGCCGCCAGTCCTAAAATCAGCGCCGTGACAATGTTGTTACGCATGAGGTACATGACCAGCATGCCGCAGCCGAAGCAGAGCACCAGATGAATGAGTCCGTAAAAGCCGAACGGCGCGGTGCTGCCGACATCCATCATGAGTCCCGCCGCCAGACCGAACCACATGCCCGCCACATCACCCTCAAATACCGCCATGCTCACGGCACACACCGTCAGCATCATGGGCAGTTCTCCGAAAAAGGCGGGAATCAGTGAGGGGGTGGATTGGACTATATAGACCAGAAGAATCTCCATGCCGTAGACAATGTATTTGATGGTTCTGCCGTTGAGACGTATCATGTCCTTTCCCCCCTGTCTGTCTTTCTTAGAGCCTGTTTAGAATCTCTCCACGCACGTCCTGCTTGCATCTTTTCCGCCATATTTTGCCAAAATCCTCGTTAATACACAAAGTATTGCCTGCACGCGGAGATTCTAAACAGGCTCTTATTCTCCGCTGCTTTCTTCGGTCTGATAGCCTTCTATCGACTTGTCTCTGACGCTTCTCTGTCCTTCAAATTCTGTAATGATGAACACGTCAGTACATCCTTTGATATCCGCCGCCGGTGTGATGACGGCGTAAAGCGAAATATTTTCCGACTCGGCCAGGATTTCCTTAACCTCTCCGATGATGACGTCGCGCGGGAAAATGGAACCGAATCCGGAAGTCACCACGATATCCCCTGCCGTAACGTCGCAGTCGCGTGACAGATAGTTGAGCCGCGTCTCGCCGCTCTTGGCCGCAGAAAGCTCCCCGAACAGCGTGCCGCCGTCGCGGGTTTCCTTATCCACTGCGCCTACCTCTAGGCCAGGGCTGAGAATAGTCGTTACCTTGGAGGACGTAACCCCCAGCGCGGATACGTAGCCTACCAGACCGTCCTCCGTAATAACCGGGTCAAAGAGCGAAACGCCGTCCGCCGAACCTCTGTCCAGCGTGAACGCGCCATAATAATCGGCCGCGTCCCGCGCGATCACCGTGGAGGCAAGGAACTGGTAATTTTCGTTTTCTTCTTTGAGTCCGAGCAGCTTGCGATAGCGCTCGTTCTCGGTTTTCAGATCCTCATAATCCACCGTCTTGCGGTTCATCTCGCGCACTTTCTTCTTGAGGAGCTCGTTTTCAGCGCGAATCGCCTCAATGTCCTCAAATTCTCCCGAAAAGGAGCCAAAACCCGCCGAAATCATGGCGCTCACACGCTGAATCGGCGTGGTAATCACACCGCAGATCGACGAGATCAGATCGCTGTTGCCGCCCGTCCCCGCCGAATAGAGGATGACGCACGTCATCACCAGCACAGCGGCAAAAAACAGCCGCAAATTGGAATCTCCCAAACGAAATCGGTTTCGCAAGCCAGTTTCCTCCTTCTATAGTGGTCAGTGGTCAGTAGTCAGTGGGAAGTGAGAAGTGGGAAGTGAAAATTAATCTACTAATCACTAACCACTAATCACTAATCACTAATCACTTTAATTCCGTATTCTCCAGTAGGAGCCGGTATCGCTGATGTCGAGCATGCGGCCTGTTCCCTCTGCCACGCAGTCAAGGGGATGTTCCGCCACGTTGACGGGCATACCGGTTTCCTGCGCGATCAGCCTGTCAAGCCCGCGCAGCAGCGCTCCGCCGCCTGTCAGCATAATGCCGTGGTCGAGAATGTCGGCCGACAGCTCCGGCGGCGTTTCGGACAGCGTTTGCTTGACCGCGTCCACGATATCCACCAGCGGCTCGGTCATCGCCTCGCGCACCTCCGCGCCGGAAATAACCACCGTTTTGGGAAGGCCGTCCACCAAGTTTCTGCCTTTGACGGACATGGGCTTTTCTCCGGATGAGGGGAACGCGGAGCCGGCGCTGATTTTGAGGTCTTCGGCGGTGCGCTCGCCGATAAGCAGATTGTATTTGCGCTTGACAAAGGAAAGCAGCGCCGCGTTGAGCGCGTCGCCCGCCTTGCGCACCGAACGGGAAATGACGATATCGCCCAGAGAAATCACCGCGATATCGGTGGTACCGCCGCCGATGTCAATGACCATGCTGCCGGTCGCTTCGGCTACGGGAAGTCCCGCGCCGAGCGCTGCCGCCATCGGTTCCTCGATCAGCTCCACCACGCCGCCGCCTGCCTGACGCGCCGCGTTTTCCACCGCGCGGCGCTCCACTTCGGTCACGCCCGAGGGAATACAGATGACCACACGGGGACGCGCAAACAGATTGGACTGCACGGCGTTGCGGATGAAGTGTTTGAGCATTTCAGCGGTGATGTTGAAGTCCGCGATCACGCCGTCGATGAGCGGCCGCAGCGCCACGATGGAGCCCGGAGTTCTGCCGATCATCTCTCGCGCCAGATTTCCCACCGCCAGCACCTCGTCTGTGCGGATGTCCACCGCCACCACTGACGGCTCCCGGATAACAATTCCCTTGCCCTTGACATATACCAACGTATTGACCGTTCCGAGGTCAATGCCGATGTCCTTTGAAAATAATCCCATTGCAAACTCCGCTTCCTTTTGTGGTTTCGGAAGGTCCGGCGGTCTTTTCGCACGCGCTTCCGAATAAAATTGCTATAGATCAGGCATAAATCAGGCGCACCGCGTACAGATTCGGCCACACGTCGTCCTCTCCGGAGGACATGCGCACCAGATTGCAGGTCTTGATGCGGGAGATTTTGCCCGATTGGTTGGCTTTGGAAAGACTTCTTCCCAGAGCGGAATATTGACCGCCCGTGTTTTTGCTCAGCCACGTTTCCGCTTTTTCCGCGGATTCCGATTCGTCAAAAAGAATGTAAAGCAGTTCGCCCTTCGCCTGTGCCGTTTCGATCATCTTGTTGGTGATGAGAGTCACCGCCGCGTCGTTCATCGCGTCAATGGTGAGCGCGTGCATGGCGTAGTAATTCGCGTCGGTCGAGGTACAGACTTCCAGATCAAAATTGTACAGTTCCGAGGTCACATATACATCGTCCTCGGTGTATTCGCACTCCATCTCACTGATATTTTTCCCGGTCTTGTGATTGCGGTTGAGGCGCTCGTCGGTCAGGTTGAAATAGCTGTAGCGGCTGTAAAGCACGTCGCTTTCGGTGGCGGAATCGTCCCATGTCACATCGAGATTGTACCATTTTTCATTGATTTTCACTTGGTTCCACATATGCCCCGAATTTTTGGACATACCTACCACCGTACGGCACTCGATGCCCACGCGGTTGAGCAGCATCTTCGCGCTGCACGCGTAACCGCTGCAGACCGCCTTTTGTTTGACCAGCGCACCGTAAATATTAAACGCGTCCTGCGAGGAATCATCCGCCTCCGCCGCTTCAAAGTCGTAGGAAACGCTGTCCACCAGCGCGTCGTGAATGACCGTTTCCCGCGTCAGCTCGTCGGCATTGTCGGGAATCTGCGCCAGAATGCGCTCGGTGGCCGTGTTGATGTCGTTGTAAAATGCTGTAATTTCCTCATAGGAATATTTGGAATACAGCACCAGATAATTGCCGTCGTGGAAATTGTTGCGGATATCGTAGCTGCCCATCACCCAGAAGGCTTCAGGATGATCGGTCAGCACCGCTTCCTTGACAATGTAGATGTCGTCAAACTCCAGTTCGGAGGGCAGCCGCGTATAACGGAGCAGAAAACAGCCGTTGTCAGCACGTTCCGAGGAAATCTGATAGATGGATTCCTCTATCTTCTGATAGGCTTCTTTCATGGTCGTGTCTTTCAAAGAGGCGTACGCCGTCTTGTTTTCGATGGGCGTAAAACCTTCGCGCACGGGCAGCATCAGTTCCAGACGGTCGCACGACTGCAAACCGGAGCCGAAAAGATCGTTTTTCATCGCCTGCATGACCTCACCGAAGCCCTTGCCGTCGGCCATCGCCTCGGAGGTCGCGCAGCCCGAAACGCACAGTGTCGCCGCCAGACACAGTGCCATCAGAGCAATTCGTAAGGCAGACCCGCCTTGAAAGGCAAACCCGCCATTGCCCTTTTTCATAGATCATCCCTCCAGATTGTTTAAAATACTCCTTTGAAGTAAAGACCCGATGTGATGCCGGGTTCTCTGGAAATGTCGCCCGACACATATTGGTCTATCAGGCGGGCGCATTCCTCGGCGCTTTCGTCGGTGAAGCGGAACGCCACCCAGTCGAGCGCCAGATCGTCGCAGGTGCGCCCCGCGACGTTTTCCACCACGCTCATCATCACGGGATTGAAGATTTCAGAGCAGTCCATGCGGCACATCACGGGAAGATTTCTGCCCGTGCGGTCGGTAATGCCGCAGACGCCGCCTTCTTTTGCATGCCCCGGACAGCCCCCCAGCGACAGCGCCGCCGGACAGTTGCGGGTAAGCATCATGGGGATTCTGCCCCGCACGGTCATGCCGCGCGGCTGACAGGAACCCAGCGCCGCGATCTGCGGCAGGGTCAGCTCGAAGCTCAGCTCGTTGTCGGTGAGTCCCATGCCGACGGACTGGTCAAGAGAACGGCTGTTGAACACATTGAGTCCGAATCCGCCGTGCAGCCGCAGTCCGGTATCCCGCAGCAGGGGAATCAGCCCGACGTTATGTATCATGATATCGTTGACGCCGATGAATTTGACCGCCTGCGCCCACCGCAGAATGTCGGCTTCTCTGCCGAAAAGTCCCCGCGGCACTTCCACAGCGGGAACCGCGCCGCGCCGTCGGAGCACCCCCACAGCGTATTCCAGCAGCGCCGCGTCGGTTTCGATGGGAAGATACGCCATCTCCACGCCCGCGAGACGCAGGGGAACCTGCTCGGCCGAGTGGAAAACCACCCGCAGCGCCGGCTTATCTTTCCCGAATGTGCGGCGGGTTGCCACGGCTTCCGCCGTCGCATCCGACGGCCCGAACGAGACGGCCCGCGGCAGTCGGCGCGCCGCGTCGATCGCGTCCAGCGCGTCCCGCTTCATGCCCGACAGCGCGGAGGACGGCAGCGTCAGCCCCTCCCCCACCTCGGCGGCCAATGTATCCAGATAGTAGGGCGTGCCGCCCGTCTTGCCGAGAATCTTGCGGCCGTATGCCTCGTCAAAAGGCGCTTTGAGCGCGGACTGGGGACATTCGCCCCTGACTTCGGCGGCGTGTCCCTCGCCGTCGCTCACGCGGAGCAGCGCGGGGGTCTGCCCGTTGCGTGCGGTCAGCTCCATGCGCAGCGGCACGCGCCGGTATTCGTTTTTATAGAGCGGATGCAGCGAGCCGAGCAGCGCCGGGGAAGCGGAAACCACATCCTCCTTGGTGCGCTTGCCGAACATGCCGCGCCCGCGTTTGGCGGTAAAGTAGCCGTCGGTAAAGCCCGAACGCGAAAAGACCGCGCTCAGTTTCTCCGCAAGGTCGGGCGGTACTTCGCCCTCGTCCCGCATGAGACGGCAGGCTGTCACCGCCGCCGCCACATATTCAGGGCGCTTCATGCGTCCCTCGATCTTGACGGAAGCCACGCCCATCTCTATGAGGGCGGGAATGTGCTGTATGTGCGACATATCTTTCAGGCTCATGCAGCCGTCAAAACCGCTCCTGTCTCCCGTCACCCGGAAGGGCAGGCGGCAGGGCTGGGCGCAGAGTCCGCGGTTGCCGCTTCTGCCGCCCAGCACAGCGCTGAAAAGGCACTGTCCCGACACGCACATGCACAGCGCGCCGTGAATAAACACTTCCGTTTCGATGGGCGACGCGCTGACGATTTCCCGAATTTCTTTCCCACTGAGTTCCCGGGCGAGAACCGCGCGGCGAAATCCCATCTCCGCCGCTGCCTGCGCGCCGCCGGGGGTGTGCAGCGACATTTGGGTGGAGGCGTGCAGCACCAGATCGGGAGCGACGGCGCGGATGTACCGCGCCAGCCCGATATCCTGCACGATCACCGCGTCGATACCGAGTGCGCACGCCTGCGCGATCAGTTCTTCGGCGGCGCTCCATTCGTCATCCCGCACCAGTATATTGGCGGTGAGATGCACGTCCACGCCCGACGCGTGGCAATAGGCCACCGCTTCCCGCAGGCTGTCGGGGCTGCCGAAATTTTCCGCGCCGCGCCGGGCGTTGAGTCCGCCCGCGCCGAGATAGACCGCGTCGGCGCCCGAACGCACCGCGGCGACGAGCTGCTCGCGGGAACCTGCCGGAGCGAGAATTTCAATGGTTTTTCTTTTCTGTGTGCCGGTCTGAAAAACCTCGCCGGACATCATCTGTCGTCCAGCTCGGCAAGATGCAGACGCACGCCCTGCAATTCGCGGCGCAGGCGTTCGATTTCCCGCTTGGCTTCCTCCGCCTCAACCCGCGAACGCTCGCTGTCCTCGATATAGGCCTTGATCTGGCTGCGCAGACCGGCGGACGCCGCCTGTGCCTTTTTGCATTCGTCGGCATAACTCAGCGCGCAAAGTACCGCCGCCATTGTAGTGGAAACGCGGTCACTGCCCGCCATCATTTCGTTCATTCTCGCATCTACCTCGTCGCCGATGGATCGGATGTAACTCTCGTCGTCCTCCGAAGCAATGTAGTAATCGGTTCCGCAGACATTCAGACGTACCTTGTTTTTCATATGATTCATTCAAACTCCTTTGATGCATAGTTTGCACAGTGATACCTATCTATTATAATACATATCCGCGCAAGTTGGAAGTGGATTTTAACACGTTTACAAAAACTTTTAAAATTTTTTCTGTTTATCAGAGAAATTATAAATTTTTTGTTACATCATTGCCACCGCTTTCAGGAAAGAATCCTGCAAAATCACAAATGCCGCGCTTAAATTCATGCGTTTTGTACTATTTTTTTGTAAATTTATACAAATTTGACTATCATTTATGAGCAAATCCAAATCGGTATATGATTTTTGCACAATTTACGGCGTAAATCCCTCCGTTTTTGCGCTTGAAAAAACTTTTGTTCTATGCTACAATAAAAAAGTCCCGGCATTCTCGTAATGTAACAGACAAAAGCCGGAGACAGCGCATCACTGCGGATTTTTTAACAACCCTCGGAGGTTTCAACTTATGAACAACATCAACGCAAAGCAAATGAAGGCGCTCATCGACGCTAAACTCTCTCACCACTACGGACTCAAGCCTGAGGACGCGGACAACGAGCATATCTACAAAGCGCTCGTTCTGGTCATCCGCGACGTTCTGTTTGAGGCACGCAAGGATTTTGCTGACAAAAACGACAAAAACGGCGGCAAAAGAGTGTATTATCTCTGCATGGAATTTTTGATGGGCCGCTCCCTCCGCAACAATCTCTACAATCTTAATCTGGAAAAGGCCGTCGCACAGTGCCTTTCCGAATATGATACCACCCTTGAAAAGATTTACGAGCAGGAGCCGGACGCGGGTCTCGGCAACGGCGGTCTGGGTCGCCTCGCCGCCTGCTTCCTCGACGGCCTCGCCAACGACGGCTACTGCGGCATGGGCTATTCCCTCCGCTATGAGTTCGGCATCTTCAACCAGAAGATCATCGACGGCTGGCAGACCGAGCTGCCCGAATTCTGGCTGCCAGGCGGCGAGGTGTGGATGATTCCCCACCGTGAGGACGCGGTGGACATACGCTTCAACGGCCATGTGGAGGAAACATGGAACAACGGCTATCATCACGCCGAGCACAAGGATTATAACGTCATCACCGCCGTTCCTTATGATATGATGTGCGCCGGCAAAGACGGCGCCGGCGTTTCCACCCTGCGTCTGTGGGCGGCGGAATGCCCCCACTTTGATATGAAGCTCTTCAACGAGGGTGACTACCTGCGCGCCATGGAGCAGAACGCTATGGCGGAAATGCTCACCAAGGTGCTCTATCCCGGCGACAACCACATCGAGGGCAAGAGCCTGCGCCTGTCGCAGCAGTATTTCCTCGTGTCCGCCTCGGTGCAGGATATCGTCAAGCGCCATCTGCGCAGACACGGCGGCTCTATGGAGAATTTCGCGGAATTCAACGCCATCCACATCAACGACACCCATCCCACCCTCGCGATTCCCGAGTTCATGCGCCTGCTCATGGACGAGTGCGGCTTCGACTGGGATAAGGCATGGGATATGACCACCAAGGTCATGGCCTACACCAACCACACCGTCATGGCGGAAGCCCTCGAGTGCTGGGACGAGAATCTCTTCCGCTCCAAGCTGCCGAGAATCTACCAGATCATCTGCGAGATCAACCGCCGCTTCTGCGCCGAGATGGACGTGCGCACCGGCTACGACTACAACAAGGTCGCCCGCATGAGCATCATCCGCGACGGCTGGGTCAAGATGGCCAATCTCTGCGTCGCTGCCTGCCACCATGTCAACGGCGTTTCCGCGCTGCACAGCCAGATCATCAAGGACAGCGTGTTCAAGGATTTCTACTCCGTTATGCCTGAGAAGTTCACCAATGTCACCAACGGCATCGCTCACCGCCGCTGGCTCAACCAGAGCAATCCCGGCCTCGCCTCGCTCGTCACCGACCTCATCGGGGACGGCTACGTCAAGGACGCCTCCAAACTGGAAAATCTGATGAAGTATAAGAATGACAAGGCGGTGCTCGACAAACTGGCGGACATCAAGCACCAGAGCAAGGTGGAAATGTCCAATTATATCCTCAAAAACAACGGCATTCTCGTCGATCCCAATTCTATCTTTGACGTACAGGTCAAACGCCTGCACGAGTACAAGAGACAGCACCTCAACGCGCTGCACATTCTGGCGCAGTACCAGTGGCTGCTCGAAAATCCCGACGCGCCCTTTACCCCCAAGACCTACATCTTCGGCGCAAAGGCGGCGCCCGGCTACTTCCTCGCCAAGCAGATCATCCAGTTTATCTGCACCCTCGCCAACGTCATCAACAACGACAAGCGCGTGAGCGACAAACTGAAAGTGGTCTACCTCGAAAACTACCGCGTCACCGTCGCGGAAAAGCTCATTCCCTCCGCTGAGATCAGCGAGCAGATTTCCCTCGCCGGCACCGAAGCCAGCGGTACCAGCAACATGAAGTTCATGATGAACGGCGCGGTCACCCTCGGCACCGAGGACGGCGCGAACGTCGAAATCCATCAGGCGGTGGGCGACGACAACATCATCATCTTCGGCATGTCCACCCCCGAAGCGGTCAATTTGCAGAAAATCTATTCTCCCCGCGACTGCTACAACAACAACCACGAGCTGCACAGAGCCATCGACTTTATGAGCGCGGGCTTCGGCGGCAAACAGTTCCACGATGTGGTCAACTCCCTGCTCAATCAGGACAAATATATGGTTCTCGCGGACTTTAACGACTATTGCAGAGCGCAGAATGACGCTTCCGTCCTCTACGGCGACAAGTACAGATGGAACTCCATGAGTCTGGTCAACATCGCCCAGTCCGGCATCTTCGCCGCCGACCGCTCCATCGAGGACTACGCCAGAGATATCTGGGGCTGCAAGAAATAATTCCATATAAAAAGGGACGATAATTGATATGAAGAAAACGCTTTTTAATTCGAGAGACCCTTTCTTCCGCAAACCGACAGGCGCGGTTCCCTGCGGAGTGCAGGTGCATTTCAAGCTGTGCCTGCCCCGCTATCTCTGCTGCTCCGCCGCCGCTCTCGTCATCCACAATGAGCACAGCGGCAAGGTGGAACGCGGCAACCTCTTCTGGTGCGGCATGGACGGCAGCGATTTTGAATACTGGGAGGTGGATTACACACCCGAAGAGGCTTCCCTGAATTACTACTACTTTGAACTGCAAACCTCCTCCGGCACCAAGTATCTCTGCCGCACCCGTTCGGGACTGGGCGAATTGCAGTCGCAGCCCGTCGCGTGGCAGCTTACGGTATATGACAGCACCTTCAAAACTCCTGACTGGCTGGCGGGCGGCACGATGTACCAGATCTTCCCCGACCGCTTCCACAAATCCGGCAAGGTGCATGAAAACGTCCCCCAAGAACGCAAAATCCACGAGGATTGGAACGATCAGCCCGACTGGCGGCCTGACGAGCACGGCATGATCACCAACTCCGACTACTTCGGCGGCGATCTGAAGGGTATTACCCAAAAACTCGACTATATCAAGTCACTGGGCGTAAGCTGCATCTATATCAACCCCATCTTTGAGGCGCACGAAAATCACCGCTACAACACCGCCGATTATTCCAAAATCGACCCCATGCTCGGCACCGAGGAAGATTATATCGAACTTTGCGAAGAAGCGAAAAAACGCGGCATCAAGATCATCATCGACGGCGTTTTCTCCCACACGGGCGACGACTCCATCTACTTCAACAGAAAGAACCGCTACGACTCGGTAGGCGCTTACAATTCCAAGGAATCGCCCTATTATTCGTGGTTCAAGTTTTACCATTGGCCCGACACCTATCATTCCTGGTGGGGCATCGACACCCTTCCCGAAGTCTACGAGGACGATCCCGCCGTGCTGGATTATCATACCAGCGAAAACGGCACCGTCGCCAAGTGGCTGGAAAAGGGCGCCGGCGGCTGGCGGCTCGACGTGGCCGACGAACTGCCCGACATCTTTCTCGACCGACTGCGCTACGCCGCTAAAAAAGTCGATCCCGACGCGGTGATCATCGGTGAAGTCTGGGAGGACGCAAGCAACAAGGTGGCCTATGGACAGCGCAGACGCTATCTGCTGGGCAAACAGCTTGATTCGGTCATGAATTACCCCTTCAAGGACGTCATTCTCGGCTTCCTCACCGGTTGGTCGAGTGATGAGGCCATCGAAGTGGTCAACAACATTGTGGAAAACTATCCCCCACAGGTGACCCGCCTGCTGATGAATTCCCTTGGTACCCACGACACCGAACGCGCCATCACCATTCTCGCGGGCGAACCCGCCCACAACAGGGGCCGCGACTGGCAGAGCCAGGCGCACCTTTCCCCTCAGCAGCGTGAACACGGCATCCGGATGATGAAGCTCGCCACCGTGCTGCAATACACCCTTCCCGGCGTTCCCTGCGTCTACTACGGCGACGAGGCCGGCGTGGAAGGCTATAAGGATCCCTTCAATCGCGCCACCTATCCGTGGGGCAGAGAAAGCAAGGCGCTCATCGACTGGTACAAAAAACTCGGCAAGCTCCGCGCCGACGTAGACTGTCTGGCCGAAGGCGCATTTGAAACGGTCAAGTGCCTCGATGCGGTGATGTCCTATGTGCGCCGCGGCAAGAAAGACTCCCTCTTTATCGCCGTCAACCGCTCCGACAGCAATACCCACCACATTGAGCTGCCCCAGGGCTTCAACGGCGCGCGCACGGTCCTTGGCAAAGCTTCGGTCTATAAGGGTGTCGTCACCATCCCGCCGTCGAGCTGCATCGTACTGCGAGCCAACAACCACTCTATGTTCAAATGACTGACCTCTTTCGCGTCGGCGTGTAAACGGCGGTTAATGAATTTGTTTTGCAGGACAAAAGATAACAAATCGTAAAAAAAGACACCCGCATTGACGGATTTTTGAACGAATTCTGTCAGTGCGGGTGTTTTTTTCATATAACAATCGGGCAAAAAGTTACAAAAATAAAAAGAAAAAATTACACCGATGTCATCTTTTACAAATAATTCATATATTCTTTGTTGCTTTTCACGTTTTTATTTTACTATATTGACTTTTATTATTCAGGTATGATAGAATTTAACATATCCGAAATTTGTTGAACTTTTAACAAAGTCGGGGATGTATAAAAAAGGGGTGTCATCATGTCTGTAAAGAAAAGAGGAATTTCGTTTTTGCTGATGGTTATGGTTATCCTGCTGCTGCTGCCGAGCGGTATGCTGGAAACCACCGTTTACGCCAATTCTCTGGGGCTGACCTCCATCAGCGGCTGGCGGTTTGCCACGCACTACGCTTCTTCCGACAAACAGGTAAACAAGGTTTTTCAGCTTGCCAAATCCAAAGCATCCTCGTCCGTCGCCTCCCGACTGTACGACGTGATGTACAAAGCCACCTACCGCCCCGCTGTCAACGGAGGCAGCAAGTGGTGTTCCGGATGGATGACTTCGGTCTATGACGAAGGTCTCGGCGCCATCGTTTCTTTTCCCGGCTCGCAGGGGTGTTTCGCCTATGCCAATTATATCTCCCAGTATGTGCGCGGCTCGACCGGAACCAAGATCTATATTCCTCAATTGAATCCGACCGTCGATGACGTGAAGAATTTTCTGGAAAAAAATGCCCAGCCGGGGGAACATTTCCATTTCTACAACACTGTGTACGGCAGGGAGCATTCCTTCATCTATCTGGCCAGCGACAAAGAGGGATTTTATGTGTTAAGTTCCTCGGCCGGCGCCAATGTGGATCTTTTTTACTGCACGTACGAAAAATTCCTCAGCGTGCTGCGCTATGACAACGGTCCTCCCGTGGTGCTTTATGACACCAACGGCAACACTTCCGGTTCCGCGCTGTCATCCAATGTCATACCCGTCAGTTACAGCGATCCCTCCAAATGCAAGGTATCCTATCAAAGAGCGCTTCGGCCCTCCGGCGCCACCAAGGGCAGCGACGTGGTCTATATGCAGATCTGCCTGAAATATCTTGGTTACCCAGTCACGGTAGATGGTTGTTACGGCAACGGTTCCGCCTCTGTGGTGAAACAATTCCAGTCTGATTATGGCATCGGTTCTGTTGACGGCATATGCGGCCGCGTCACATGGAACGCAATAGAAAAGGCGGTGAATGCAAAGAAAAATCCCAGCCGCACACCTGTTCTCACAGAATCCGCCACTAATGTCGTTCCTACCGTTTCCTCTGTCTCCGTCAAGTCCAAGCCTTCCAAGACTTCCTACACCGTCGGGGAATCCTTCAACGCTTCCGGACTGCGGCTGATAGTCACCTATTCCGACGGCTCTTCCAAGGAAGTCACCAGCGGCTTCACCTGTTCCCCCTCCGGCAAATTGGCCTCCCCCGGACAACAGAAGATTACCGTCACTTACGGCGGCAAGTCAACAGGCTTCTATATCACGGTGGAAAAAAATATCTCGTCGGTGACCATCTGCAAGAAGCCCGCCAAACTTACCTATAAGGTCGGAGAAAGCTTCAACGCCAGCGGCATGATCCTGACACTCCATTACAGTGATGGTTCCACCCAGAATATCACCCAAGGCTTCACCTGTTCCCCCTCCGGCAAGCTGGCCAAAGCGGGACAGCAGAAAATCGTTGTGAGCTTCCGCGGAAAATCCACCGGTTTTTATGTAAATGTGGGCTGATATTTTCCCTCAAAGAAAAACAAATCAACATAAAACAGGCGCATGCCCCTTCCTTTCGCAAGGCAGGAGTCATGCGCCTTTTTTGTTGGCTCATCAATACGAAGCGTGTTTATCAATCACATTTACATATTCATAAGCCGGATTTTTTCTATACTTGGCCACAATTGTCGCACCGCAAAGTCCGCCGATTAAACAGGAACATCGGTTGAGAATGTAAAGTGTGGTGATATAGTCCAACCCCGCGTTGTAAGCGCTTGTCTGTTCCCGTATGTGATTGCCGATCAAGCCGCCGCAGGTGGTATCGACTGTTCCCGCATTGTACGAGAGCAGCTTATCGTTGGGCAAATGGGTCTTGACCGATTCAAAGATACTTTTGTCTTCCGTTGCGATAAAATAATAATCGCAGTGATAATCATGAAATACCTGGACGGCTTCCTTCATCACGTCTGTCACGTTGGGCTGCTTCATATGATGAAATGTTTTGTAATCGGTTCCTCTTATACAGATTCCCAGCAATTTACTTCGCGGATTTTTGTCCGGAATGATGCTTGCAAGCCGTTCCTCGCAGATCTTGGCAATGGAGGGCTTTAATCGTATATACTTTGCAAAATTTTCCCGCAAATAATCTTCCTCATTGATCTTGTTTGGTTTTCTCATCCTGATATAAGTAAACCATTCATGTGATATATCCGCCAATACATAATTTCCACTTGCCAGCGCTTCTTCAAGCGATACGCCTGCGGGCTGTTCATAAAAAGTATCCCATACATTCACTTTTCCAAAATCTTTTTCTTCCTGATAGATGGACGGATGATCCCGCATATCGACTACCGGAATCATGCCGTGATCAGCAGCATAAATACAGTTATACAGTACCACTCTTTCCCATACCGTCCAGCCGCTTCTTTGTAAATCCTCATATCCTATAATAAAATAGATTTTCTCTTTTCGTGATGTAATATGTTTCTTCTCCCGTTGGTTGTGATCATGTGCCAACAGATTCAGATAATGGACGAACCAATTGCCGTAGCTGCTGCGTGATATCCATCCCATTATTTTTTGTTTGATTCCTGCCATTGATTTCTTCTCCTCACTGCCTTTCGTGAATCTTATCAACGCCAAGGCAACACCGCACGAAGCCGCCTGACGGCTTTGCACGGTGTTGCTCCATTATGCTATTATTTTTTTATCTCTTGTTGCCGAGCAGCTTGACAAGAACCGCTTTCTGCGCGTGCAGACGGTTTTCCGCTTCCTCAAAGATTTCGGCCGCGTGCGCTTCGAGCATGGTGGTAGTGATTTCTTCGCCGCGGTGTGCCGGCAGACAGTGCAGCACCATCGCGTCGCTCTTGGCGTACTTCATCACTTCGTCGTTAATCTGGAAGTTGGCAAACACAGCTCTGCGCTGCGCCGCTTCTTCCTCCTGTCCCATGGAAGCCCACACGTCGGTGATGCATACATCCGCCGCACGCGCCGCGCCTCTGGGGTCGCGGTACATCTCGAATCCGCCGACCTGCGCCGCGAATTCGATGACCGATTTGTCCGGCTCATAGCCTTCGGGACATGCCACCGCCACTTTCATGCCGCATTTGAGCGCGCCGACGATAAGGGAATTCATCATGTTGTTGCCGTCGCCGATGAAGCAGAGCTTCAGACCGTCGAGACGACCCTTGACTTCGCGGATCGTCATGAGGTCAGCGAGCACCTGGCAGGGATGGGCGAAATCAGTCAGACCGTTGATGATCGGGATAGAGCCGTATTTGGCGAGATCCTCCACTTCGCGCTGCTCAAAGGTACGGATCATGATGCCGTCGAGATAACGGGACAGCACGCGCGCGGTGTCCTCGACCGGTTCTCCTCTGCCGATCTGGAGATCGTGGGACGAGAGGAACAGCGCCTGACCGCCGAGCTGGTACATACCCACTTCAAAGGAAACGCGGGTACGGGTGGAAGCCTTCTGGAAGATCATGCCGAGGGTCTTTCCCTCAAGCAGACGGTGGCTGATGCCGTGCTTCTGTTCATATTTGAGCTGGTCGGCCAGATTGAGGATGTCGTTGATCTGACCGGGTGTGAGATCCAGCATTTTCAGCAAATGGTTCATACAAATTAACCTCCGTTAAATGATTATGAAAATAGTAAAATTTGTTACATGATATTATAGCATAGATTCCGAAAAAATGATTGAATATTATATGAAATTATCGCGCAGGAACCCTGCAAATTTCGCATCATCACAGCTCCGAAAACACTTCGCCCATGCTCTCGTGTATCACGAGATTTGCCTCGCTGTCATACGGCGTTGTGTCGCGGTTGATAAGCACCAATCGTTTGCCGCGGTAATAGCGGATCATCCCCGCCGCCGGATAAACCGTCAGCGACGTACCCGCCACAATCAGCATATCCGCGTCATAAATGGCTCTGGCGGCACGTTCCATAATATGTCCGTCAAGCCCTTCCTCATACAGCACCACATCCGGCTTGATGATGCCGCCGCATTCGCAGCGGGGAATTCCCTCGCTCCCGAAAATCTCCTCGGCAGTATGGAATTTGCCGCATTTCATGCAGGTATTGCGCAGGACGCTGCCGTGCAGTTCGAGGACGTTTTTGGAACCCGCCTTCTGGTGCAGGCCGTCGATGTTCTGGGTGACGACGGCTTTCAGCTTGCCCGCCTGTTCCAACTGAGCGAGTTTGTAGTGGGTGACATTCGGTTCGTATTTCAGGGAATTGAGCTTGTCGCGGTAGAAGCGGTAGAATTCCTCCGTCTTGCGGTCGAAAAAGGTGCGGCTGAGAATTTCTTCCGGCGGATAGTCGTATTTCTGGTGATACAGCCCGTCCTTGCTGCGAAAATCGGGAATGCCGCTCTCGGTGGAAACGCCCGCGCCGCCGAAGAATACGATATTAGGGCTGTCCGTTACCCATTGTTTCAGCTGTTCGATTTTTTCTTGCTTTGTCATGTTCAATCCCTCCGTTTCGTAGTGATTCCTATTAAAATGCCGTGCCGTAGCTTGCCAGCTTGTAGTCGTTGTCACCCATCGGCACCAGATAGCCGCACAAGGAATTATCCCGGCTCCACTCGCCGTCCGGTGTGCCGTTGGGAGCAATAAACCACTCCATATCCTTGGGGTCGGTGGGTTTGATATCAAAGGTCACTTCAAACGCAATGTCCTTTTCATCAAAGGTACGTTCCGCCACTTCTTCGATGGATTCTTTGATTTCCTCACGGGTGTAAATTTTGATATGGGTAAACACCACTTCATCATACGGCTTTTCGTAGATGGTTTCAAATTCCGCGCGAAGCAGCTTTTCCACCCATTCCTCATCGGTCAGCACAGCCGAAGCGCTCACCGTGTCGGAAGGACTGACGTTGCTGTTGTCCTTCTTCCCGTCACCGCAGGCGCAGACACAGACTGTCAGCACGGCGCAAAGCAGGATAGCCGCGATTCCGGACAACGGTTTTGTGGTTTTCATCATCAGACACGCTCCTTTCCAATTACATCTGATTCTTATAATCCCATGCAATACAGCAGCACCGCCTGCTGCACTTCCAGCAGGCAGGATTTAAAATCGTAGTTCACAAAATATTCCTCTTGGCTTTCCAGCACCTCCGCCGAAATCTCCTCGCCCCGGTAAAACGGCGGGCAGGGATTCAGAATGCCGTTGTCGGTCAGCCGCATGATATCGGAAGTGACCTGATAGTCCGAAAAATCGGGCAGTTTGTCGGGAGTGAATGAGTCGGTGCAAATGACATTTCTGCCGGCTGCCGCCTGCCGCAGGTCGGGTATCTGCCTGACGCCTTCCATCGCGTAACGGGGCGGACAGCTCTGCGCCAGATCGAAGCCGAACAAATCGGCGGCTTCCTTCCACGCCAGTCCGATATTGCCGCCTGCGCCGACAAACAGGATGTTCAGCTTGGCAATGTCCCCGTATATCTTCGACAGCGCATAGCAATCCGACAGCACCTCGCAGGGGTGATTGACGTCGGTCATGGCGTTATAGCAATCCAAATAATCAGGGAGACAAAAGGAGGCGATGATGGTGAGTGCAGGGCAAGGCGGAGGACGACGGTGGGCTGGCGCCCACCTAGGACACGGGGATATCCGCATGTTCCGCCAGCCGTTCCGTCACGGCGATGTGTTTGTGCCGGACAACCAGCGCCGCCGCCCAGTTGCTCAGATACCCCTCCACGTCGCGCAGATCCTCTTTCTTATCCAGCGCCGACGGCGGAAAGAGAATGCTCTGTCCGCCCAGCAGGTGAATGCCGCGTTCAAAGGTCACGCGCGTGCGGATGCTCGATTCGGGGAAGAACAGCACGACGGTTTGTCCCTCCAACACTTTCGGGTATTTTCCCGCGCGAAGGGCATCCGCCATTTGGAAAACCTGCCGCGCGTCATGTTTGTCCCAATCGCTGAGACGAATCAGGTGTTTCATATGGTTTCCTCCACAAGGAGATTCTGAACAGGCTCTAAAACTTCATCTTCGCGTCGGCAGGGTCGGCGGGATTGTAGCGTACCTCCACGGTGCTGCCGATTTTCTTCTTGACCGAGCCGTAATTGTGCGCCACGCCGCTGGCCTTGCGGTAGGTCTGCCCGTCCACGGTGTATTCAAACACGGGATAGCGCGAGCTGCCGCCGCCCGCAGAGGAAATGCCGATACTGACCGACACCTTCACGCCGTTGTCCAGCTCCGTCTCGCGTCCGCTGTTATAATTGTGCGCGTTGAGGCACATACCCACGATGGTTCCCTGCGTGGTTGCGGTGTATTTCTTGCTGCCAAACATTTTTTCATTACCCCTCTATATGATGATTTTATGTTCCTTTATTGGTCATTAAATTTGCAGTCCTTTGCGCTCGTCGCAGCCGAGCATGATATTCAGGCATTGGATCGCCGCGCCGGACGCGCCTTTGCCGAGATTGTCAAACTGCGCCGAAACCACGATGCGCTCATCGTTGCCTGTCACCACAATTTTCAGACCGTCCCAGCCCGCGAGGACATTGCCCGCCAGCATACCGCCGTAGAAGTCAGCTCCGCCTGTTTCATCGACTTTGATGAATGGCTCGCCCTTGTAGTAATCGGCATAAAAGGCGGTGAGTTCCGTGACATTGCGGCACTTATTGAAAAATTCGGTATAGAGCGGCACCGACACCACCATGCCGCAGTAATAATCCGCCACGATGGGCGAAAAGAGAGGCAGTCGGTCAATGCCTGTGACCGCTTTCATTTCTTTGAGGTGCTTGTGCTGCTGGGTGAGGGCATATTCACGCGGCGCGTCCAGTTCCAATTCGCGGGCGGTCGCGGAATATTCCCCGATCATCTTCTTGCCGCCGCCGCTGTAGCCTGTGAGCGAAAAAGCGGAAACGGGATAATCCTTAGGCAGAATGCCTCCCGCGATCAGCGGATAAACCACCGAGATAAAGCCCGTGGCGTGGCATCCCGGAACGGCAACGCGCTTGCCCTGCCGGATCGCTTCACGGTGCCGCGGGGACAACTCCGGGAAACCGTAGGCCCAGCCGGGTTCGGTGCGGTGCGCGGTGGAAGTGTCGATAATGCGGACGTTTTCGTTTTCGACGAGCGACACCGATTCCTTCGCCGCCGCGTCGGGCAGGCAGAGGAAGGTGATGTCGGACTGGTTGATAAGACGCGCGCGTTCGGCGGCGTCCTTGCGCAGTTCACTGTCGATATACAGCAGTTCAACGTCGTCACGCTCTTTGAAGCGGTCGAAAATGCGCAGTCCGGTGGTGCCTTCACTGCCGTCGATGAAGATTTTCGTTTTTTGGGTTTGCGTTTTTTCCATGTTGTTCAAGTCCTGTCCGTTTGATTTTTTTATGCTTTTATGAAAAATATAAAAAATAATCTATGTCAAAGATGGCGGTCGATATAACTTCTCACCGCATCCCAGAATGCATCGTAATCATTGTGCAGCGCGAGCTGTCGGTAAACGGCTTCCCTCGCGTCGTCCGGCGTATCGGGCGTGATTTCTTCCAGCAGCGCCGCCTCTTCCGACAGACCGCAGCGCCGCAGCGCGTCTATAAGCCTTGCGTCATAGTCCCGGTCGAGTCCTTCCATTTGCAGTTGCGTATCATAATCAATGACGGCAATCACGTCGCTGACCCATAGGGGATAGCGCGACAGTTCTTCCCTCACTTCGGGAAAGGCGTCTATCTCCGCCATCGCCTGCAAAAAATCATCCGCACTGCCGTGACCTTGCAGGGCTTCGTCTATAAAATTGTGCTGCATCCCTTTGCCCTCCTTTGCTGTGGGTCAATCGAAAAAGGCTTATAGCAGTCCTCCGCAGACACAGCATCCGAATCCCATGATGACCTGACTCTTTTTGAGTCGGCGGTCAAGTTTCCGGATTCTCTGCGAAATCAGCTCCACAATGCCTGTCAACACCGACAGCGCCGCCGCCGCGTTGAGAAGAAACGTGACCGACAGAATCACCGTTCCCAGTCCGTCCGCGCCACTGAGCAGATAAAGCGTGAACCCCGCAAAATACAGCAGCCAGCCCACATCGGAAATCAGCCCCAGCGCCAGCCATTTTCCATCCACTATCCACAACTTAAGCACTCCCTCAGTCAGCTTCGCTAACAGCTCCCTCAGGGAGGGAGCCGGATATTGCCTCCCTCTTTGAGGGAGGTGGCACGCCGCAGGCGTGACGGAGGGAGTTAATTTCCCTAAGTTGTAAA
>CADCNI010000036.1 GCA_902802795.1 uncultured Ruminococcus sp.
CTTTCGGTTGGTTAGACAAATGCCGTAGGCTTTGGAAAAATGCTGAAAGGCTTCTTCATAATTCTTTTCAAATGTTCTCTCTCGCTTTTATTCGTATCATTTTAGGCAGATTCTAAACAGGCTCTTAAGTTGTGGATAGTGGTTTTCTATCTGGTATTTCCAAGCAGCTGCATCACACAGCGATACACCATTTCATAAATGCTGTGAAGGGTAAACTGCATATTGGCTTTCTTCATAGCGTGAAGCTGTTTTTCCGTTGCGACTGCGTAAGGGTACACGCCGAATAAAAAAGGGAAAAACACAAAGATAAACCGCTCTCTGTCCACCGTGGGAAAGAATTTGTCAAGACAGGCTTTCACCGCGTCGAGTGAAGCAGCGAAAGCAATCTTGAATTCCGTCAGCCGCTCCGGACGGGAATGTTCCTCCATATCGTAATGGTTCATGGCAAGCAATTTCAAAAGCTGCTCACGCTTTTCAAGGGAATGCGCCAGCGCGTCGGCAAAATCTTCCGCAGACATACTATCATTCTCTCTGACAAGGGTGCTGAGCTCCATCGACCACTTCTCATACTCACGCTGCATGAGCGCCAGAAAGATTTCCTCCTTCGTCTGAAAATAATTGTAGATAGACGGCCTTGAAAAACTGGTTTCCACGCTGATGTCTTTGAGGGTGATTTCTTTGAAGCTCATGGTCTGATAGAGCTTTTCGCAGGCATTGACGATTTCCTCACGACGGGAGGCTGTCAGTTCCGAGGAACCTTTGGGCATGGTTTCCACCTCCTTTTCACTGTACTGACATCGAGTCACTATCAATAGTGTAGCATCGTTCTGACATTATGTCAATATGAAAATGAAAAGAAACAGATTTTCAGCGATATAGCCGAATCAAAGCAGTGACATTGTGTCAGCTTACACAAGTGAAAAGGGAGGAAGCCCCGAATTGCGTTCAAAACTTCCTCCCGATGGATTATGCGTGAATGTTCATACCGCAGAGCGCCTTGACAATTGGTGGTGATGAAGAGTTCCTCTCTCGTCACCAGACCGTCCGCAATGGCGCGCTTGACTGCCTTGCCGAGCGCTTCCTCGTTCATGTAGGCGGCAGCGGTGTCGAGCAGGCGATAGCCTGTTTTGATGGCGTCATAGACGACCCTTTCACATTCTGCCGCGTCGGGAATCTGGAATACCCCGAATCCTTCCAAAGGCATTTTTGCTCCTGTGTTAAGTGTTGCGTACTGCATAAATGAATCCTCCTTGTGTGTTTTCTTATTTTTGAACAGTGCCTTTGCTTTTATGAATTTGCTTCAGTAGCAATGCAAAATAATGTCCGACAAAGACAAACAATCCCATGACAGCGATGTAATCCAGCAGGAACAGCGCAATCGGTTCGTCTTCATCAAAGAAAATGAATTGCGTCACGCCGGACAGATATTCCGGCAGCTTTCTGAAAATAAAAGCGTAGACGCCGTAACCTGCAATCAGAATGGAGAATCCTCTCGCAATCCATTTCAAAATCGGCTTGTTCTTCGGGATTTTTCGGGAAAGCATGCCGATTATCATTGCCCAATGAATGCCTAAATGCAGCGACAGCAGCACGAAATCCCAATAGCCGCAAAGCATATGAACCGTTCGGGCAAGATACGCGCCGCCGAGGTTCAGCGAGGCAAAGATATACCTTGACAAAATCGCGCCGCTGACGGCGGAGCAAAGCATTGTCAGGAGAATCAGGCAAGCGGTGACGGTCTGAAAAAGGCGGTAGAGCGTACATTTTCCTTTGCATACGCTCTTGATCCACTTACGATTGAGAATGTGATGCAGGACAAACAATACCGTCATTCCAATGCCGAGCCATTCATGGGCGCATTCGCCGATTTTGGAATAGCCCATCAGCAGAAGCAACAGCACCGTCATCGCCGCGTCAACGGTGATTCGGATTATCTGTATTTTTCGCGCCTTGCTCATTTGGAATACCCCAGCGACCTGACCCATTCGCGCACATCATTTTCGGAAGAATCCACCTTGCCGCCGCGTATGGAAAGCGCGTCATCGGCTTTCACGTCCGCACCTTTTGCGAGCGTCTGAATGGTGTTCAGGCTGTTTGCGCCGTCCGAACTTCCCTCATGCGAGAAGAACGGAATAACCGTTTTGCCTGACAGATCGACGCTTTCGAGGAACGTCCACATCGGCATGGGAAGATCATACCACCACACCGGATAGCCCAAGAAAACCGTGTCGTATTTGGCAAGCTGCTCGGCGGTCAGTTCCACGTTGATTTCGGGACGCACGCCGTCGTCCTTTTCCTTTTTTGGCACGGTCAGCCGTGTCATTGTAGTTTTCGGGATATTCCTCTTTGGCCAGTACGCGGATCACATCACCGCCGGTTTCGTCGGCCACCCAGCCCGACATACTTTCAAGGTGTCCCGACCATGAGAAATACACCACCAGCACATGGGTGGATTGGGAAAGGTCTTGCTTGGCATCCTGCGAGGCACGGCTGGCGCCGCAGCCTACAATGGATAATGTGAGAATGGCAATGGCAAGCAGCAGGGCGGTCATTTTCAAAAACCTTTTCATTTGGATTTCACTCTCTTTCTATTGGTTAAACGGTTTTACCCATCTGATACGCATCCGCAAACGCGGGGCTGTTCTTGATTTCGCCCGGCTGGTACACGCCCGTGCCGTAGATAATGCCCTTTTCCATCGCGCCTTCGACGCAATCGGCATATCCGCGGAAGCATTCGATGGTCCGCTCCTGCGATTCGCGTTCTTCGTCGGCACAGGTGACGATGTAATAGAATTCTTTGTCTTTTACTTCCGTCCAACGGGCTACCGTGCGATCAATGACCGTCTTGAGCTGTGCGTCGATGGAATAGAAATACACAGGACTTGACAGCACGATTACGTCCGCGTCAATGATTTTCTGCAGCACCTCTGCCATATCGTCTTTTTTGGCGCATACGCCGCCGGATTTTTGGCAGTAATAACAGGCGCTGCAATAGCCGATTTTCTTCTCCGCCACACGGATTTTTTCGACCTCGTGGCCTGCTTCGATTGCGCCGCGCATAAACTCGTTGCAGAGCAGGTCGGAATTGCCGCCCTTGCGCGGACTGCCCGAAAGAATCAAGACTTTTTTGCTCATGGTGATCTCTCCTTGTTGATGGAAATTTATCTGCATTCCAGCAGGATATTGTACAGCTCGTCAGCGGTGAATTTCTTTGCACAGCCGCCTGTCAGAATAGTCGTATCGGCAATAGCCCGAAGGTCGGTGTCTTCGCTGATACCCATTTCAGCAAACGTGGTCGGCAGACCGATTTCTTTGATAAACGCCGCAAGCGCGTCCACAAAAGCGTTGGCAAGTTCGCTCTCGCTCTTTCCGGAAGGGTCAATGCCCCAGACTTCCACCGCCAGTCTGGCAAACTGAGGTGTAGCTTCGGGCAGCATATGCCTGTATAAAACAGGGTGCAGCACCGCCAGCCCCTGACCGTGATTGCAATCGGTGTAAGCGCCAAGCTGATGTTCCAGCATATGACACTGGAAGTCGGTAACCTTGCCGATTTTCAGAATACCGTTTTCCGCCATTGCCGCCGCCCAGATCAGTTCGCTGCGAGTCTGTATATCGTCGGGATTGGCAAGCGTGGCGCGAATGTTGCGGATAATGTTGCGCTGCGTGGCTTCGTTGATTTCGTCGGACAGATTGACCTCACGGGGAGAACCCATGTAGGTTTCCATGCTGTGGGAAAGGGAGTCAAACGCGCCGGAAATCACCTGCTTCATCGGCATGGTCATGGTGTAGGCGGGGTCAAGGATAGCAAAATCATAAAACGCGCCCCAAAGCGGCGACTTCATCATCTTCTTCGTGTGGGTGATGACAGCGCCGTTGTTCATCTCCGCGCCCGTTCCGAAAGCGGTGACCACCACGCCCATCGGAATGAATTCGGTCGGCTGTCCGTGCTGCGCGTATTCGTAATCCCAGATGTCCTGGTTCAGTTTTGCCTGCGCAGACACGATCTTGCAGCAGTCGATGACCGAACCGCCGCCGACCGCGAGAATGAAGTCAATCTTGTTTTCCCTCGCCAGCTTTGCGCCTTCCTGCACTTTTGCGTAGGTGGGATTGGACATAATGCCGATAAACTCCGTGACCGTCTTTCCGGCGGCTTTCAGAATGCCCATCAGTTCGTCATACACGCCGTTTTTCCTGATGGAGCCGCCTCCGTAGGCCAGCAGCACATTGTCTCCCGCTTTGGCAAGTTCGTTTGCCAGATGATTCTGCGCCGCCTTCTCCCCGAAATACACCTTCACGGGATAGCTGTAGGTAAATGAATTCATCTGTTTTTCGCATCCTTTCAATCGTCTGTATTTATTGCCGTATGATATACGGATTCAGATAATCTCTCAGCATTCCCCGACAAAAATCGCTCATTGCTTCTGTCGGATCGTTTTCTCCGTCCTTCAAAGCCCAGCAGAAGACAATGCCGTAATACTGCGTTGCAATCCAGTCGGACAATTTTTCAATGGGAATATTGTTTTCCAGCTCGCCGTTCTGAACTGCCTTTTCGATCAGACCGTGTAGGACGTCTCTGTCATAGGCAAGTTTATTGACGCCGTCCTGATTGCCGGGTTCCACCACCCCTCTGACCCATTGCTGTGCAATGCGAATGCCCGCTTCTTTGATATAATCCACAGAACCGGTCAGAAAAGCTGTCAGCCTCTCACAAACATCTCCGACTTGCTGTTCGGAATCCTCATGAATATCTTCGAAGCGGGCATGAGCAATCTCTGCCACCACGTCTTCCTTCCGCTTGAAGTAGGTATAAAAGGAACCCTTGCCGACGCCCGCTTCATTGGTGATGTCGATGATCTGCACCGCGTCAAATCCCCTTTCCGAGATGAGCTTCTCCGCCGCCGCGACAATTTTCGCTCTTGTTTCCTGCGCTCTGAGCTGCCTGATTTTCAAAAAATCACCTTCCCAATTCTTCTGAATATAGAATAACATTATCCCGACTAAAAGTCAACGACTAATAGTCGGGATAATTGAAAACATTTTATGAATAAGCGACCATCATCTCATATTCCGTTCCCAGAAAGCAACGGCGTGATCGACCCAGCCTTCGGCGACCGTACCCGTACCGATGCCAAAGCCGTGAGATAACCCCTCAAACACCTCGATCATGGCGTCGGCGCCGTTTGCACGGATGCGGTCGATCCGTTCCTGCATGACGGTGTAAGGGGCGATACCGTCTCTTGTGCCGACACAATTATAAGTGGCAGGTTCCTTTCCTGTGACCTCGGAAAGCGCCGTGTATTGCATGATGACAGCGGCCGGACGCGGATATTGTTTCTGTCCGTAGCAGGCTGTACCGTAGGTACCCACCCAATCGGCGATTCTTGCTCCGGCGCTGCCGCCCCAGAGGGAATAATCCGATGTGTCCATCTCCAGTTCATCGGCGTGTTCAAAGATAAACGCCACCGCTCTGGCGCAGTCTTCCGGTCCTGTGTCGTAACCGGCACAGTAAATGCAGGCAAAAACGTTATATCCTTTTTTGGAGATTTCCAGCGCATGGGGAAAACTGTCGTGCATCAGATAGACGATGTCGTACCGTGTTTCGGTATCCTTTTCATCGTAGCCGCAGGGAAGATAAACATACGCCGTCTTTTGAATCTTCGCCTTGTTTCTTGCGTAATCAAGCGAATCATAATCCAGCCGAACCACGGTTCCCTGTTGCTTTGCCGCCTTTTTGTATGCTTCGGGAACAGCCTGTGTCATGCCGGTCTGCGTCATGTCGGATTGGGAGGTGATTTCCGCTGTTTTGTTCTGCTGTGAACCCTGCTGACTGCCGCAGCCGCTGAGCAGCATCGGCCCACAGGCAAGGCAGGAACACACGATCGTTTTCATGATTTTCATCAAAAATCCCCCTCACTGCGGAAGTCGGTTCAGCCAATTCCTTACCGCATCAGCCGCTCCTTTTTCCGCGTCGCTCATTTCGACGGGAAGTCCTGCCAGAACCGTGGCGCCGGGTTCCAGTTCGCGGATCGTCCGGTAAGTGCCGCCGTCACGGGAACCCATGTGGGTATTGAAAGGAATGATGGTCTTTCCACTGAAATCGTACTTGTCAAACAACGTGTAGAGAATCATCGGAAAGGTGTACCACCACATCGGATACCCTATGAAAATTCGGTCATAATCATGAATCGGTATATCATTCCTGATGGCAGGTCTTGCGTCCTCGTCATGCTCTTTCCTGGCAAGACGCGCCAGCGCGTTGTAATGATTGCGGTTGCTGTCGTAGGGAACGACCGGCTGTATTTCCACCAGATCGCCGCCGGTCTGTCGGGCAATTTCTTCCGCCGTCTTTTTTGCCGTTCCGTAAACCGAAAAATAGAGAATCAAAGTTTTTGCCATGTCTGAACCCTCTTTCTTTTTGTTGATTACAGTTTAACATAAAAATGCTTGAATGTCCAATGCCAATCAGTTATAATGGTATAAACAACAGTTATACAATAAGGAGTAAAAATCATGATCGAGATTTATCTGCTGGAACAGCTTGCGGCATTTGCCAGACACGGAACATTACTCGCTGCCGCCGATGAGCTTCATATTTCGCAGCCGGCGCTCAGCCGCTCGATGAAAAAGCTGGAGGAACAGCTTGGCGTATCGCTTTTTCACAGAGAAAACAGCAAAATCTCCCTCAATGAGACGGGGAAGCTCGCGGCGGAATACGCCGAAAAAGTCTTGGCTGCCGACAGGGATATGATAGACAGAGTGCTGTCCTTTGACCGACAGCTCCGCACCGTAAGCGTCGGAACGTGTACGCCGTTTCCCATGTGGGAAGTCATGCCGATTTTGCAGGAACGCATGATAGGAATGGCGATCACCTCAGAAATTGCGCCGGATGACAGACTCATCAGCGGGTTGAAAAGCAAGCTGTACCAGCTTGTCATTCTTCATCAGCCTCCGGAAGATAAGGAACTGTTCTGCCAGCGGTTTCTGGAAGAACGGCTGTATGTGACTCTGCCGCAAAATCATCCTTTGGCAAAAAGGGAATCCCTGCGATTTGCCGACCTTGCGGGAAACAGTATCCTCGTCAGCGGAAACATCGGTTTCTGGATGGAACTTTGCAAGCGTCATATCGCGCCGTCCCATCTGTTGGTACAGAACAGTGTGGAAGCAATGGGGGAATTGGTAGAGGCGTCCTCGCTCCCCTTCTTCAATTCCGACAGAATGATGGAACGGGGCTACGATCACCCCGAACGGGTTTCCCTTCCCCTTGAGGACGACGACGCGCGCGCGGTCTACTACATTGCCTGTCTGTCGCAGGACAAAAAGCGGTTCGGTTCCGTGTTCAGCGCGGTTCGTGAGGCTGTGCTGAGAAAAAGATGACAATCCGTAACGATGAAAAAATAAAACTGCCGTTCGTGGGACTTTTACAACATCTCACGGGCGGCAGTTGTTTTTTATCTATATGTTTCCGTTCAACGGATAAAGTCAGTGTAAATCGTCTGCTCAAGCATGGGTTTCACGGGTTTGTATACACTCCCAAAGCCTAATCCATGCAGCATCAATTTTGTGGCGATTACCACATTCTCTCGCACATCTTTCAAGGCTTTGCCTACATTTTTCAGCAGGAATCTGACCATATCCAGAACGAAGCGGGTTTTGGTCGTATCAATAAACCAAAATATTGTTGGTGTAAAAAAGGCATCAGACCATGTGTTTCATGTCACCATATAAGACAATACCGTTATGTTTATGAAGGCGTGGAGCTGGTAACAGGCGAAGGATTCTTTAGGATAATGACTTGTTGTGATAGTGTTTGTATGAATGTTTTTCTTCAGCAATTATCAACACAATACCACAATGATCACATTCTTTTGTGTTGCGATGGAGCCCTTGGCATAAGTCAAAGGCGCTGAAAATTCCCGATAATATATCCATATTAGTATAAAACAATATATTGACGATTAATATTCCGTTTCCACCGGAAAGGCCACCACCGCTTCCAGACCGCTTGTGTGATTGTGCAGCAGGATATGGCCGCCCATCTTTTCGGTGAGGTATTTGACGATGTACAGTCCCAAGCCGGAGCCTTGCTCACTGCCGCAGTTTTTGCCGCGGTAAAATTTGTCGAATATAAAGGGCATATCCTCATCCGGAATGCCGCTGCCGTAGTCCCGGATTTTCAGCCATACAGCGCCGTTCTCCTGCGACAGAGACACGTCAATGTCGGATTTGGCGTACTTGCGGGCGTTGTTGATGAGATTCTCGATGATTTGCAGCAATCGGTTCCTGTCGGCAGATACATAGGTGGAGAAAGACGGTGGAGCGAAAAAAATATCGTCCTGCTGGGCCGCCAGTTCCTCAATGGCTTCCTTCACCACCGAACAGATCTCCAACGGTTCGGCGTTGATTTTCAGTTTATCCAGATCGGACAGCGAGTGCAGAAAGAGATCGTCAGTGAGCTTTGCCACTTCATCGCATTTGCGCATGAGGATGGACAGATACCTCGCGCGGCGTTCGGGAGAAGAATCCATATGCGCCTCCAATCCCTCGGCATAGGCGCGGATCGAAGCAATCGGGGTCTTGATGTCGTGGGAGAGCGTGGCGATGACGGTTTTGTTGTTCTCGACCGCCTCGCGCTCGCAGGCGCGGGCTTTGGTGATTTCGCGGCGCATACTGTCGAATGCCCATGTGAATTGCCCGAAATAATTGGAACGGGAATAGTCCAGCAGCACATCAAAATTTCCCTTGGCGATTTCGGCGGCATATGACTTCATTTTATCAAACGGACGGAGAATGGAAACATACACATATCCCATCACGCTTGCCAGAAAGACAAGGCTGAGGCCGCCAAAAATCCATTCCCGTCCGGCTCCGCTGCGCCGCATCTCTTCGGTACGGATGTTTTGTTCCAGTGCGTCTATTTTTTGGACGGCTAATTCGTTGTCAGTTGCCGCGAGCTGCGATATTTCATTGAGCGCGATCAACTCTTCAGCGCGGGCATCGTCCCGATGGGCGGCTTTGTCTGAGAGCGAAAACGCTGCTGCCGTGAAAAGTATGACAGCGGCAAAGAGGGCGGTAACCAAAATCAATTTACGCTTCATGCTGCTCCACCTCCAGCAGATAGCCGACGCGGTAGACGGTCTTGATATACTTCGGTTCGGCGGGAGTGTCCTCCAACTTTTCCCTCAGCCAGCGGATGTGTACGGTCAGGGTAGACGGTTCGACTGCCGAGAACGCGCCCCAGACCTCCGAAAGCAGTGTGTCTTTGGAAATGGCTGTATTCGGGTTCCGACAGAGGTAAGCCAGCAGGTCAAATTCCCGCAGGGAGAGAGAAACAGGCTTCCGGTCTTTTACCACGCTGCGGGCGGTGAGATTCACCTTCACATTGCCGAAGGTCACAACCTGCTCCTGCTGCGAAAATCCGTAGGTGCGGCGTATCAGGGCATTAACGTGAGCCAAAAGTTCCTTCATGGAATACGGCTTAGGAAGATAATCGTCGCCGCCAATGTCGTAGCCCTCCACACGGTCAGTTTCGCTGGTGCGTGCGCTGGCAAAGATAACAGGAACTGTAGAGACACGGCGCAGCTCCCGGCAGATAGAAAAACCGTCAGCATCGGGCAGATTGATGTCCAGCAGAATCAGGTGGTAGGTATTGTGCGACAGCAGATCAAATGCGCCGTTTCCGTCCGTAACGTGGGTCACGCGATAGCCGTAATCTGTCAGCATATCCGAGATAATCATGGACAAATCTTCATCATCGTCAATAATAAGTATTTTATATCCGTTACTTTGTGTGTTGCCGTTCATAAATACGCCGCTTCCTTTCGCGTATGAATTTCTGTGTATATCGCCTGATTCAACAAAAAAAGAAACATAAAAAGACGGACAGAAAGGCAGTTACCGACAACGCCTGTCTGTCCGCAAATACAACACGATTTCAAATGTTTCCTTATGATCCATTTATATGTTCAGCCTTGTTCGACCGCGAAATTCACCTTGTCGAGTTCATCCCGCACCATAACCGAAATCTTGTCATAGACCCCACGAAAACGGCAGGCACAGACCTTGTCGCAACCCCCTTCGCCGGAATGGGAACATTGATAATCCTCCGACAGACATCGGCTGAAATGATACGGTCCCTCCACGGCCTCTACCACAGTACGCAGCGTAATATCTTTGGGCGCTCTGGCCAGCTCGTAGCCGCCCTGTACGCCTTTGTAAGATTTCACGATGCCGCTGTGAACCAGCTTGCGGAGAATTTTGAGTGAAAACCGCTGCGGCACATCGGTGCGTGCTGAAATCGCGGAAGCGTCCAGCTTTCCGCCGCACAGTGACAGACACTCCACAATCCGTATAGCATAATCGGTTTCGAGCGTAATATGCAACCCGCCGCCTCCTCATTCAATTTCCGTCATCATCAGAGAAAATCTTTCAGCTTTTTGCTTCGGCTGGGATGCCTCAGCTTCCGCAATGCTTTGGCCTCGATCTGACGGATGCGCTCCCGTGTCACATTGAAACGCTGTCCCACCTCTTCCAGCGTGTGATTGCGTCCGTCAAACAGACCGTACCGCAGTTTCAGCACATCCATTTCACGAGGAGTCAGCGTGTAGAGCGCGCTTTCCAACTGTTCCTTTAGCATGCTGAGTGACGCCGCATCCTCAGGGTCTTCCTGTGATTCATCCTTGATGAAGTCTCCGATGTGACTGTCCTCTTCCTCACCTACCGGCGCTTCCAGGGAAACCAGTTCCTGTGCCACACGCATGACCTCTACCACTTTTTCCTCGGACATATCAGCATATTCCGCTACCTCTGCGGTGGTGGGGTCTTTGCCGTTTTCTCCCAGCAAATGACTCTGCGCTTTCTTCACGCGGTTGATGTTTTCCACCATATGGACCGGAATCCGGATGGTTCTGGCCTGATCGGCAATCGCGCGCGACACCGACTGACGAATCCACCATGTAGCATAAGTGGAGAATTTGAAGCCCTTGCTCGGATCAAACTTGTCCACCGCCTTGATCAGGCCGAGGTTGCCCTCCTGAATCAAATCGAGCAAAGGCATCCCCCTGCCGAGATAACGCTTGGCAATGCTCACGACCAAACGGAGATTGGCTTCGCTCAGACGTTTTTTGGCGGATTCATCCCCTTCGGCAATCCTGCGCGCAATATCCTTTTCTTCCTCAGGCGTCAGCATGGGAATATTGCCGATTTCCCGCAGGTACATCTTGACAGGATCGTCGATCAGGCTGCCGTCGTAAGTAGATGGCTCATCCGGCGCAATATCGTCCAACTTCATATCCTCCACGCTGTTCTCTACGATTTCGATCCCGTTGGTTTCCAGCTTGTCGTAAAGCTTTTCGATCTGTTCGGGGCTGAAGTTAATCTCCGACAGCGCGTCCATGATTTCCTGATTGCTCAGAAACCCTTTCGATCTTCCCAGTTCGACAAGCTTGCGGAGTACACCCTTTTTGTCAGTCGTGCTCATAATAATATTCCCTCCCTCGGTAAATGTGTTCATGTCGGATATAATCAAAATTCTTTGCGCCATTGGTGGGCGTCACAATCTCAAATCTCACTCTATACCATACCATTTAATCCGGCATTATGTAAATCCTTTCAGCTTATTGCTGCGAGTCACATGTCTCAACTTGCGGATGGCCTTGACTTCAATCTGGCGTATGCGTTCGCGCGTAACTTCAAACTGTTTGCCGACTTCTTCGAGTGTGTGGCATCTGCCGTCCTCCAGACCGTATCGCAAACGAATGACCTCCGCTTCGCGTTCGGTGAGCGTATCAAGCACCTCCGAAATCAGGTCGTGCAAAATCATATTGCCCACCGCGTCTTCCGGTGCGGTCTGCTCTTCATCCTTGATAAAGTCGCCCAGGTGGCTGTCCTCTTCCTCACCGATGGGCGTTTCAAGAGAAACCGGCTCCTGCGACACGCGGATGATCTCGCGTACCTTGTCTACATCCATATCCAGCAACTTGGCGATATCCTCCGGGCGCGGTTCCTTCTCGTTTTCGGCGGTAAGCTGCGCCTTGGCGCGTTTGACCTTGTTAATCGTCTCCACCATATGCACCGGAATGCGGATGGTACGCGCCTGATCGGCAATGGCTCTTGTAATCGCCTGCCGAATCCACCATGTAGCGTAGGTGGAAAACTTAAAGCCCTTGCTGGGGTCGAATTTCTCCACCGCTTTGATCAGACCCAGATTTCCCTCCTGAATCAGATCGAGAAACTGAAGGCCGCGGTTCATATACTTCTTCGCGATGCTGACCACCAGACGGAGATTGGCTTCGCTGAGCCGGGTTTTCGCGTCCTTGTCGCCCGCCATAATACGCGCCGCCAAGTCTTTTTCCTCCTCCGGCGTCAACAGCGGAATCTTGCCGATGTCGCGAAGATACGCTTTGACCGGATCTTCCACATAAATGCCGCTGACCTCGGAGTCGTTGTAATAATCCGACATCTCGTCGGAACCCTCATTCTCATTGATTGCCAGATCCTCCAAAGAGAGGCTTTCGTTGTCATCCTCGATAATCTCGATTTCCATGCTCTCAAGCTTGACATAAAAGCTCTCAATGGTTTCCGGATTGACGTCCACATCGGAAAGCGCGTCCATAATTTCTCTGTGTGAAATGCTCCCCTTTGCCTTTGCCTTTTCCGCAAGCTCCCGGAGTATTGCCTTTGCGTTATTTGCTGCCATGTTAATGAATCAACCTTTCGTCGCTTGAGGAAACGCATGTTTTATCCTGCGCTTCCCGTTTAAATGTACTGAAAAAATATTTATGATAAACCGTCCGGCATTCGCCGTCCGTTTGTTTCCCGAATCAACAGCATCTTCTGTTGTCAGCTTTTTTTTTGTTTGAGCCGTTTCATCTGTTTGAGCAGCTCGTCCGCCGAGAGACGTGCGGCGTCGCGCGGTGTGGGTCTGGCGCTTTCCTCCCTGATGACTTCGATCAGTCTGTCGAAATCGTCGGTACCTCTTCCCTCTCCGCTGTTGACAATGCGCACGATCTCCGCCGTTTCTCCCTCACTGAACTGCTGTGCCAGCATGGTCACGGAAACCTCCTCGCCCTCGTCGGTAATCGCCAACATCTGCTGATAGACACGGCGGTCAAATTCCGTGACAAATTCTTCGGGCCTGATTTTTCCCGCCGCCTTTGCCACCAGTTCCGGATGCGTGAGCAACAGCCTGAGAAACGCTTCCTCCGCAATCGCTCCCTTCAGATGCGCGCTGCGTTCGGGATTGACCCGATTACCTACGCCTGCTGTGGACTGCGCCATTTCACGGAACTGCTGCCGCTGCTCCTGAAACCGCTTTCGCCTGGCGGAAGCCTGCGTCTGACTGAGCACCGCGCTTTTTTCTATTTTTAGCTTGTCCGCAATGCGCGCGGAATATACCTCCTGCTCCAATGTTCCCAGACTGCTGAGAAAATCGCAGACTTCCTGTAAATAATGCAGCCGTCCGTCATCGGTACCGATATCATATTGCTGCTCGATACGCATGATGGAATATTCTATGTCATTGGCGCAACCCTCCAGCAGCCGTTTGAAGCGTTCAGGACCGTATTTTTTGATAAACTCGTCCGGATCTTTTGCGCCCGTGATTTCCAGAACACGCACATCCAGCCCCGCCTCTTTCATGATAGGAATGGAACGTGCGATAGAGCGCTGTCCCGCCTCGTCGCCGTCCTGCGACAGTACCACCCGCTTGACATATTTGGCCATCAGACGCGCCTGCTGCTGTGTCACCGCCGTTCCCAGCGCCGCCACCGCGTTGCGGAATCCCGCTTGGTGAAGCGCAATGACATCCATGTAGCCCTCACAGAGAATCAGCTCGCCGGACTTCTCGTTTTTTGCGAAGTTCATGGCGAAAAGGTGGTTGGTCTTTTTGTAAATCAGCGTATCGCCGGTGTTGACGTATTTGCCGCCCTTGATATCATCGGTGAACCGCCGCCCGCCAAAAGCAATGACATTGCCCTGCAAATCAATAATGGGAAACATCACGCGGTTGCGGAAGCGATCAATGATTCCTCCATTGCGCGAGGTGTAACCCAAATCGGCGGCGAGAATTTCTTCCTTCCGGTATCCCAGCCCTCCCAGGTGCCGCGACAGCCCGTCCCAACTCTCGGGAGACCAGCCCAGCCCGAAACGACGGATGGTTTCGTCGGTCAGCCCTCTGGAATGAAAGTAATCCAGCGCCTGCCGACCTGCCGGCGAATACAGCGCACGGTAGAAAAAACGTCCCGCCTCTCGGTTTTGCTCACGGATTCGCAGACGCATCTGCGACAGTCCGTCGTTTCTTCCATCCTCTACCACGGGAATACCCGCGCGGTTGGCAAGAAATTTAATCGCCTCGGCGTAATCGAGATTTTCGATCTTACGGATGAAGCCGATCACATCACCGCCTGTCTGACAGCCAAAGCAATAAAATGAAGCCGTATCACTGTACACCGTGAAGGACGGCGTTTTTTCGGAATGAAACGGACACAGTCCCTTGGAAATGCGTCCGCTCCGTTTTAAGCCGACATAACCGCTGATCACATCGGTTATATCATTTTTATCCTTGACTTCTTGAATAAATTCATTGGAAAACAAATGCGCAGATTCACCTTCTTCCGGCCGTTGGACAACCGATCAACGGCGCCCGACCACATCGCCTTTTGTAGCTTTTTGTCTCTCTTTCTTCTCATTTTCATCGCAAAAGTGTGTTTCCATCCCAACCTCGCGGAATAAACAGATCCTTGTAAAGCTCTACCGCGTAGGTGTCGCTCATACAGGCAATATAGTCCGCCGCGGCGCGCTTGATGCCTTCTTCCCGCATGACGGGACGGTATTCGTCGGGAATGCGGTCGGGATGATTGCAGAGGTAGTGAAACAGGATTTCAATCATATCCTCAGCCTTGCTTTCCTCCGCTTTGGCGGCGCTGCCCTTGTAAACGGTACGGTAAAGATAATCGTGAAGTTCGTAAAACGCCTTGGAAAACTCGTCCGACATACGGATGTCACCGCCTGTGCTGTTCCGGTAAACATTATCAATCATTTTACTGATGCGCACCGAAACCCCCTCTCCCAGCACATCCCGCAGATGCTTGGGAATATCGTTTTCGGTCAGAATGCCGGCACGGATGCTGTCGTCGATATCGTGATTCATATACGCGATCTTATCCGCAATACGCACAATACGGCCTTCCGGCGTAAACGCCTCTTCGCCTCTCGTATGGCAGAGAATGCCGTTGCGGACTTCTTTCGTGAGATTCAGTCCCTTTCCGTTTTTTTCCAGCTTTTCCACCACGCGGACACTCTGTTCGTAGTGGCGGAATCCGCCCGTAGCCGCCAGCATGATATCCAGCACCCGTTCCCCCGCATGTCCGAAAGGCGTATGTCCCAAATCATGTCCCAGCGAGATCGCTTCGGTCAGATCTTCATTGAGCCGGAGCGCCCGGGCGATGGTACGGGATACCTGCGCCACTTCCAATGTGTGAATAAGCCGCGTGCGATAATGATCGCTCGCGGGCGCCAGATACACCTGCGTCTTGTGCCGGAGCCGGCGGAACGCCTTGCAGTGGATAATCCTGTCACGGTCGCGCTGGAACACTGTGCGCATGTGACACTGCGGTTCCCTTCGGTCACGTCCCAGCGAATGACAGGCCAGCGTAGCAAAAGGCGACAGCGTCATTCGCTCGATTTCTTCGGTTTGTTCCCTGACACAAAGTACCTCACTCAACCGATCACCGCCTTTTCTGCCGCTTTTTTATTCCTCTGCTTATTATATACGTCGTGACATATTTTTTCCCTTTTCGGGATAGCGTTAATTTACAATTTATTTACATTTTCGTTCCGGTCTTTTCTCTAATGACGCAGGTAAAAGTCTTATAGCAATCCAAACAAACAAAAAGACAAGTTCGGCGCGCTGGCGAGCACATGGCTGCGTTGTCGTCCTAGGTGGGCGCCAGCCCACCGTCGTCCTTTATTTGGATTGCTATAAACGCAGCTTTCCTACTGATTCCCAACGTCCAAAAAATGCCTCACGCCGCCGAACAAATGCCGGAACGTGAAGCATTTTTTAATACTAATTGTCTACTTTTGATTGACAATTCGTATAAAACCTGTTTATCTGTGATCGCCATAGAAGAAAAGCGCAAGAACGCCGGGACCGGCATGCGCACCAATGACCGGACCGATGTTGCCGATGATCACGCGCTTAACGCCCTTGCATTTTTTTCTGACCTGCGCAGCCACATATTCGGCGTCCTTCATACAGTCGCCCTGACAAACCATCACCGTATCATATTCACCCGTATAACTATAAGTTTCCGCCATCTTTGCTACCAAGGCGTCCAGCGAAGCCTGTCGACCACGAACTTTGGTCATATTGATCAGGTGTCCTTTGTCATCCACATGAAGCACAGGCTTGATATTCAGTGCCGAACCCACAATTGCCGTCGTTGCGGACACTCTGCCGCCTCTTTTAAGATGATGCAGATCATCCACCGTAAACCAGTGGCACAAATGCAGGCGGTTGTCCTCCACCCATTTGGCAAGTTCTTCCAGTTCCATTCCCTGCTTCCGCTTCATAGCGGCCAGATAAACCAGCAAACCCTCGCCCATGGAAGCGGCGAGCGTATCTATCGAAAGGATTTTGCGTGCGGGATATGCGTCCTTCATTTCCTGGATGGCGGTCAAAGAGTTGTTATAGGTGCCGCTGAGTCCCGAAGAAAAAGAAAGATACAGGATATCCAATCCCTGCTCCAGATACTCGGAAAAAAACTCACAGAAATCATTGACATTGATCTGCGCGGTTTTCGGCATTTTTCCGCTTCTCATCAACCTGTAAAAATCAGCGGACTTCATTTCGCGCTCATCAGGGAAATTTCTGTACGTCAGTCCGTCCAGTTCAAACTGCATCGGCCAGACCTTTACATCCATCTCATCTGCGAGTTCCTGAGAAATATCCGTTGTGGAATCGGTTAAAAGCACATAATTTGACATTCAACATCACCAGCCTGAATCATAAAGTTCTTTATAATCTATTATTTACGATTTTTCCATCAAACAATTTTGATGAATCTTAATTATGATACCATAAATTTGTGATGAAATAAAGAACAATATTAAAATTATTGAGCACTCAACATAAAAATACATCCGGGAAAACTATACAACATGCACCAATTGTTTTCATCACATATTCCGCTTATCCGCGCAATATTTCTGCAACAGCTCCGGCACATTGCCGTACCGTATTTTCCAAATTTACGGGAATAAGATTAACTTCATCAAAATAATCGGCATAGCCGCCCGGCGCATCCTTATATTTTTCATAAGCGGAAGTAGTCTTGTAATATGCCAGCAGACGGGGCAAGGAAACGCCCGCCGCTTCACGCCGGCGGATGGCAAGACACATGGCAAAATTGATTTCGTCCACACTGCCCACACATTCAAACGGCTTGGTTTCATGCATTCCGATCAGTTGCTCAAAGTAGCGTGTCATCTTCTCACTCGAAGAATTCAGCAGATTGACGCGGAAGATATCCCGAATCTCCGCGTCGGTCAGGAAGGGAGACAGAATCATCACCACAAACAGGCACTTGGAACATTCAAGACACCATGTATCAAATCTGGTTCCCGCGTTGCCCGCGTTGCAACTGCGGAATACCTCATGATATTCCTTAAGCTGAGAGAAAATCGCAGCAATCTGAATTTCCGAAAGCGGACGCAGCAGGCTGAAATACCGCACGCCGCAGGGAATATATTGCGCAAGATAATCGGCAAAATCCTGCTCAAACGCAAAACTCTTGGAATACTGGTGGTTGACAGTGCTTCCCGCCACGGAAGCTTCGTTGGCGCTTGATTCATTGGAAAGCACCACATATTTCTTGCCGCAAAGGTAGGCCGCCATCGACGCGGAAAAAGCAATCAGCGCCGACAGAGGCGTATGTCCGTTGAGAAACCCCTGCGCGTTCAGCTCCACGATCTTGCGGTCAAGATACCGTTTCGGACGGTAAATGTCCTCCGGACGGCAGCCCGAAAGCAGGGCGGTGGCAAACGCGGAATTGCGGTGGTTCATCATAAAACACATCTTGTCGGTCATGCCGCTCCGACCCAGAATATGCAGCGCCACGATGGAATCCTTGCCCCCGCCGACCGGCACCATACAGCCCCGTAGTTCTTTGGAGGGTGTCATTTCCGCCCGCGGCAGGTCGCTGCGCACTTCGATACACATAAAGTTTTCCAGTGTCACGTCAACGCCGTTAGTATAGAAAAATTCGCCCAGTCCGTTGAAATAGAGCTTCTTCCACCACTCGATCTGCGCATCGCTCAAATAACCGCATTCTACACGCACATTTGGAGAACAGGTGGCTTTCCAATAGCTGATCAGTTCTACCATGCCGATGGAAAAGAGAAATTCCCGGAAGGTGGTATCATCGGGATCTATTCCCCGCGCGGGCAGCGTCCAGGAGGGGTGAAATTCGGTCAGCCCCACCGTTTCAAAATCGTAGATCACCCGCCATATATTTTGCTCACAGGTGAGCCGATAACCATGATAGATAAAAGCAGGATATCTTTCAATCAATTCGTTGTATTGCAAGGCAAAAACTCCTTTACTCCAATTCATTGTTTTTATTATACATCAGTTCCCCCCACATTTCAACAACATTCTTCCGTCAAATTTCCGTCTCTCTTCCATCGTTCACGGCATAGGAAAAATATTTAAAATTTATACAAAATATATGTGGTGGAATGCTATTGCATTCACCGCCTTTTTATAGTATAATTTATTGGTATATCTTTATTACGTCTTATCAACGCACACAAAGAGGTGTTTTTTTCTGTCAAATCGTATGAAAGAAATCTATCTGGACAATTCCGCTACCACCAGACCTTCTCCCGAAGCTGTCGCGGCGGCAGTGGAAATGATGGAAACCTGCTGGGGCAATCCCTCCTCCACCCACGCCAAGGGTAACGAAGCGGCGCTTCGCATCAAAGAAGCGCGCCGCGCGATAGCCGCCGCCATTGCCGCCCAGCCCGAAGAAATCGTGTTCACCTCCGGCGGCACGGAAGCCAATAATATCGCGGTGTTCGGCGCGGCAGCTAAAAATCAGAAAAACGGTCATCGGATTGTCACCACTGCCATCGAGCATTCCTCGGTACTCGACAGCACCGCCGAGCTGGAAAAACGCGGCTTTGAAGTCATCCGGCTCATGCCCGACCAACACGGTCACATCTCTCCGCAGGACGTTGCGCAGGCCGTCACTCCCGACACGGTCCTTGTGACGATGATGCTGGTCAACAACGAAATAGGCAGCATTCTTCCCATCGAAGCCGCCGTCAGAGCGGCACACAAAAACGCCCCCCGTGCGATTGTGCATTGCGACTGCGTGCAGGCCTTCGGCAAAATTCCCGTCAGCGTCAAAAAGCTCGGCGCGGATATGATTACCGTCTCGGCTCACAAAATCCACGCGCCAAAAGGCGTGGGCGCGCTCTACAAACGCAAAGGGCTGCACATTCCTCCGCTCACCTATGGCGGCCATCAGGAGGATTCCTTCCGGCCCGGTACCGAGGCGGCACCCCTCATTGCGGCGTTCGGCAGAGCGGCGGGCATTGCCAGCGAACGCGCCGCCATGAAAGAACGGTATGAAACCATCGTGGCGCTGCGGGATTACACCGTGCGGCGTCTGTCACAAATCGAGGGCGTCGTCATCAACTCCCCCGACGACGCCCTCCCCTATATCGTCAATTTCAGCACCTGCTGCGTCAAAGCGGAAACCATGCTCAACTACCTCTCGGAACGCGGCATCTATGTATCCGGCGGTTCCGCATGCGCCAAAGGCGAACCCAGCCACGTTATTCAAGCGCTGCGGCTTCCCCGCGACGCGGCTGACAGCGCCATCCGCGTGAGTTTTAACGCGGACAACACATCCGAGGAAATCGACGCACTGACCGATGCGGTCGCCCAAGGAATTGCCAGTCTCGCGCACTTCCATTAATGTGAAGTGTGAAACGTGAAATGAAAAGGGAATGGAAAATATGTTTGACGCGGATTACAGAAGAAAACGGCTTGCCGGTAATTTCGAGGAATTCATTGAAAAACTCAGCACGGAGGAAGAACTGGGGCTTGACTATAGCAATCCAAATAATCAGGGAGACAAAAGGAGGCGATGATGGTGAGTGCAGGGCAAGGCGGAGGACGACGGTGGGCTGGCGCCCACCTAGGAC
>CADCNI010000037.1 GCA_902802795.1 uncultured Ruminococcus sp.
AGCGGTGGTGGCGGACAGAACGCCGTTGCTGTATTTCAGAAGTGCGTCTGCCGCAGGCTGCTGTTCTTCACGAAGTTTACCGTTAAAAGCAACGTCTATTGCTTGTCCGCTATTGGTCTGATCATCAAAGGAATAATTGACGGAAGCATTGTCTAACAGTTCACATAAAGCGTTCTCACAACCGCGAGGCAAACCGATATATTGTTCTGATATTTCCGCAGTGCAGATAATCCGGGGCTTGTCGTAGGTGGATTTTCGCATTGCCTGTGCGCGATAAAAATCAGGATTTTTGAAGGCGGAAAGGCGTTGGATGCGGTTCTGTGCTTTTGCGGAAATGCCCTGAGTGGGGATGTAAATCATATTGGCTCTGGTAATTGTCAGTGAAGCCGGAAAATCAAAATGCGTTACGTCTTCCCGCTGGGGCGTTACCCACGGCTTTTCATCGGAATCGCTGACAAGTATGCCAATTCCTCCTGATGCGTGCAAACGGGTGGTAATTTCCGAAACCGCCGCTTCGCTGATTTTTTGTACTTGGGAAAGGTACGCCCATTGATCGTCATAGGGAATAAAATCTTCATTGACGAATACGGAATTGCCTTGTTTTCGGGCTTTCCCCTGCAATGGCAGAGCAATGAGATTCCCGAAGCCGCCGTTTGGCATGGTGTCCTGATTGGGAAGCATCCGGTCGTAGGACTTGAATGAGATCTTGGTGCAGTTTTCCATCGTCTTTGTGAGCAGACTTCCGGCAAACAATCGGGCATTTTTGGCGGAAATCGGTGATTCAAAGAACAGCCATACGTGAGCGCCGTTGCCCGATCTGGAACGTTCCAGATAGGCGGGAATGTTGTTTTGCTGACATACGGACAAATACGCTTTTGCGGATTCCTGATAACCTTCTTTGTCAAAGTCAATGCAGCAGAAATGACAGGTTTCATCTGTCAGCATAGGATAAATACCAACCACATCTCTGCCAAACTCATCTTTACCAGAAAGATGACGGTAAATATCCTTATCGGTAAGCGGCAGCAGTTTCCGGTTGGAACACTGTGAACATTTGCATTTCGATTTATCACACAGCCCCGGTTCCCATTCGTTGCCGCAGACAGGCTGATAACCGCTTTTCTCTCTGGACTTGCTGTACCATCGTCTTGCGAATACGTCGGTTCTTCCCGCGAATAGCGAACGGAACAGGGCGATTTTTTCGTCAGGTGTGCTGTATTTATTGATGCCTTCACTTTGCTCAACATGAACGGTTTCTATTGGAACTTCTTTGGGAGTGTCTTCTATTCCGTACCTTGAGCGCAATTCGCTCAGTTCAGCTTTTAATGAAGCATTTTCCCGGCGCAGTCGATCAACTTCGTGTTCAAGTTCGTTGTAAGAAAGCACGATTACAACCACACTCCAATCAAATCATTTACCTTTTTCTGAACACGGAGAATCTGTGCGTATTTCATAAGATTCGGTATGCTTTTTTTGGAGTCCGCAACATATCCCTGTATTGCTTTGTTGAAGATTTCCTTATCCATCTTATTCATGTTTCGCAGCACATCGCAGATGGTTCGGTCGCGGTCGTAGATCCGGACTTTGTGCGTATCAATTATTCCTTCGGTTTCCCCAAGCGTCAGCAATTGTCTTTCCACACGATATGCCTTAATGAACGGATAATCAATATTTGTCCGAAGCTTGGAAACATTTTTGTCAATGGCGAAACTCCATTCAGACGGATTTCGGTCACTGTACTGATAATAGAACAGGGCAGTTTCCATACAGAGTACGGCGTCAGGAAACAAGCGGTTGATAATGACAATTTCGCTTTCTCCGTCATCCTGGGTCCAATGGTAATACCCTCTCCGAACCCGCTCAATCAAGCCTTCGTCCAAAAGCTGCTTGATATCCGCGTAATACAGCTTTGCTTCCAGAAGCTCGGCAGTAGTCATAACATAATTATTTTTTATAAACCGCATCCGCAGTTCTTCAATTTCAAATTCATGAAGCATGATACAACCTCTACTTATAGCAATCCAAACAAACAAAAAGACAAGTTCGGCGCGCTGGTGAGCACATGGCTGCGTTGTCGTCCTAGGTGGGCGCCAGCCCACCGTCGTCCTCATCGCCTCCTTTTGTCTCCCTGATTATTTGGATTGCTATAAAGTGTGTTTGTTCTACAATTATTTGTATTAGCCAAAAATATGACATAGCAAAATCAGAGATTATATCAACCGCAACGAACTGGATTGCGGTTATTTTGTATCCTGCATGTTGGATTCAGCCTTGGTTTCGTCGTGTAGCAAAAAGATATGCCCCGACAGAGGTGCTAGTTGTACTGTCACGCTGAACGGGAATTCTTTGTGCGGATAGGGCGAAATCTCCTGCTTGATATTGTGTGTCAAACCCTCGCCGCCGTACTGCACGTCATCGCTGCACATGAATTCTTCGATTGTGCCGCGGTGCTTTAAACCTAATATATACTTGTATTGAGGATTGGTGGAAAGATTGAGTGCGACTACTACTTCCTGACCGCCGCCGCGACGGATATAGGTAAAAATGTTGTTGTAATCGTCCGTGCGGTCAAGCCACTCGAAGCCTACTCCATTGTAGTCCATTTCCCACAACGACGGATACCAGCGGTAAATCTGACTCATTTCTTTGAAAAAAGCGTAGAATTTGCCGTTGTATTCGTTTTGCAGTTCGAACCAGTGAATTTCCTCCGTGATCTTCCATTCGTCCAATTGGGCGAATTCGTTGCCCATGAAGTTGAGCTTCTTGCCGGGGTGGGTGAACATATAGACATACAGCGCACGGCACTGGGCAAATTTCTGCTTGGAATCTCCCCACATCTTGCCCAGAATCGACTTCTTGCCGTGAGAGGATTCGTCGTGAGAGAAGGGGAGCAGGTAGTTTTCGGCGTTGTAATAATCCATCGAGAAGGTGATTTTGTCGTGACTGCCGCGGCGGAAGAAGGGGTTGATGGAAAAATATTTCAGCGTGTCGTTCATCCAGCCCATGTCCCACTTGTAGTCGAAGCCTAAATGCCAATGGTCGGCGTAGCGGGAGGTGACGTTGTAGTAGGAACTGGAATCTTCCGCGATCATCATGACTTCCGGGCAAACCGCGTGAAGTTCGTCGTTGAAGCGGCGCATAAATTCCACGGCCCCTTGATTTACGCCGCGTTCACTTTGTCCCTGCCAGTAGATGATGTTGCTCACCGCGTCAATGCGCAGTCCGTCAAAATGATAGGTATGCAGCCAGTAATAGGCTGCCGACAGCAGAAAGCTCTGTACCTCACCTTTGTAAAAATCGTAGTTGTAAGAGTCCCACTCGCTGTTGGCCATGTAATCCATCGGATACTCATAAAGGGGCGTGCCGTCGAAGCGTCCCAGTCCGAAGCTGTCGCGGACGAAATGTACCATGACAAAATCCAGGATGACGCCGATGCCCTTGTTGTGACAGACGTCGATGAGCCGGATCAACTGCTGGGGAGAACCGTAGCGCGAGGTGGCGGCAAACATGCCGCTGACATGATATCCCCACGAACCGTCATAAGGATGTTCCGTAAGCGGCATTAATTCCACATGGGTGAAGCCGTTTTCGAGGGCATAATTGGCGAGCCGTTCGGCAATTTCGTCGTAGGTGTGCCAGCTCTGCTCGGTGTTGCCCGCCGGTTTGCGGCACCATGCTCCCAAGTGTACCTCGTAGATGTTGAGCGGTCTTTCAAAGCAGCGACTGCGGCTGTGCATCCACTCATAGTCAGTGAAGGCGCTGTCGTCCACTTCCATAACGACAGAGGAATTGTAGGGACGGCGCTGTCCCATTGTGGCATAAGGGTCGGCTTTGTCACAGACGCTGCCGCCGGCCTGCCAGATGCGGTATTTGTAAAGCTGTCCTCTTACGGCGTTGGGCACAAAGACGGAATACATTCCAAGGGGATCGATTTTGCGCATGAGATGCACATTTTCGTTCCAGCCGTTGAAATCTCCGATGACCGCGATTTTGACGGCATAGGGCGCATAGAGAGTGAAACGCACACCGTTCTGACCGTCTTCGCAGGAGAAATGTGCGCCCATATGTTCATGTGCCACCAGTGCCCTGCCACCGTGAAACGCGTCCAGCAATTGCTGTCCCACACGGCTGAATTCATATTTTAAGTTTCTCATGTTTATCACCGGATTTATATAAAATCATACATAATATATCATGCGTGAAAACGCATTTAATGTCAATGCAACAAATGTAAATTTTTTCCTGATGCTGCGATATCTGAGGGAGCCGGACTGTTATCGGCCAATGGCGGCAAATCAAAAGCGGGAGCCGGCGCATGATAATGCGTTTCATGCGCCGGCTCCCGCTTATTATAACCGTTTAATGCAGGAAAGAAAACCTACTTTCAGAATGCTGTTCTGCGAACCTGATCCAGTCTGCCTTTGGCTACCTTGAGCTTGATGCTGACCACAACGATCATAAAGATGGAAACCGCCGCGAGATAAATGGCGGCCACCGTAGTGGTGAGACTGTCACCGGTCTTGACGTTTTCCACCTCAGTGCTGGTAGAAGTACGCACCATCGCGAAAGGACTGAGGCCGGACGTCTCAAAGACAATGCCCTTGTCAGAGACCGAGCTGGGTTTGATCTTGGTCAGCTTTTTGTTTTCATAATGGTAAACAGTCACATCGTAGCCTTTGAGCGTTTTCCACTCTTTGGGAACATTGGCGGTAATCTGCACGCTGCCTTCGTCAATTGTTGCGGTGCTGTTGGCGTATTTGAGCGAGAAATCATACATCACATAGCCCTTGGTGATCTTGGCCTCTTTCAGTAAAGCGACAATGGCTTTCTTATTATCGGCGGAAACATCGGATACGTTGAAATATACGCCGGCACTGTCCGGATCCCCTGTAATGACGTTTTTACCCGCTTTGATCTTGATGTTCTTGCTTGCTACCGCCTTGGAAACGACAGACTGCTTTGTGGTGTCGGCCAGATTAGTAGTCTGATAGTCCGAAGCGCTGACCTTGCTGCTGGTCGTATTGCTGGTCGTATTGCTGGTCGTATTGCTGGATGTGTTGCTGTTTTTCGTGTTTTGTGTGTTTTCCGTGTTTTCCGTGTTTTCTGTGTTTTCTGTGTTTTCCGTGTTTTCCGTGTTTTCTGCGCTTTCCGTGCTTTCTGCGCTTTCCGTGCTTTCCGTGCTTTCGGTGGACGACTCAACGCCCTCCGCACCTGTGGTAAGTACCACCGCAGTGGACATAAACCAGAACGCGCAAATGACTGCCAGCATAACAGAGTAAATCCTGACCTTAAGCGACAGCTTTCTGATTTCCTGCTCTCTCATTGTGAATCAATCCTTTTCTATGAAAATTCTTTTGTGTAAATAAACAAAAACACCATGTTTGTGGTTTTGCCGCTCATTTACAAAAATACATTTTTATTATACATCAAAGTAAGAATTTGTCAATCGGTTTGATGGAATTTCCTAAAAAGTTTTGACACACCCGGAGAGAAGGAGTATAATACAGGGGAATAAAAGGAAAAGGAGTGAGCAGAGGTGCTTGCCGTGAATATCATTTGTGTAGGGGATCAGAAAGAAAAATACTGGCGCGAGGCGTGCGCGGAATACGCCAAGCGTCTGAGCCGGTTCTGCAAGTTCCGTATAGTAGAGGTCAATGAGAGCCGTCTGTCCGATGCCCCTTCCGACGCGGATATTGCCAAGGTCGTGGCGAGCGAAGGCGAACGGCTGATGAAAGAAATCAGTAAAGGCGCAGCGGACGGTTTTGTAATTGCCATGTGCATCGAGGGGAAGGAAATGCCGTCGGAGCAACTGTCACAAATGCTGGAACGTGTGGCGGTGGACGGCAGGAGCCGCGTGGATTTTGTGATCGGCGGCTCCTACGGTCTGAGCGAAGCGGTCAAGGCGCGTGCCGACCTTCGCCTTTCGATGTCTCCCATGACCTTTCCGCACCAACTGGCGCGGGTGATGCTTTGTGAACAGATTTATCGAGCGTTTTCTATCAGCGCGGGAACCAAGTACCACAAGTAGCATGGCACCGTTTTTATCTGACGGTGAACATCCAGTAAAGGATACCGTACAGCACCGACGCGGAGATACCGAACACCAGCACGGGTCCGGCGATTTTGAACATATTGGCGCCCACGCCGAAAACATGTCCCTCGGATTTGAATTCGATAGCGGGGGAGACGATGGAATTGGAAAAGCCCGTAATGGGTACCAGCGTCCCGGCACCGGCGAATTTGGCGATTTTCGGGAAGACGCCGAGTGCCGTGAGCAGCGCAGCGGCAGCAATCAGCGCGATAGAAGCGGTGGTTTTGGAGGTCGTTTCTGAAAAGCGCAGCCGCAGCATGACGTCGGTAACGAGCTGTCCGAGACAGCAAACGGTACCGCCTGTGACAAAGGCCAGCAGGCAATCCTTGCCCACGGGCGAAGGCGGAACCGCCCGTTGTGTCATTTTCTTGTATTCGATGGGGGAGATGTGAATGCTTGACATAGTGTGTGTCAGCTCCTTTCTACCCTTATTCTTCCCGGAGCCAGGCATATTATTCCATCCCGGGTATCTGTTTGAGAGAAAGATATATAGCAATCCAAACAAACAAAAAGACAAGTTCGGGCGCTGGTGAGCACATGGCTGCGTTGTCGTCCTAGGTGGGCGCCAGCCCACCGTCGTCCTCCGCCTTGCCCTGCACTCACCATCATCGCCTCCTTTTGTTTCGTGCCGGTTCGTAATTATGCGTGCCTATTGATACAGGTGTACTGAAAAGAGAGGGCTGTTGCCAAAATGTCAATGAGTGTAAAAAAAAACCTCGTTTTTATGTGGATAGTGCGGAAAATTCGGGCTTTTTGGAAAATTCATGAAGTAGGTGCTTTACAAAATTGCATTTATGAGCTATAATATCGTTAGTTTACCTTAATTTTATATTTGGAAAACAAATGCTTATTTTTTGTCTTCATTAAATTGAAATAAAAACATTGACAGGAGGCCAATGGATATGGCATGTACCGAGCAGGAAATGAAACTCTATCAGATTTGGAGAGAAAAGGCGGAGGCGGAGGATATTGCCGCTGAACTGAAAGCGGTCGAGGGACAGGACGAGGATATCAGCGACCGTTTTTATCGTTATCTGGAATTCGGTACCGGCGGACTTCGCGGCGTACTTGGCGCGGGTACCAACCGGATGAATATTTATACAGTCAGCATGGCGGCGCAGGCGCTGGCCGATTATCTGACCGCTAAGGGCGGCAGCAACGCGGTGGCCATTGGCTATGACTCGCGCCACAAGTCGCCGGATTTTGCCAAGTGCGCGGCGGCGACGCTCGCTATGAACGGCGTGAAGGCCTACGTTTTTACCGAACTTGAACCTACTCCCATCGTCAGTTATGCGGTTCGTGAACTGGGTTGCACCGCGGGAATTATGATTACCGCCAGCCACAACCCCGCCAAATACAACGGATTCAAGTGCTACGGCGGCGACGGATGCCAGATGACCGACGGTGCGGCGGGCGAGGTTTACGCCTGTATGCAGAAACTCGACATCTTCGACGACGTCAAGCGGGGCGATTTCGACGCGCTTATGGCACAGGGGCTGATTGAATGGATCGACCAGTCGCTGATCGAACGCTTCCTTGACGCGGTGGAGGCTTCGTCGGTCAACCCCGGTCTTTGCAAGGACGCGGGACTCAAAGTGATTTATACGCCTCTTTGCGGCGCGGGCAACAAGCCGGTGCGCGCGATTTTGAAGCGGATTGGTATTGACGATGTGACCGTGGTTCCTGAGCAGGAGCAGCCCAACGGCGATTTCCCGACCTGCCCCTATCCCAACCCCGAAATACGACAGGCGTTTGAATGTGCGCTTAAGCTGGCGGAGACGGTGCAGCCCGATCTGCTGCTGGCCACCGACCCGGACAGCGACCGCGTGGGCATTGCGGTGAAATCAGACGAAGGTTACACGCTGATGTCGGGCAACGAAGTCGGCGCGCTCATGATGAATTATATGCTGTCCTGCCGCAAGGAGCAAGGTACGCTTCCCCAGAATCCCGTATGCGTCAACACGATCGTCACCAGCGATCTGGGCGGCCGCATCGCGGAAAAGTACGGCTGCGAACTGCGCAAGGTGCTGACCGGCTTCAAATATATCGGTGAGATTATCGGCTGGCTCGAGGCTGACGGCGAGAAAGAGCGCTTCATTATGGGCTATGAGGAGAGCTACGGCTATCTCTGCGGCACCTACGCGCGCGACAAGGACGCGGTGGTTGCTTCCATGATGATTTGTGAAATGGCGGCCTATTACAAGAAGCAGGGCAAATCGCTGCTTGACGTGATGAAAGAAATCTACGAAGAATTCGGTTATTATCGCAATCGCCTGCTCAACTACGCTTTTGAGGGCGAATCCGGCATGAAATTCATGAACGGTGTGATGGACGGATTGCGCCGCAATGCCCCGACCGAAATTGCGGGCGAAAAGGTGATTTCCGTGAGCGACTACAAGCTGTCGGTCATGAAGAACCTTGCGGACGGCACCGAGAGCGAAATCAAGCTGCCCAAGAGCAATGTGCTGGCCTACAAGCTGGAAAACGGCGGTTCCTTCATCGTGCGTCCCTCCGGCACGGAGCCGAAGATCAAGGTTTATGCGGCGGCTGTCGGTACACTCGATTCCGCTGACGCAAGGCTCGACGCATATGAAAAGGCGGCCAACGCCATCATGGGTCAATAATTTTGTTCCCTGTCTCAACAGAAATCGGATAAGCAATAACAAGCCGGTACGGTTGTTCTTCCCATTGCGGAGAGGGCAGCCGTGCCGGTTTTTTGAATGAGAATTGATTTGCAGCACGAAATATTTCGCAAAATTCCTGAAATTTTACAAAAAATTCGGTTTTATCAGTTGGATTTTCGTTAAAAATATGCTATAATGCAGGTAATCATCAGGAAAGTATTGCCTTCATGTGGTTGTGTGTCGGCGCTTTCCGTAAGATAAGGTGGTACTGCGCTATGGCGACAACCGACTTCATCAAATGCAAACCTGCGTTTCGCGACCTGATCTGGGGAGGCACGCGGCTGCAAAACGACTTTTGGCTTGATACGCCCTATGAACATACCGCCGAGGCGCTCATGCTTTCCTGCCGCGAAGGTGTGGAATGCTGCGCGTCGGGCGGCGAATTCGACGGCATGCCGCTTTCACGGATTTACGCCGAACATCCCGCGTTTTTCGGCTCCAACTGTGCCAAATACGACCGTTTTCCCTTGCTGATCAAATTGATCGACACGATGGACGACATATCGGTGCAGGTTCACCCGGATGATGACTACGCCCGCACCGTCAGCGGCGATTGGGGCAAGGCGCAGCTTTGGTATGTGGTGGACTGTCAGCCCGGCGCCTATCTGATCTGCGGTTTTAACGACGAACTCAACATCGAGGATTTTCGCAAGCGTATTGAGGACGATACTCTTATCTCTGCTGTGAACACTTTTGAAGTTCGGAAGGGTGATACTTTCTATATCGAACCCGGCACCATCCATGCCATCGGCAGGGACATCATTCTGGCGGAGATCGGGCAGAATTCAGAGTTATCCTACCGCGTGTATGACTATTGCCGCGTGGACGAACGCGGCGAGAGCCGACCGCTTAATATCCAGCAAGCACTGGATGTGACCATTACCGCGCCGCCTACTGTGCCCGCAGGCGTTCTGGTGCCGCGCGCAGCCATCGACGGACATTTTGAAACGCTGCTGGGACGGTGCGAATATTTTGCCTCCTCGCTCTGGGAGGTGGAGGAAAATGCCCTTCTCAGCGCGCCGGACGGCTCATTTATCTCGCTGCTGATGCTGGAAGGTACGCTCAATCTCAACAATGACGAAATGTTCATGCGCAAAGGTGAATCGGTACTGGTTGCGGCGGGAAAGAAGGACATCCCCCTGAGCGGCATGGGTAAATTTATTGCCACGGTAGTGGAATGACGCGGTCTCTTGTGATGAAGGAAAGGTGAAAATATGGCGATAAATTCTTTTTTTCATAAAAAAATGACTGCTTTGATGACGACTGCTGTATTGCTGTTGGCTGCTGCTCCTAGTGTGTATGCCGATTCGCAGTATGTCAGTAACGACAAAGTGTACGCCAAACAGGACACGGGAACGGTGTATATCTCCGAGGATAATTTCCTCTATAACTTTTCGGGGGAGGTTGCGGGCGTGACGGTCTGCGGCTATACCGGCAATCTGCGGGATATTGAAATTCCTGAGGAAATCAACGGCAGAGCGGTGTCCGCTATTGATAAGGATACCTTTGCGGGAAACAAGAGAATTACCTCCGTTACGATACCGATATCGGTGGTGGCCATCGGAGAGGGCAGCTTCAATAACTGTGAAAATCTGCAAACAGTGACGCTAACGGGCGGGGTGCAGGTGCTCAGCAATGTATTCTGTTCCTGTCCTCGTATGAAAAGCATTTCTTTCCCTTACGGTGTGACCGAAATCAACAACAGCTTTCATCACTGTGCCTCTCTCACCAAGGTTACTTTTTCACGCAGCGTGTCCAAGCTGGGAGACGGCAGCTTCAATGAATGCGGCGCCATCCGTGACATCGAGTGGTCCACGGGACTGTCGTATCTGGGGGATGTGTTTGACGGCAGCAGCATGCTTTCCACGATTCACATTCCCAAGGGAATTGTGGAGATCAACGGCGCGTTTGATAACTGCGCTTTTGCCGAGGTGTTGGAACTGCCCGATTCGCTGCTCTATCTCAACAGTGGGTTCAACGGCTGTACCGCCCTGCGTCGCGTGGATTTTCCCGAAGGTCTGCTCTTTGTGGGCGACGCTTTCCGCGGATGCACCAATCTGTCGCATGTCGATCTTCCGCCTTCCGCTGAAATTGACGAAGTGGCCTTTGCTGACTGTCCCAATGTTCAGATTAAACGGAAAAGCGGCGCAGGAAAAGCGGTGCTTATGGCGGCAGGGGTGCTGGTGTTGTTGATCGTCGTTGTCGCTGCCATAAAGGGCATTGCAGGGCATATGTCGGAAGATGCGGACGAAACAGAAGACGATGAGGAAGATGAAGAAGCAGCAATGTATCTGGAAGGCAATGAATCATAAATAACCGACGTCGTCCGCACGAAATCCCATTTTCGTGCGGACGGCTTTCATTGGGAGGAACGGGAAATGAGACGAACATTGGCCCTGTTGGTAGCGATGGTTTTGCTGAGCCTCTGGGGGGGATGCACTCCTGCCCCGAAAAACAGGGAGGGAGATCAAGGGGAGAAGGCGACCGCCGATACACTGCCTGTCGGATGGATACGGGGGATGGATGTTTCAAGCATTATTTCGCTTGAAACCAGCGGCGTGGTATATTACAATACTTCGGGAGAGCCGCAGGATATCTTTGCGATACTGGCGGACGCGGGTGTGAATTACATCCGGGTGCGTGTGTGGAATGATCCGTATGATGCCCAAGGAAACGGCTATGGCGGAGGCAATTGCGATGTGCAGAAGGCAGCGGCGATCGGGAGGCGTGCGGCGCAGAACGGTATGCGTTTGCTGGTGGACTTTCATTATTCCGATTTCTGGGCGGATCCGGAACGGCAGTTGGTCCCTAAAGCGTGGGCCGCATTGGACTTTGAGCAAAAGAAGGACGCTATTTATGAATACACCGTTGCATCCCTCAATGAAATATGGGCAGCGGGGGCTGATATCGGCATGGTGCAGATCGGCAATGAAATCAACAGCGGTATGGCAGGAGAATCGGATCCCAAAAGAGTGGCGCAGTTGTTGCAATGCGCGGCAAGCGCTGTGCGAAAAACATCCGCCGAAAAGGGAGCGGATGTCAAGGTGGCTGTGCATTACACTGGCGTGGAAAATTATGACGGTATGATGTATTATGCCGAAAGCCTTTCGGCGTATGAAACAGATTACGATGTGTTTGGGGTATCCTATTATCCCTATTGGCATGGTTCCCTTGAAAATCTTACCAATGTGCTGTCAGATATCGGGAAGAAATTCGGCAAATCAACGGTTATACTGGAGACGGCCTATCCGTACACTCTGGCGGACGGTGATGGCTTTGCCAATGTGGTGGGGAGCGTGGAGACGGCGACATATCCTGTAAGTGTACAGGGACAGTACGATTGTATTCATGATATCATGCGAGCGGCGAACAAGGGAGGCGCGCTAGGCCTGTTCTGCTGGGAGGGAGCGTGGATTCCCGTGGGCAGCGACGCGGATGCCAATCGGACACTGTGGGAGGCGTACGGTTCCGGTTGGGCAAGCAGCTTTTCCGTCGAATACGACCCGGATCACAGTGGAAGCTATTACGGCGGATGCGCGTGGGAAAATCAGACGTTTTTTGATTTTAGTGGACATCCGTTGGATTCGCTGCGTGTTTTTAGCGAATAACAGAGAACCGTGAAACATTATAAAAAGGCTTGTCCGAATGTTGCTTCGGGCAAGCCTTTATTATGTCACATTATTCGATGGTCACATGGGCGATTTCGTAAACGCCGTCGCGAACGGCATGATCGTTGGCGAGCCGGAGCGGCATGACCTTTTTGGAAACGCTTTCGGAGGAATTGACGAAGCGCAGACAGGCGGTGTATTCGCCGGCTTTGAGATCGTCGGGCAGCAGCATTTCACTTTGCGCGGTGGTATCGGGCAGCAGCTCAGAAAGGCGGAAATCGTCGTCGCGGTAGGTAAAGACAGTGGCGCCGTCCGAATCGGTCAGCCAATATTCGATGGGCCAGTCGTAATAGAAAGGTGCCACGCCGTAATTGGTGAGAGTGACGGTAATCGTGCCGAAGCGGTCTTTGCCCTCGGCCGACACCAAACCGATGTCGTAGCCGAAGCGGCCTGCTGTTTCCAAGTATGTCTGGTATTCGGTGCTGTCAGTTTTGGGAATGCCGTCCACGCCTACTCCCATGATCCATGAAACGTGGAACTGCCCGATGCAGTACAGCAGCGCCTCATGCTCGGTGCCGCTCCAAAGGGAGCCGAAGGGGGGCTGGTACATCTGCCCTGACAGTTCGCCGCCGAACATCTGGGTTTCCCATCTGTCCCAGAGGGGGGCATATTGACCGTTGTTACCATCCATGAAGTCATGGAACTGTTGCAAGGTACCATAAGTCCAGTGCTGCTTTTTGAGAAGCGATTTCCACTGTGCGTTTTGTTTGTGAAAATCGGAGGTATTGAACATAAAATTGTCATCGTGAAAACCGATGGCATAGTCGTAGGCCCTGCCGAGAGAGGGATTGCGCGCCATCAACTTAGTGTGCTTGAAGGCCGCGGTGTAAGCCTCGATGAGTCGATTGAGATTGTCGTCTGTCATCACGCATTTGCTATTCTGACAGCCTGCCATATTCCATTCGCCCCATGAGCCGTAAAGCCCCATCTGCACCGTGGCAATCGTGGGGTTGCCGTCGTAGAGCTTGCCGAAGGCCCGGACAAAATCGGTCATGGCGGTCAGCAGCGTTTGGTTGTTGAAGTCGGGATATTCGAGGCGGCTGCCTTCATATTGGTTGGCGTATATGTCACCCTCGGTTTTGATTTTCTCATAGAGCGCATCGGGTAAAAACAGCCCGGTGCAGTCCTCGGAGTTGTAGCCGGGGTAGAGCATGTAGACGCGCAGGATAGCGTTGTGTCCACGATTGGCGATCGCTTCCAGTGTCGGGTCGAGCGCTTCGGGATTCACGGAACTTTTGCCGTTTTCCCATGTGCAGATTTCGCTGAATTTCAGACCCACATATTCCAGCGAACTGTCGGTGGGGATTTTTTCATCCTTTTCCCGATAAAAGGAAGCAAAGCCCTTCATGGGATTGGGTACCAACGAGGGCTGGTAGGTAAATGCATACGGCGTAATGGTCACTTTGCGGGAGCCGCAGGATACCGACAGCAGCATGGCCACGGCTAAAAAACACAAAGCTGCGCTGCGTGTCACACGTACAACAAAGGAATTCATTGGACTTCACCTGCCACGAAAGAAAGAATGTCAGAGGGCCGCGTGACAATCACATCCGCACCTGCCTGCGTCAGTTCTTCCACTGAGCGGAAGCCCCAGCTTACGCCGCAGGCGATCAGACCCGCATTGTGAGCGGTCTGCATATCCACGTTGCTGTCGCCGACATACAGGGTGTGCGGCGCGGAAATGCTGAGCTGTTCCATGATAAAACGGCAGGAGGTAGGGTCGGGTTTAGTGGGAAAGCGGTCGGACTGTCCCTGAATAATGTTAAAGGTATCGGCTCCGAAATGGTGTCGGACAATGGCAACGCTGAGATCATGCTGCTTGTTGGAAAGGACGCACAGCTTTATACCGCGCGCCTTTAATGCTTGGAGCAGTTCGGGAATGCCGGGATAAGGGGCGGTCTTGTCGTTTTTGTGAAGGGCATAATACGCCTGAAAATCCGTGAGGGTATCGGCGATGATCTGTTCCGACGCGCCGGATGGCAGCATCCGCTCGATCAGCTTGGGGATGCCGTTGCCCACAAAGGTCTTATAGCGCTCGGTGGGATGCACGGGAAATCCCTTGGCAGCCAGCACATGGTTGGCGCTGTCCGCCAAATCGTCGAGGGTGTTGAGAATGGTGCCGTCAAGGTCGAAAAAAACAGCCTGGTATTTCATTGGTTGTCGGATTACTCGCAGACCGCGATGATCTCAACTTCCGCGAGGACATCCTTGGGAAGCTGTGCCGCCGCTACGCAGGAACGGGCCGGCTTGCCGGTGAAGTAGTTGCCGTAGATCTCGTTGAAAGTGCCGAAATCCGACATATTCTTGAGGAAGCAGGTGGTTTTGACCACGTTGTCAAAGGAGAGTCCCGCTTCTTTGAGGATGGCGTCGATGTTTTTCATAATCTGTTCGGTCTGCCCCTCAATGGTGTCGGCCTCTACCGCGCCGGTGGCGGGATTGATGGCGATCTGTCCCGAAGCAAAGAGGAATCCGCCGGCGATTTTCGCCTGGGAATAGGGGCCGATGGCGTCGGGCGCGTTCTTGGTGTAGATGGTTTTAATCATGATGCATTACCTCCGGTGTGTTAATAGTCAGTTGTTGACGATTTTAAAATCATTCTGCGTCAAGGCATTCCTGATTTCCTGAATGTGTTCGTAATTTTTGGTTTCGAGCAGCAGTCTGAGATAGCAGCCGTTGACGTCGGCGCCCTCGTTGGCACGCTCGTGATGGATGGAGATGACGTTGCCGCCGAGTCCCGCGATGATATTCGCCACGCCCTGTAGCTGACCGGGTTTGTCAATGAGCTCCAGTGTGAGGGAGCAGGTGCGCCCCGTCATGAGCAGGCCGCGCTTGATGACGCGGGAGAGAATAGTCACGTCGATGTTGCCGCCGGAAACGATACACACAACCTTCTTGCCCTTGACAGGCACCTTGTTGAACATGGCGGCCGCCACGGATACCGCACCCGCGCCCTCCGCGATCATCTTCTGTTTCTCGATGAGAGCGAGGATAGCGGCGGAGATTTCGTCGTCGGTGACGGTCACGATGTCGTCCACATAATTCTGGCAGGTTTCAAAGGTGATGGAACCCGGTTCCTTGACGGCAATGCCGTCCGCGATGGTGGAAACGCTGGGGAGACGCTCGATGTGTCCGTCATGGATGGAGTTGAACATGCTGGGAGCGCCCGCCGCCTGCACGCCGTACACTTTAATGTTGGGGTTGAGACTTTTGATGGCGAATGCCACGCCGGCAATGAGCCCGCCGCCGCCGATCGGAACGATCACCGCGTCCGCGTCGGGCAGTGCGTCGGCAATTTCCAGACCGATGGTGCCTTGTCCGGAGATCACCTGCTCGTCGTCAAAGGGGTGAATAAAGGTGTAGCCCTTTTCGTCGCGCAGCTCCAGCGCGCGCTGGTAGGCGTCGTCATACACGCCGTTGACCAGGCAGATATCCGCGCCGCGCTTGCGGGTGGCTTCTACTTTGGAGATGGGCGCGCCGTCAGGCAGACAGATGAGCGAATGGATGCCGCTTTTGGTGGCGGCGAGTGCCACGCCCTGCGCATGGTTGCCCGCCGAACAGGCGATGACGCCCTTGGCCTTTTCCTGGTCCGAGAGGGTGGCGATTTTGTAATAAGCGCCCCTGACCTTGAAGGAACCTGTGACCTGTAAGCATTCAGGCTTCAGATAGATGTCCGCCTCGGGGTTGATTTCGGGTGCGTAGACCAGATCGGTGCGGCGCAGCACGCTTTTCAGCACATAGGAGGCGTGATAGAATTTATCCAGAGAAAGCATGGAAATTCACCTTTTCTAATAAATGGAATAGAAATTTATCAAACTATATTATCCACCCATCGGGCAGATATGTCAATCTTTTTTTCGATTTTTTTGCAGTTCCGCTGATTTGCCGAGAATTTGCCCTTTCGGTCAAACAAAATTAGTGATTAATGGCGAACCATTAATCACTAATTACCAATCACGAATCATTAACAGCCGACAGCCAACCGCCAACCGCCGACAGCCAACAGCCAACCGCCAACAGCCAACAGCCAACAGCCAACAGCTAATCATTCCACGTTTTCCACACGTCGGGGCAGTAACCCACGGTGGCTTTTTTGCCGTTGCGTACAATAGGCGTGCGAAACATGGCGGGATGTTCCAGCAGTTTTTCTTCCACTGCCGCTTCGTCCGCGAGATAGGCGCAGTAGTTGTCCTCGTAGGCCTTGGATTTCTCGTCGATGAGCTGCCGCATGCCGCCCACCGCGTTTTTGACGCTGTTGTATTCGCCCTTGCTCATGCCGTATTTCGCCACGTCGATGAACTGGTATTTTACGCCACGCTCCTTAAAGAAACGCTCCGCCTTTTTGGTATCAAAGCACTTGGCCTTGCCGAAAATCTGAATGTTCACGCGTTGTTCGCCTCCTGTCCGTCTGATGACCGCGCCGCTGCTTTGCGCTGCGCCTCCATCGCGGAATACACGCAGCCGCAGTAATTCTGCCGATAGAGCCCGTACTGCGCCGACAGTTCGATGGAGCGTTTGTAGCCGTTTTTCTTTTTAAAGTCGGAATACAGATATTTCACGCCGTACTGCTGCGCCAGCTCACCGCCGATGGTGTTGAGCTTTTCGGCGTTTTTGTAGGGGCTGACGCTCAGCGTGGTGGTGAAGTAATCGTAATGTCCCGCCGCCGCGACCCGCGCCGTCTCTTCCAGCCGCAGACGGTAGCATTTCGCGCAGCGTTCACCGCCCTCCGGCAGGGATTCCAGCCCCTTGGCGACGGCGAAGAATTCACTGCTGTCGTAGCGCCCCTCCAGCAGCTTGGGCGGGTGGGGATAGACCGCCTCCCGCAGCAGCCGTTCCAGTTCGCATACGCGCTTGGCGTATTCCTCGGCAGGCGTAATGTTGGGGTTGAAATAGAACACCGTCACGTCAAAATACTGCGTTACCACTTCCAGCACCGCGCTGCTGCACGGCGCGCAGCAGCTATGCAGCAGCAGCGTCGGCAGCCGCCCGGCGCTGTGTCGTATCTCTTTTTCAAATTCGAGACTGTAATTGATTTTGTTGCCCATTAATCTCTGTCCAGCAGATCCTGATAGAAATCCACATAGTCGGTCTTGCCGTCGCGGATAAACTCGATGGCGGAGGAGGGGTGGCGGTTGAGACGGCCCGTGAGAAGATAGGGAACGTCATAGCCCCACACCACGCCGCTGGCTTTGAGGGGGAGCATTTGCTTTTCGATAAAGCTGAGGACGGGCGTGATGTTGAACTTGGGATTCTTGAAGAAGCCAAGCAGCAGCTCCATAGCGCAGTTGCCCGCGCCTCTGCCCATGCTGCACACCGTCGCGTCGAGATAGCTTACGCCGAGCGACATGGCCTCGATGGTGTTGGCGAAAGCAAGCTGCTGGTTGTTGTGGGCATGCATGCCGATGTATTTGCCCGCCGGTTCGGCGTAGGAAAGGTACTTTTCCGAGAGACGCGCCACCTGTTCGGGGTAGAGGGAGCCGTAGCTGTCCACCAGATAAATGCCGTCCGCATGGCTCTGGCAGAGAAGCTCCAGCGCACCGTCAATATCCACGTCGCTGGCGTTGGAGATCGCCATGATATTCACGGTGGTTTCGTAGCCTAATTCATGGCAGTGCTCCACAATTTCAATGGCGGCGGGGATGGTGTTGATGTAGGTCGCGACGCGTACCATGTCGATGACGCTTTCGGAGCGGGGAATGATGTCACGGCGGAAGTCGGTTCTTCCCACGTCGGCCATGACGGATATTTTCAGATCGGTGTTGTTCTCGCCCACGATGGCACGGATGTCCGCTTCGTCGCAGAACTTCCACTTGCCGAACTTGTCGGGCGAAAAGATATCCTTGGAGGCCTTGTAGCCGAATTCCATATAGTCCACGCCCGCCTTTACATTGGTCAGATACAGGGCGCGGACAAAATCATCGTCAAAATAGAAGTTGTTGACCAGTCCGCCGTCGCGGATGGTCGCGTCAAGCACCTTGACGTCAGGTCTGTAGGAGACAATGTTGCCTTTTCTGTTCATGTTGTTTCATATCCTCTCTCAAAAGATGCGGCCGTATCGTTTACCCGCCGCTAATCCGATACATTATAGCATGCCGGAGTGCGCTTTGCAATATGTTTCACAAAACAATCAATCCGAAAAGTCGGAATCGAGTTGAATCTGGAAAGTGTAATCGGGGTAGAGCGCGGTGACTTTTTGGCAGACGTTCTGATATACTTCCTTATTGTCGGGCGCAAGGAAGTCGATCACCGCGTCAAAACGCACCGTTTTGGTTTCCGTATCACAGTAGAAACCGTGGATTTGCAGGACAAATTCCTCCGCCATGACGGTTTCGGTAATGCGGGTACGCATCTCCTTCACTTCATCGTCGGTGGAATTCTGCGAATAAATGCCGATGGCGGTCATTCGGAATGCGGAATGCGGAATTTTTTAATGCGTAATGCGTAATGCGTAATTTGCAATGCGTCATGCGTCGTGATTCTGCGATACTCAGCGCCGTTTCCGGTTTTGCTTTTCGTTCCGGAGCCGCGCACGGATGGCGGCAAACGCCGCGTCCTCCCCCTGCTCCGCCAGAAGGGTGAGCCAGCTTTCAAGGAGGTCGGAGGTTTCGGGATGGATGATCCGGCGGCCTTTGGCCTTAAGAAAATATTGCAGCGGCGCGTCGTCAGTATAGTTCTTTTTCATGTAGATTTTGCCGGCTGCCACGCGGTCGCAGAACATCTCCGCGACGTACTTCACCGGCATTTTCACCGGTTCCTGTGTCCGGGTGACGGGGTGATAATCGACCCAATATTCAAAATGATGGCGGTTGCGTCCCTTGTGGTGCATCCATGCGCGGGAATAGCCGATATCCTCGCGTTCCGCGTCGTTGGGGCTGCGGTTGCCCTGAAAATATCTGACACCGTTGCAGAATTCCGTCGGGCTGTATTTGCTCAGGTCATGCCGCAGCCCCTGCCACGGTATGCCCGCGCGGCAGCAATGCGCCAATACTTTGCGGCGGTGCGAGTTGACGGTGTGAAGATGTCCGAAAAAACGAGCCGGATAGTTCATGGTTCCAAGTTCCTTTTCTATAAGATGAGTGATGCGGGAAAAATATTGTTATTCCATATGCTATATCAGACGGGCGATTTTGTCAAGCCCCTCCCAACGGCAAAATTTCCGACATAATTTCTTTGCGGTATGGGGCAGATTTTGGCTAAAATCGGGTTTTTTGGCATTTGCGCAAGTTTCCGTTTGCAATGTCACGCAACGAGGAGTATAATGAATTTGTACAAATCACAAGTCTGTTTTTTGACATTTCAAACAGATGCGGGTAATTTTCTAAAACGTAAAATTTCAAACCGCATCGTAATCATACATAGGGAGGAAGTTTTGAGAATGACGCAGACATTGCCCTTTAACGAACTGGGGCTTTCGCAGCCGATCATGCAGGCCATTGAGGAGATCGGCTATGAAGAGGCCACGCCCATCCAGACCCGCACCATCCCCCTGCTCATGGAGGGAAAGGATCTGATCGGACAATCCCAGACCGGCACCGGAAAAACCGCCGCTTTCGCGATTCCCGCCATTGAAAAGCTGCTGGGACAGCCTGCCTGCAAGAATCCCCGCGTGCTGGTGCTTTGTCCCACGCGTGAACTGGCTATACAGGCGTGCGAGGAGATCCGCAAACTGACTGCGTATGTCAGCGGCATACGTCCTGTAGCGGTTTACGGCGGTGCGGACATTGAGCGGCAGATCAAGCTGCTGCGTGGCGGCGCGCAGATCGTGGTCGGTACACCGGGACGCGTCATGGATCATATGCGCCGCCATACCCTTCGGTTACAGGATCTACAGACCGTCATTCTTGACGAAGCGGACGAAATGCTCTCTATGGGTTTTCGCGAGGATATCGAAACCATCTTTGAGGATGTGCCGGACGAGCGGCAGACCGTGCTGTTTTCCGCCACCATGTCCCCCGAAATTCTTGCCATTACCGAGCAATATCTGCGTGAGCCGGAATTTATCAAAGCCATGCAGAAAGAACTGACGGTGGATAAGATCGAGCAGTATTATTACAATATTCCCCACAGCCTCAAAACAGAGGCGCTCAGCCGTCTGATGGATGTGTTCCAGCCCCGCCCCGCCATGATTTTCTGCAACACCAAAAAGCAGGTAGACGAGCTGGCCAGCGCCATGCAGCAGCGCGGCTATGTCGCGGAGGGACTGCACGGCGATATGAAGCAGGCGGCGCGCGACCATGTGATGAACACCTTCCGCAGCGGCAGCGTCGATATCCTCATTGCCACCGATGTGGCGGCGCGCGGCATCGACGTGAGCGGTGTGGGCGCGGTTTTCAATTACGACATCCCGCAGGATGTGGAATACTATGTCCACCGTATCGGACGTACCGGACGTGCCGGACAGTCGGGACTGGCTTTTACTTTTGTGACAGGCTCCCGTGAAATGAGCGAGTTGCGGGGCATAATGCGCTACACCCGCGCCGACATCAAAAAAGGACATATCCCCACCGGAGCGGATGTGACAGAGAGCCGCCGCAGACGCTTTGCCGATCAGGTACGCGCCGCTGTGGAACAGGGCGGACTCGAACCATACGCCGCGATGGTGGATCAGATGGCGGAAAGCGGTATCTCTCCCGCCGCGATTGCGGCCGCGCTGCTGAAATACGAAATGACCGCCGGAGGCAAGACGACCATGCCTTCCGAAGCGGATGACGCGGCGTTTGTCCGTCAGGAAAAGCGTTCCGAACGGGGCGACAGGTACGACAACCGGCGCGGCGGAGGGCGTGACGGCAGCAGACACGGCAGACATGACCGCAGGGAAGCCAACGTCATCAAGATTTCCGTCAATCTGGGCAGCGGCGCGGGCATTGCGCCCAAGCACATTGTCGGCGCGGTGGCGGGCGAAACCGGTTTGCCCGGACGCATGATCGGTCGCATCGAAATCGAAGAAAAAACTTCCGCTTTTACCGTTCCCGCGGAAGCCGCTCCCGCCGTCATCAACGCCCTCAACAAGACCCGCATCATGGGTCGCCGCGTCAGGTGTGAAGCGGTCAGCGAGTAATAGGGAACGGATGGCGTGAAACAAGTCAAAAAAGTACGGCAGCGTGTGGAAGAACGTCCTCCACACGCTGCCGTGTCCGTTTTTGTTCAAAAATTGGCTCTCAATTCTGTCTGTAGGTGGCGAGGAAATCTCTGAGTCCGTCCGCCGCCTGCTTCAATTCCTCCAGCCGGGGCAGATACACAATGCGGAAGTGATCGGGGGTTTCCCAGTGGAAGCCGCCGCCGTGTGTGAGAAGAATCTTCTTTTCCTTCAGGAAATCCAGTACGAATTTCTCATCGTCGGTGATGTTGAATTTCCGCATATCCATCTTGGGGAAGATGTAAAACGCCGCTTTGGGCTTCACCGCGCTCATACCGGGAATGTCGTTGATGGCGTTGCAGATGAATTCCCGCTGTTCGTAAATTCTGCCGCCGGGAACGAGAAGCTCCTTGGTGGTATAGGCGTTTTTCAAGGCGGTGGGAACGAGCGATTGCGCGGGTACGTTGGAGCAAAGGCGCATGGAGGACAGCAGGTTCAGTCCCTCGATGTAGCCCTTGACGTGCGATTTCTCGCCGCAGAGCGTCATCCATCCGCAGCGGTAGCCCGCGATGAGATGGGATTTGGAAAGACCGTTGAATGTAATGGAAAAGACATCCGGCGCGAGGGAGGAAATAGAGGTATGTTCCAGACCGTCCATCACCAGGCGGTCGTAAATTTCATCGGAATAGATAATCAGCCCGTTTTCCCGCGCGATCTG
>CADCNI010000038.1 GCA_902802795.1 uncultured Ruminococcus sp.
GCCTAAAAGCTAAGCGTTTCAGATGCTCTTTTGACGATCGCTTCCTGGCTGATGTTATTTTCAACAAATTCTCCTGATTTTTTCATGCGGTCGCCCTGCAGCCGCGCCTTTTTACCCATCGCGCGCAGGGCACGCACCACAAAATAACTGGTGGCGATGTCGCGGAAGTTGCCGATATGAATGGAGCCGGAGGGACTGATGCCCGCCGCGCAGACGTATTCTTCCTTTTCCGGATGGCGTTCTACAATGCGCTGTGCAATTTCTTCTGACCAATGCATTCTATGTATTCTCCTCATCTGTTCAAAAAAATTTGGTATGGGATATATTTTACTGTAAAACTGCGGAAAAGTCAATACTAATGTGAAGCGTGACAGGGAAATCAATTTTGGTGATAACATTCGCCGGATTCGCTAAACTGCGTTGAAAATCCCAGCGCAGTTTGCACTCCCCCAGTCAGCTACGCTGACAGCCCCCTCAAAGAGGGAGCCGATAATGCCTCCCTCCCTGAGGGAGGTGGCACATTAGTGCCGGAGGGAGTTCTCCCGGTTTTCAAAATTGATTTCCCTGGAAGCGTGAAACGGAAATGTGAAATGTGAAATGTTCACGTTAGTAGAATCGAGAAGCGTTTCTCGTTGAAACATAAACGGTAACGCATTAAAAAAACAAACCCTATCTTTTGAAAAAAATAGAGTTTGTTTTACAGGAAAAGCGATTTTACCTTAAAGTGACTTCACACTTCACGCTAAAATTACTCCGGCATGCGGTAGGTCTGTGCGTAGTCGAAGAAGCCCATTTCAGTGGTGCGGAATTCGGCGGCGACGTAGTAGACCTTGGTTTTGTCGGGAGAGTCCATGAACCACATGACAAGGTACTGGTTATCGTCGGGATATTGGCAATAGACCTGATACGCGTCATATTGTCCCAGTTTTTCGGTCGCGCCGGTAATGCCGGTGATGTTTTGGGTCTTGGCGCTTTCTTCCAGATAATACATTCTGGAGGAAGCCGCCATTTTGGCGTCATATTCCACGTTATACTCCTTTGACAGAGCAACGCTGTCCATTACGTCAAGCGACAGAATTTCAAAGGGAGATTTGGCATACTGTACACAGGTTTCGGTATTGCCTGGGGTGTACCATTTGTAGAAATTGCTGTCGAGCGTCAGCCATCCGACCTGATCGTTGCCGAATTCCTGCGTATTGGCAGCGGTAGACGAGACGTCCTCCTCAGACGAAATGTCTTCCTTAGAGGAAATGGTGTTGTCATTTGAAGAAATGCCGTAATCGTCATCGCTGGAGGCGTAGGAGGCAGTATCTTTGTCCTTCTTTTCAACGTGGATTGTGCAGGCGCTCAGTGACAGCACCAGCGCGGCACTGAGTGCCAAGGGAAGCAGCTTTTTCAGAGATTTCAGAAACATATCGTATCAACCCTTTTCATAAAAATAGTCGGAACAAAATTTTTGCTGTTCACGCAAAGTTCATTTGTTCATGTTCAGTATAGCAAATTATTTCCCATATTGCAAGTATTTTTTGGCTTATATTTCTCCGTTTATGATTTTATTCAAAAAAATATCAAAGGAATCCGCGACGACCTCCGCGGAATCTTCAAATTCCGGCTCGTATCCCATGACGATTTTGCCGTCGTCTATGCGATAAGCGTAATATTCATAGCCGTTTGCTACATTCATTACAATCGGAAGGTGGTTGTCCCAGAAAGCCGTTACCTCTTGGATGATATCCTCGTCGCCGTCAGCGGCCTCCAGACTGATCCGTTCACATTCGTTCCAGCGGAATTGATCTTCCGGTTTCGGCTCAAAATTGTCGGCGGTCAGAAACCACGCGGTTTCATCCGGCGCGACACATTGGGCAAGTCCGTCAATGAAGTCGGCGTATGCGCGGGGAAAATGAGGATATCGCCGCGCAACGTCGGGGGATAATGTTCGTCCGAAGCCCTCATAGGCAATGTGCCAGCCGTTCTGCTCTGCCCAAATGAGAAATTGACTTTTCATTGCAAAAAACTCCCTTTTTGGCTGATTACTGTCATTATATCACTGAGTCGTGCGCATTTCAAGTGTTGTACGAATCAAAATAGTAAATTTGACTAAAAATAGCGAGGAAGCATGAGAAAAATAGGGAATTATACTTGATTTGTCCGATGCGTAATGATATAATAAACATAATCCAAATGCAAAGGAGTTTTTACATGAAGATGAACCAATGGAAAAAGATAGGCTGCACGGTGCTGGCGGGTATATTTCTGCTGGCGCTGACGGCATGCGGTGGATTGAAGAAAGAAGATGTGGTGGGAACCTATGAATTGATTTCCATGACCACCGAAGACAATTCCGTCAACGAGCAGACCATTCATGGCCTCAGGCAGATGGGGTTTGTGGCAACCCTTGAATTGAAAGACGACGGAACAGCGGAGATGAATGTTTACGGCAAAACAATGACACTTACCTATGATTTGAATAAGATGGTATTCAAAGCCGACGGGGACATGGCTCCCTTTACCTTTGAGGACGGCAGAATTACTTTCACACAGGATGGCAACTCCATGACGTTTCAAAAAATAGAGGTTTCTGCCAGCGACAAGAATGGATTATGATCAACCGGATACAAGAAGATCGCTCTGTCGGAAAAATCCTTTATTTTCTCCCTATTTTTTCTTGACAAACAAGGAAAAAATTGTTAAAATATTCATAAAGTCAATCAGTTTGCTGATTTGACAATGAAAAAGAAAGGGTGTTTTCTCAATCATGAAAAAGTCAACTATTTTTACCAGAACATCTGTCCTCTTGCTTCTGATCGCTATGGTTACGCTTGCGCTTACAGGCTGTACCAAAACGGCGGTTACTACCGCAGATGTTAAAGCGCTTGCTGAGACCAAGGGGTTTATTGTAGAGGATGCAGTCAGTCAGTTTTCTGCTTACGACTACATCAAAGAGGTAACGATCGTTGCGCCCCAGAGTCTCGATTACCAGATTGAGTTTTATGTGCTGTCTGACGCGGCTTATGCACAGTCTTTCTTCGAGAATAACAAGGCCAATTTCGAGATGAACAAGAGCGGCACTTACACCGATTCATCAAGCAGCGGCAAGAATTACGCCGTTTACAAGCTCAACGCCAACGGAAAGTATATGTTCCTCGAGCGTGTGGATAATACCGTGGTTTACGTTGACACCGAAAAGCAAAACAAGGAAGCGGTTGAGGCGTTTATGAAGGAACTTAACTATTAATTTTCTTAACCAAATCATTTCGCAATACGAATCCCCCGGACATTTGCCTTTCGGTAAAAATCCGGGGGTTTTTTTGGTTTAGTTCCACACGCGCACGCCCTCAATGTGGAGGAAACGTGCCTGATCGAAGAAATAGGATGAGAGCGGCGCGTTGAGCGCGTCATAGGTGTGGGTGCAAATGAGAATTTCGGGTGTGACCGCAGTGACCAGCAGCGAGTGATAAAAATTGCCATTGCTGTTGCCGAGCTGGATAATATCGCCCTGCTCAATATCCTCCGGCGACACTACACGCGCGTAAGGTCCTACGGACCGGTTGGTTGTCAGAAAATTGTACAGATACACAACGCCCGTCCATGCAGGGGCTCGGTTGGACGGCGAAAGATAATACCAGCCGAAAGTGGGGGTAAAATTCATAACACCCGCGCCTGCGAAAAGGCACTGCGATACAAAATTGGTGCAGTCGCCGCCGATATTTTGGAAGTCGTAATAGCGAGGATTGCGATCCAGCGCCCATTTCTGCGCATAGGCAACAGCGGCCTGTCGGTTGTACGGCTTTTCTTTCATAAGTGAAACACTCCCTTTCTTCGACATACCATGTCTCTGACATAATATGCGGCTGACACGTTATGATGTGAAAGAGAGTGTTGGGGGTTAATTTTCGCTGTGAAGAACATCCAGATAGCCCGCCGTGATAATACCGGAGGGCAGGGCGATGATGGCCACGCCCACAAAGGCCGACAACACCGTGAACACACGCCCGACCGCCGAGACAGGAGTAATATCCCCATAGCCTACGTCGGTCAAGGAAATGGCCGACCAATAGATCGCCGCGAAGAAATTTTCAAAGGTGTCAGGTTCAATATTGAACATAATAAGCGCGGTGAACAATACATAAAAGGTAGCGAGTGAGAAAACGGCCGTCAGCGACTTACTCTGCCCTTTGAGAACGTACATGATGCGATCCACGTTCTTGGAATAGCGGAAGTATTTAAACCCGCGAAACACCTTGAGCGTGCGGATGATGCGCAGCAGACGCAGCGCCTTGAAGCCCGCGTTCAAAGCAATGAGCGACGGCAGGATGGACAGCAGGTCGATGATTGCCATGGGACAGAAGGGATAAAAGACATAGGAACGGATACCTTGGTGCAGCTTTTGCTCCGCCGTCACCAGCCGCATGAGATAGTCTATAATGAACACCGTGACGGTCGCCTTGTCGATGATATCAAATACGATGGCGTCGGATTTCACCGCGAGCGGAATCATGCCCACCATGATGCAAACCAACATGACAAAGTCGTAAATCGAGCTCCAGACAGTCCCTTCCGCATCGTCCGCCGGTTCGATGATTTCGTAGAGCTGTTTGAGAAACGGTTTGAGTTGATTCATGGCAAATCCTCTTTTCGGCCTTTTCGGAACAATACAAATGATGCCCTTTTGTCGGGACAAAAATGTCAGGACAAAAGGGCATTGAATGGAGCGGAAGATGGGAATCGAACCCACACCATCAGCTTGGGAAGCTGAGGTTCTGCCACTAAACTACTCCCGCGTGCGTAATATATATTATATTCGCTTTTGCGGGAGTTGTCAAGTGTTTTTAAAAATAATTCCGATAATAGAAAACAAACGCGTCGATCAGCTTGTTTTTTTCATCTTTTTCATCCAGGCTGCCGTTTTTGAGGTTATCAATCCACGCCCCGTCGATCATGCAGCCCACATCCATGCTGATGCCGTATTTTGCCTTTTCCAGCAAAGGAACGTCGGAGCTGTCGCCAAGGCAGAATAAATAGCCGCACAGCAGCCGGATATATTCGGAACTGCCGGGCTGAGGACGGTCGATTTCCTGCCGCAGCAGAGCGATAATGTCCTGCTTGGGGATGCTGCCAAAATCAAAACCGTATTGTTGCACAAGCTGTTCGGCTCTTTCCTCGTTATCCATGCGATGATGTCTCCTTATGTCGTTTTTAGCCGATAACCGTCAGCGGCTAATGGTTATCGGCTAACAGCGAATAGCTAACAGTTAAAACGCGATCTTTTCCTCAAGGAAAGATTTGAGCTGATCAATCGGGATTCTGACCTGCTCCATGGTGTCTCTGTCACGAACCGTCACGCAGTGGTCGGCGGGCGTCTTGTCGTCGCCAACGGTCTGGAAATCCACAGTGATGCAGAAGGGGGTGCCGATTTCGTCCTCGCGGCGGTATCTCTTACCGATGGATCCGGTATCATCGAAGTCCACCATGAAGTGCTTGGACAGTTCGGTGTAAATATCCTCAGCGGCCGGAGTGAGCTTCTTGGAAAGAGGCAGGACGGCGGCCTTGAAAGGAGCCAGCGCCGGGTGCAGCCGCAGCACGGTGCGCACGTCGTTCTTGGCTTCGTCCACCACTTCCTCGTCATAGGCTTCGGTGATGAGGGCGAGGAAGAGACGCTCCACACCCAGAGAAGGCTCAATGACATAGGGAATGTATTTTTCATTCGTGGTGGGGTCGAAGTATTCCAGACTCTTGCCGCTGGTGTTGATGTGCTGGGTGAGGTCATAGTCGGTTCTGTCGGCCACGCCCCAGAGTTCGCCCCAGCCGAAGGGGAAGAGGTACTCGAAGTCGGTGGTGGCTTTTGAATAGAAGCACAGCTCTTTCTGCGAATGGTCGCGCAGGCGGAGGTTATCTTCCTTGATGCCCAGGGAATAGAGCCAGTCGCGGCAGAAGCCTCTCCAGTATTCAAACCATTCGAGGTCGGTGCCGGGCTTGCAGAAGAATTCCAGCTCCATCTGCTCAAACTCTCTCACGCGGAAGATGAAGTTCTTGGGGGTGATCTCATTGCGGAAAGATTTACCGATCTGCGCCACGCCGAAGGGAACCTTGCGGCGGGTGGTGCGCTGGATGTTGGCGAAGTTGACAAAGATACCCTGCGCAGTCTCAGGGCGTAGATACAGTTCGCTCTTGGTGTCCTCGGTCACGCCCTGGAAGGTCTTGAACATCAGATTGAACTGACGGATATCCGAGAAATTGTGTTTGCCGCAGTTGGGGCAGGGAATCTGTTTTTCGTTGATATAGTCCACGAGTTGCTGATTGGTCCAGCCCGCGACGTTGGTGCCGTCAAAATCCTCGATGAGGTTGTCGGCTCTGTGGCGGGTCTTGCACTCCTTGCAGTCCATGAGCGGGTCGGAGAAGCCGCCGAGATGACCGGAAGCCACCCATGTCTGGGGATTCATGAGAATCGCCGCGTCCAGACCGACGTTGTACTTGCTTTCCTGTACGAATTTTTTGAGCCACGCGTTTTTGATGTTGTTCTTGAGCTGCATGCCGAGCGGGCCGTAATCCCATGTATTGGAAAGACCGCCGTAGATTTCGGAGCCGGGATATACAAAACCTCTGCCTTTGCACAGGGCGACGATTTTGTCCATTACTTTTTCGGTGTTTTTCATTGTAAAATCATTCCTTTGTTTAGGGTATATATTATGACTGGATGGAGAGCGTATAGATGTAATAATCCGCGTTATCCTCATATTCCGCCTTCACCGTGACAATGTATTCTCCCTGTGACAGATTCGCAGGGATTTCCGCTGTGAGATTTCTGTTGTCAATTTTAAAGTGATAGGTGGCGGTATCCTCTTTTACCGAGGCGGAAATAGCCGTGGCACTGACCTTGATCGGTTGTTTGGCAAAATACATAAATAAATTGCCTTCACCGTGAGAGATCAGATAAGAGCCGTAGAACAGCGGATGAATGTCGCTGGATGTGACCTCTCCTTCCGCGGGAGATGCCATCACAGTGGTTTCGCCGTGTCGGACGGTGAGCAAAAGATCCTCTACCTGTGAAGTGACGCGAACCCCTTGTGCCATTGCGTAGGCCGGTGTGGTTCCGGTGGATTGACCCGAATACCATACCGAAACGGTGTCGCCGGGGATGATCTGTTCAGGATTGTCATATCTTGTTTTGTTTTCGGATTCTATCACGGTTTTGGATGTAACGCTGACATACACTTTATCGCCCATGTAACTGTTGTTTTTTCCGGGGATTTCCACCAGCATAGTCACGCCGTCCCGAACGCGGGTCATACTCGTGACCACGCCGGAAATATTCGGCGCAACATCCGGAATGGAATCGTCAGCGACGATGACAGAACCGCTTGCCAGAGGCGGCTGACCGGATTGGTGACTGCCGCAGGCTGTGACAGACAGTAGAACGAGTGTGGCGGTCAATACGGTAGCAAGAAGTTTCCTCAAATCGGTATCCTCCTTTTTCTATATTTATAGTTAAAGTATATCATACAACAAAATAACGCTTTTGTCTATAGGAATTATATCTATAATTTAATAATTATTTCATAAATTAGACAATACAATTCACAGAAGACAGGCACAGGGACAAGGAAACGCGCATAAAATGATATAAAACTCCGTGGGAGATGGTGGGATGAATATGCTGCTTGCGTTGGGAGAAGCGCTGTGGGAAGCGCTGGGCGGATGGTACAGCCTGTTTCTGAGCGTATCGTCCATTTCGGGATTTCCGCCGAGAATGTCGGCGGCAGAAGAGAAAAAGTGCATCGAGGAAATGGAAAACGGCAGCCGGGAAGCACGTCAGCGGTTGATCGAGTGCAATCTCCGTCTGGTGGCACACATCAGCAAAAAGTATTATTCGGCGGTGTCCGACGGTGACGACCTCATCTCCATTGGCACCATAGGTCTTATCAAGGCGGTGGATACCTTTCATTCGGAGAAAGGTTCCAAATTTTCCTCCTATGCTGCCACCTGCATTCAGAATGAAATTCTCATGGTGCTGCGCAGCGGGAAGAAAAGCGCGCTCGATATCTCCATGAATGAGCCGATTGACACCGACCGTCACGGAAATGTGCTGACGTTGATGGATATTATCGCGGTGGACGATACCATTTCTGACGACATCGACACATCCATCAAGTGTGAAAAGCTCCGGCGTATGATCCGGGAGGAGCTGACCCCGTCCGAGCGGGATATGATTGTCAGACGATACGGTCTGAGTGGACAAAAACCGCAGACCCAGCGCGAAATTGCTGCGGATTTGGGCATTTCCCGCTCCTATGTGAGCCGAATTGAAAAGAAGATCTTAGAGCGTATGCGCAAGAAACTATAGCAGATTGTTAAGATCGGTGAGCTTCTGTGCAAGGCAGCCTACCAACGGCAGGATGTCATTTTCCGGTGGCGTCAGGTCGGGAATCATGACGGTGAAGCAGCCTGCGCTGTGTGCGGAAAGAACGCCCGACGGAGAGTCCTCCACAGCGGCGCATTCAGCGGTGGAAAGGCCGAGCATTTCGGCGGCGCACAGATAGATGTCAGGCGCGGGCTTTCCGTTGACAACGTCGGTGCCGCTTACCACCGCGTCAAACAAGTCGAACAGTCCGAGCGGCGCAAGGTAATGCTTGGCGCGCTTGACGGGGGAAGCGGTGGCAAGCGCGATTCGGATGCCCTTGTCTTTGAGCGTTGACAAAATCTCAGCCGCACCGTTTTTTGCGTTCACGCCGTTTGTGTCAATATAGTCTGCCATCAGTCGGCGGCGGGTTTCGCGTATCTGCCAATAATCCGCGCTGCTTCCAAACCACGCCTCAAATTTCGGAATGGCGGTTGAGGGAGAATTGCTGCGCAAACTGAGCGCCTGTTCCTCGCTGAGCGTGAATCCATAGGAAGCGCACGCTTCCCGCCAGAAGCGCAGATAAAGCCGTTCGCTGTCTACCAGAACGCCGTCCATATCAAAGATCACACCCCGGATGACGCCGCGCAGCGGCTTTGCGGAAGCTGCACGGTAAATGGCGGACTGTATTTCTTCATAAAGCCGTGCCCGGTCGGACACGGCTTTTTCCATATGGAAAGCGTGCCAATCCTTTGCCTGGGCAATCGTGACAATCCAGCACTTGTCTTCTTGGATAACCCCCACATCTACCATGAATCCGTTTAGCAGAAAGATTTCCATCATGTCCTGACCGTTTTCAGAAATGAATCTGCCACTGCCGCCACACAAGTCGAGGGTTTTGTATTCCTCTGTCCACGGTTCACCGCTTGACCATTCGCCGTATTGCTTCCACATAAAAACGCCTCCGTTGGGTCTTGCCTTTATCATACCACTATCCACAACTTATAGCAATCCAAACAAACAAAAAGACAAGTTCGGCGCGATGGTGAGCACATGGCTGCGTTGTCGTCCTAGGTGGGCGCCAGCCCACCGTCGTCCTCCGCTCAAAGAGGGAGCCATTTTTCGCCTCCCTCTCTGAGGGAGGTGGCACGCCGCAGGCGTGACGGAGGGAGTTTATTTCCCTAAGTTGTGGACAGTGTTTATCATACCACAAAATTCGGTTGAATGCAACCGAAGCGAAAACGTGCCATGAAGATTTTTTCATGTGCAGTTGCAATACGGCTTGCATGATGGTATAATAAAAAACAGAAAACAGCGGGAGATGAGAAAAGAAGTGCTTTATAAAAACGGACAAGTGGTGGTGTGGGATTTTACACTGGCCGAGGCGGATGTGAGAGTCAGCAAGGGACGAATTATGGAAATTGCACCTCACGGCTGCCTGACCGACAGCGAAGGAGAAACCGATATCGCGGGGATGATTCTTGCGCCCGGACTGATTGACATGCATATCCACGGCTGCGCCGGAGTGGATTTCAGCGTGGAGCCGGATACCGCTGCCTGTCTTACCCGTATGAGCGAATATCTTCATTCGCGTGGCGTGGCTGCCTTTGCACCCGCTGCCATGACCTTGCCTTATGAAACGCTGTGCGGTCTGATGGGACGGTATCGCAGCGCCGCAGTTACTCCCTTACCGGGAGCGGCGGTGGCGGGGATTTATCTGGAAGGTCCCTTTCTCTCCGCGGAGAAATGCGGCGCGCAGGCCCCCAAAAACATCCTGCCGCCCGATATCGCAAAGCTGAGAGAACTGTATCGGGAGAGCGGAGAAAATATCCGCATCGCCTGTGTCGCGCCCGAAGTTGACGGCGCTTTGTGTTTTATTGCGCAGGCAAAGGAATTCTGCCGCGTGTCTGCCGCTCATACCGCTGCCGATTACGAAACCATGCACCGTGCGACAGGAGCGGGGATTACCGGAGCGTCCCACCTTTACAACGGTATGAATGGGGTGCATCACCGTGAACCGGGCGGCGCGGCGGCGCTGCTGGAGAGCGGCGCCTTCTGTGAGCTGATCTGCGACGGCGTTCATGTGCATCCTGCCATTGTTCGTATGACCTATCGTCTGATCGGCGCGGAGAGGCTGTGCCTTATTTCCGACGCGATGGCGGCAACGGGAATGGGGGACGGCACGTTTTCCCTCGGCGGTCAGCGTGTGATGGTCAAGGGGGACGAAGCACGGCTGGCGGACGGTACACTCGCCGGGTCGGTGACAGACGTGTTACAGGGATTTTACAACGCGATAGATTTCGGCATTCCGCCGCTCGACGCGCTGCGCGCCGCGACGCTTAATCCCGCCCGCGCATTGGGCATCGACAATGTGCTCGGTTCCATCGCGGTGGGCAAATCGGCGCGGATGAATCTGCTGGACAGAAATTATCGGTTGATTCGGACGATTGAAAGAGGAGAAATGAATCAATGAAACCAATTGACTATGATCTCGATATCGTGGTGATCGGCGGCGGCGCATCGGGTCTGGCAGCCGCTGTCGCCGCCGGGCGGGAACTGCCAAACAATACAGCCATCGCGGTCTTTGACGCGCAGCCGCGCTGCGGCAAAAAACTGCTTGCTACCGGCAACGGGCGCTGTAATCTGACGAACCGTGCGGCTTCTCCTTCGGATTACCATTCAGATGACTCGCACGCCGTCAGTCAGGTGTTCAGCGGGGTGAACGTGGAGGATACGCTGGCGTTTTTTGAATCGCTGGGACTTGTCTTTCGCGAAGAGGACGAGGGGAGAATCTACCCTTCCTGCGGACAAGCCTCCGCCGTGCTGGATTTGCTGCGGTTGGAACTGCTGCGGCTGGGAATAGCGGAGATGTGCGGCTGCCGTGTTGATCAGATATGTAGGCAGGACGGCGTTTTCCGGATGAATTCTCCCAAGGGAAGCATCCGCGCAAAAAGTGTGATTGTGGCCTGCGGAGGGGCTGCCGCGCCGCAGCTTGGCGGCGTGGATTGGGGATATGCTCTCATGAAGTCAATGGGGCATTCCGTAACCGGGCTGCATCCCTCACTGTCACCTCTTCCGGCAACTTCCCCCCATCTCGGTTCGCTCAAGGGCATCCGTGCCCATGCCAGAGCAACCCTTTGTGACGGACGGGGAGAGATCGCCTCGGATATCGGAGAAGTGCAGTTCGGTGACAAGGCACTGTCGGGTATCGTCATCTTTCAGCTCTCCTTTGCTGCCGCTAACGTGCGTTCCGATGATTTGTGTGTGGAACTGGATATGCTGCCGGAGCGAAGCGGGGATGACATCGTCGCGCTGCTGACCAAGCGCCGCGCGATTTTGCCGCATCTGACGCTGGAGAACTACCTCACCGGCGTATTCAATAAGCGTATAGGCATGTGCCTTCTCAAAGAAGCGGGACTGACGCCTCTGTCACGTTCGGTGGCGGAGCTGACCGACGCTGATATCCGCAGGATTGCAAAAATCGTCAAATGCTGGCGTTTTCCCGTAAACGGCAAGGCTTCCTGGTCAAACGCGCAGGTGACGAGCGGCGGCGTGCGGCTTTCGGAGATGGACGGCATGACCATGCAGTCGCGCTTTTGTCCGGGACTGTTCGCCGCGGGAGAAATGCTCAACGCGGACGGGCGCTGTGGCGGGTTCAATCTGCAATGGGCGTGGAGTACGGGCATTCTGGCGGGTCGGAGCGCAGCGGCATACATCAAAGGAAAGGCTGACAGAACAGCGTTATGATTCAGATAACAGATATCAAAGTACCCCTCGACAATATGAACATGGAATATCTGACCGCGGCGGCTGTGAAGCTCATGAAAGTCGCGCCGTCCGAGATCAGGTCCCTGCGCCTCATAAAAAAATCGGTGGACGCGCGAAAAAAGGAGAATGTACATTTTGTATGTGCAGTAGAGTGTGAACTCAAAAATTCCAAAACGGAACAATTGATTCTGAACCGTTCCAAGGGAAAAAACATTACCGTATCCTCGCCCTATGTGTATGCGGTCAAATCCGCGCCGCCGCTGCACCACCGTCCTGTGGTAGTGGGAAGCGGCCCTGCCGGGCTTTTTGCGGCGCTGGTGTTGGCAAAGGGCGGGCAGAATCCCATCATTCTGGAACGCGGCGGTGATCTCAAAAGCCGGAAAGCGGCGGTTGACCGTTATTTTGCAGGCGGCGCACTGGACCCCGTGAGCAATATTCAGTTCGGAGAAGGCGGCGCGGGTACCTTTTCGGACGGAAAGCTCACGACCGGTACCAAGGACAGACGTATTCGCTTTGTGCTGGAGGAATTTGTCCGCGCAGGCGCGGCCGAGGAAATCTTGTACAATGCCAAGCCGCATATCGGCACCGATGTGCTGATGCATGTGCTGCTCAATATGCGCGCCCGTATTGCGGCGATGGGTGGGGAATACCGTTTTTTCACCCAACTTACTGACATAAATGTGATGGACGGTCGCCTGCGGTCGGTGATTACCCAATGCGGTGGAAAGACGGAGGAAATCCCCACAGATCATCTCATACTGGCCACAGGGCATTCCGCGCGCGATACCTTTGCCATGCTGCATGAGCGTGGCATTGCCATGATACAAAAGCCTTTTGCCGTAGGCGCTCGCATTGAACATCCGCAAAGCGTTATCAACGCGGCTCAGTACGGCCCTTTTGCCGTTCATCCTGCACTGGGAGCAGCCGATTATAAACTGGCGGTGCATTTGCCAAGCGGCCGGGGGGTTTATACTTTTTGCATGTGCCCCGGCGGTTATGTAGTGGCCGCTGCCAGTGAACCGGAAACGGTTGTAACAAACGGTATGAGTTATTATGCCCGTGACGGCTTGAGTGCCAACAGTGCCTTGCTGGTGGGGGTCAATCCCTCCGATTTCGGCAGCGATCACCCGCTGGCGGGTGTGGAATTCCAGAGGAAGATCGAACACGCCGCCTATGCCGCCACCGGAAGCAGCCGTGCGCCCGCCCAACTGGTGGGAGATTTTTTAAACGGTATATCCTCCAAGGCATTTGGCGCGGTGTGTCCCACCTACCGTCCGTCAGTCATGGCAGGGGATATCGGCTGCTGTCTGCCGCCGTTTGTGACGGAGGCTATGCGGGAAGGCATCTTGTTAATGGATAAAAAACTCCGCGGATTTGCAGATCCGGAAGGCGTTCTGACTGCGCCTGAAACGCGCAGCAGTTCCCCGGTGCGTATTCTGCGGGATGAAAATCTGCAATCTCCTTCTGTTGTCGGCCTGTATCCGTGCGGCGAAGGAGCGGGGTTTGCAGGCGGTATCATGTCGGCGGCGGTGGATGGCATGAAATGTGCCGAAGCAGTGCTGACAAGTGTGATTTCTTCGTAATGAAAAAGAGAAAAACATCCCCTGTCTCCATGTGGCTTTACCACACAGAGACAGGGGATTATTTTAACAAGGAGAAATGTTATTTGGACAAATCATAGTTGTAGGACTGCGACTTGGTGTCATTTGTCACGATAATATACATTTTCATTTTATTGGTATCGTAAAACACAGAATACAGCGTACCGTACATGTTGGTACCGAAATGAAGCTCAGAGGTTTCAGCCATGTCAGTTGACTTATCACTGACGAGAAGCTGTGCGTAGCTCTGCGACATACCGGGCTGGTAGGCTCCTAAAGCTTTGTCGAAAAAGTCGTAGAGGCTGATTTCATTATAAAGATTGCTGTAATCTTTGTCCGATTCGGGAAGAGAAGTATATTCCATTCTGTTGGAGCAAACCTGAAATGCTTTATCCGGCGCCTGATAGGTAACAGACATTTTACCGTCGATGTATTCGATGATGGCGCTGTTTTGATTTTTCTCGGAAATAAAGAAATGATAGGTACCGCTGCTGAAATCAATATCGTAGCCTTCCAGAAGGTCAATAGCGCTTTCCACTGTAGCAGTACGGTCAAGCAGCAGTCTTACCGCAACAAAAGGCGTGATATTGACAAGAGAAGTGTCGTCACATTCCGCGACAGGGCAGGAAATCAGAGAAACCCCAAATCCTTCCTGGTTGATACCCTCCGAAGTACAGTAAGAAGCAGCTATCGTCTGGAAGGTATTGTCTGTCCATTGAGCGATATCCTGTTTGGAAATAAGTCCGACATCAGACATATCAACGATATTCCATGATTTATAGCCGTTCTGAGGTTTGGTTGTAACCATAATGATAGGCGCATCATAAGAATTGTAGATACGTGCTCTCATGTAAGTGCTTGTAAAGGTACGGCTGAAGAATGCCACGGAACCTTTGGTAATGGTTTCGTTTTCATTGGTTCCCGGGAAAAAGCCGGAGGCACTCTTGAAAAATTTCTTTTTATAATACTGAATGATATGGTCATTGTCGGGTAATTCCTGATTGAGCATATCAGAGCAGTCGAAATTTTCATACGACATTGTGTAATAAGGCTGGTTACTAACTTTTTTCAATGTTGTGAGGGCGGCCATCTCACTGGCTCCGACCACGCAGAGATAGACGAGCAAAGCCGCTGCGATGGTCAGAATAACCAGAATTGTCCACAGCAAAAAGCTTTTTACTTTTTGTGCAAACGTTTTCTGTCTTATAATCGGTACACCGCTGTCATTTAACTGCACATTCATAATAGTTCCTCCGTCTTCAGACATATAGTTTATTTATATTTAACCATATTTTAATTAAAAAGTCAATAATACTGTTGGGTAAAAAGCAATTTTTTTATTAAGAATCTCTTGAAATTTTATGGGTGTCAAAAAAAATTTACAAATATCGGGTTGAATTTGATGATAAAGCATAATATGATAATCATAAAAAGGCAGGTGGAGATGATCTGTGAAAGGCAAAAATGAAAATCTGCTTGTCGGTATTACAGGCCCCAGCGGAGCGGGAAAGAGTCTGGCTGTCGGCGCATTTGAAGCGCATGGATTCCGGGTGATTGACGCCGACCGGGTGGCGCGCGAAGTAGTTATGCCGGGGCAGCCTGTTCTCGCAAAGCTGGCGGACGCGTTTGGCAGCGACGTCATTTGCCAAGACGGGACGCTTGACCGCAGACGTCTTGCCGGACGCGCCTTTTCCTCAAGAGAACGCACCGACCGCATGAATGCCATTATGCTGACCGAAATCCGCAAGCATATGGCAGCGCAGGCAGCAGATTGTGCGGCAGCAGGGAAGAATTGTCTGTTTGACGCGCCTTTGTTATTCGAGGCGGGGCTGGAAACGCTTTGTGATTGCTGTGTAGCGGTGATTGCGCCGATGGAGGTCAGACTGGTGAGGTTGGCGCAGCGTGATGGACTCACGGAGCAGGAGCTTTGCCGCCGATTGAAAATGCAGCACGAAGACGATTATTACATAAGCCGTTGTCAGTATGTTCTTGTCAATGACAGGGATACTGCTACACTGCAGCGGGAAGCGGAAAAAGTCGTGACAGCGATTCTGGAAAAATATTATCATGGCGACAGTACAACATAAAAGGAGGGATGCTGGAGTGGTGCTGAGTCTGCATCGAAAAAAAAAGTCGCTGGCGGTTATTATGGCGCTGGCGCTGTCAGCGGGCGTTGCCTGCTTTGGTCTTTCCATGATCAAAAAAATGCTGTATCCTCAGAGCTATTCCGAATATGTTCAAAAATACTGTCGGCAATACGAGATTGACGAAAATCTTGCCTATGCGGTGATACACACCGAGAGCGGCTTTGACTGCCATGCCGTGTCTCATATGGGTGCGTGCGGTCTGATGCAGCTCATGCCGGAGACTTTTGAATGGCTGCGCTCCAAGGATGAAGGGGAGGCTGGCCCGTACACCGACATTTTTGATCCCGAAACCAACATACGGTATGGCGTGTATTTTCTTTCGCTGCTCAGCAGTGAATTCGGGGATGAAAAACTCGCTATTGCCGCCTATCACGCGGGCATGGGACGGGTCAGTCAATGGTTGAGTGACGAGATGCTTTCCTCTGACGGCAAGACGCTTGATACCATCCCTTTTCGTGACACCGAGCACTATGTGCACAAAGTGGAACGCGCCAAAAAAATCTATGAGACACTCTATTATAGCAATCCAAATAATCAGGGAGACAAAAGGAGGCGATGATGGTGAGTGCAGGGCAAGGCGGAGGACGACGGTGGGCTGGCGCCCACCTAGGATGTGCTCACCGGCGCGCCGAACTTGTCTTTTTGTTTGTTTGGATTGCTATAATGAAACAAGTTTGACTTCCGGCCGGATGGTCAGCAAAAGGTAACATGAAAAAAACCGCTTTGAGAATCAAGGCGGTTTTTCATTAGTTTGAGGAAAGGCAGATGCCCTATTGACAATAAGAGTAAAAAACGATATAATCTAATTATAAAAATCAGATTACATTGTTTGGATGAGCTTTTTGTGTGCCTTGTATGAACAGGAGGGATTGTTTGAATCATTTAAACTTTGGCAATGATGAGAGAATGGCGGTGTTTGCAGACAGTGTTGCCTCGTTCCGGCTGCCGCGATGGGAGCAGATTCCCACGCTTGGCTTATATATGGATCAGGTGGTGACCGTGATCGAAAAGGCGCTGTCTCCCATTTTAGGCTATAACGGAGAAGCGTTCATCACCTCGTCGATGATCAACAATTATGTCAAACTGGGGATTGTGGGAAAACCGGAAAAAAAGAAATACAGTCGCGAGCATATCGGGAGACTGATCGTCATCACCGTGCTCAAGCAGTCGTTGGCTATCGGGGATGTGCGGCTGGGCATTGATACCGTGGTCAGGGGCAGCGACAGCGGGGCGTCCTATGACAGTTTTTGCGATTATGTAGAGCGTGCGCTGCGCACGGTAGCGGAAAGCCTGCTGCAGCCGGAACAAACCGCCGAGGTGCGCTTTGCGTTTGCATCGGAGGACAGCATGATTACGATGGCGGCGTGTTCCTTTGCCACGAAGATTTTTGCGGCAAAGATGCTGTCGGTGATTCGTGAGAATCGGTGACTCGTGAGAATCGGTGACTCGTGAGGACGAGTCGGGCGCGAAAGAATGAGCATGCTTTGAAAATTGTGTTGAGAAAAATGAATTTTTGAGAGATTGTTGAGAAAAAAATAGATATTTTTTTAGATTTTTTAAGTGAGGTTATGTGACATGATGAACAAACAGAAAATCGCCATTCTGGTGGATTCCGGCACGGATGTGCCGCCGAATTTCCGGGAGAAGTACGGCATCTACTGGCTGCCGCTTCTCATCAATTACACGGACAGACAGTGTCTGGACGGGGTGGACATTCAGCCACATGAAATGTATGAGCTGCTGCCCACCGAAATCCCCAAGACGTCGCTACCCGATGGGAGCATGGTCAACGCCATGTTTGACCGCATCAAGGCGGACGGCTATGAGCATGTGCTGGCGGTGACGATTTCTTCGGGACTCAGCGGCACCTGCAACATGATCCGGCTGATGGGGGAGGAGTATGAAGGCCTCGATGTATCGGTGGTTGACACCAAAAATATCTCCATCGGATCCGGATTGGTTGCCATCCGCGCGGCCCAGATGGTTAATGACGAAGGCATGAGCTGGGAAGACTTGATTGTCAACATCAAACGGGAAATTCCCCGTTCCAAGGTCTTTTTCTGCGTTGATACGCTCAAATATCTGCAAAAGGGCGGCAGAATCGGCTTGGTGACTGCCATGCTGGGGGCGTCGCTCAGCCTGAAGCCCATCATCTCCTGCAATGAGGAGGGCGTCTATTACACAGCAGGCAAGGCAATTGGGCGTACCCGTGCCATCCAGAAAGTGATCGACCTCGCTGCCGAATTCGCCAAAGGCGCCGATAAGGTAGAGCTGGCAGTTATGAATGGCTGTGCGGAGATGGACGGTCTGCACACACGCAACAAGGCGGAGGGCGTCATCGTCAATGGGACAGTCACCATCACGGGTCAGATCGGCGCGGCATTGGGCGTGCATACCGGTCCCGGTCTCATCGGTATCGGCGTTATCCGCAGATAAACCTGTCATCGGTGTGGTTGTTGTATGAAAAGTTTATAGTCTATTCACAAAAAATCGCAAAAATATCACATTTTACGTTGTATGATATAAGCAAACCAAAAGAATGGGACGCAACGTATGTGTGAAAGGAGCGATTCGGTTGAAGAATTTTAAAATTCCCCGTGAAAATTTAAAATCCTTTGTGCGCAATCGGGGCCTTTGTATCGCACCCGATACGGTCTTGGTGGATGGCATTCCGGTCGCGCTGATCTATCGCGTGATGCCATCCTCCATGTACGACAGTGGTTGGCGTTTTTTCACAGGAACCGAAAGCAACGAATATCTTTCCAACTCCCGATGCAACGGGGTATATGACCTGAATACGGTTGTCAATTATTGTCCCGACACACTGTCCCTGCTGGACGCGCCGCCCTACAGCGCCTTTCGTCTTAATGATAAGGGCGAATGGGTCAACATATCGTATGATGTGGATTGGCGGCAGTGGTCCTGATTGTTATTTTTGCTTTTAACAGAGATTTCTTTTTTTCACCTTCCATTTTAAAACAAATACCGCCGACAAGTGATATAAACCACTGCGGCGGTATTTGTTTTATTGACCGGTTGATGCTTCCTATACGACTCATCAGGTGTTGGCTTCGATGAAGTTGACCAAAGCGCCTACGGTGGTGATGTTTTCGATTTCCGATTCATCCACCTGCGTGTCAAATTCATCGCCGAGCGTCATCATCAGATCCATGACGTCGAGGGAATCGGCGCCGAGATCATCCTGGATATTGGTCTCCATGGTAATGGAGTCCTCATCCACGTCAAACTGATCGGCAAGGATATTCTTTACTTTCTCAAATACCACAAAAAGCACCTCCTTTGAGGATAATACGGGCTATGCATAAATCTGTTGAAATTCGCGGACAAGTGTGATAATATAATATTACCCGAATGCGTTCCAACCGGAACGCCTGCCGGATGTATCATCAGATAAAAGCCACTACTAAGATATTATTAGCAAGCGGGCTGTTTGTCAATATTTTTATTGTAATTTTTTTCAAATTTTCCATTTTTTCATTTTTAGTTCAAAAAGACAGGAGATTTACCCTATGAAAACCCAGCATTTTGCCGTGATCGGGCATCCGATCGGTCACACCATGTCCCCTTTTATTCACACCGAGCTTTTCAAGCTTAACCGCATTGACGCGGATTATACCGTGGTCGATGTGGACCCTGAACGCGTTACCGCCGAAATCCACCGTCTGATGGACGAACTGGACGGCTTTAATGTCACCATTCCCTTCAAGGCGGCAGTGATTCCCTTTATGAACTCGCTCGAAGGCGTGGCGAAGGAATACGGCTCGGTCAATACGGTGCGAAGCAGCGACCGCACAGGGCGCACCACCGACCCGACCGGTTTTGTGCGGGCGCTGGCGGCAGCGGATATTCCGCTGCGGGGGGATGTTGCGATTCTCGGCGCGGGCGGCGTATGCCGCGTCTTTGCCGGCGAAGCGGCGCGCGCGGGCTGCGCCATCACCTTTGGCGTGCTGGAGAGCGATATCCCCGCAGCCGAAACCATCCGCGGAGAAATTCTGACGCATCACCCCGACACAAAGATCACGATTGTCAACATCACGGAGCTGAGCGGCGAATTTGATCTGCTGGTCAACGCCACGCCGGTGGGCATGTACCCGAAGGTGGGGAATATGCCGGTGAAAGAGGAGCTGCTCGGTCACTGCAAAGCAGTGTTCGACGCGGTGTACAATCCGGAAGAGACCGCGCTGCTCAAAGCGGCCAAGGCGGCGGGCTGCAAGGTACAGGGCGGTATGCCGATGCTGGTATGGCAGGCGGCGGCGGCGCAGGAAATCTGGCTGGACGTTTCTTTTGCGCAGACGGATGTGGAAAAGGTGATTGCGCAGGCGACCGCTTACATGAACGAGCATTTTACCGAAAAGAAATAAGACAGGCAGGAATCCAAAAGATGATGAACCAGAATATTGTGCTGTTCGGCTTTATGGGCTGCGGCAAAACCACGGTCGGCAATGAGCTGGCTTTTAACACCAAGCGGGAGCTGGTGGACACCGACAGGCTGATCGAGCAGGCGGAGGGCATGAGTGTCAGCGAAATTTTTCGCGATCACGGGGAAGCGTATTTCCGTGACCGCGAACATGAAGTCTGCGCCTCGCTCTCTCAGCGCGAGCGGCTGATTGTTTCGGCAGGCGGCGGCGCGCTTACGTTTCAGCGCAATATCGACGCGCTGCGCAAGGGCTGCGTGCTGGTGCTGATCGACGTGACGCCCGAAGTGATCTATGAGCGACTCGCGGGGGACACTACGCGTCCTCTGCTGCAATGCGAGGATAAAATGGCCGCCATCCGTGAGCTGTACGCCAAGCGGGACGGCATTTACCGGGCGGCGGCGGACATTACCGTCAACGGCAACCAGCCCAAGGGCTTCGTGGCGCTCGACATTATGAAAGCGGTGGGGATATTATAATGCGGAACGAAACCATCATCGGAATACAATGGGGCGGCGGCGGCGCGTGCCGCAGCGCTGAGGAGATTTCCATTTGTTCTTTTGCGTCATGGCGTATGCTGCATTGTCTGATGGACTTTCCCGTGACCTACAGTCAGATATTATTTCCCTATGCCGACGCGCTTTCCCTGTCAGAGAAAAAGGGAACGGAAAGCACGCGGGTGTTCGGCACCCATCTGCTGCTGCGGAACGTCAGCGAGGAGGCGGTGGAGAAAATACTGGACAGCGGAAGGGAATTTCTCAGCGAGCTGTGTTACGACAGCGAGACAGATCTCCCGCAGCGATTAGCGCCGCAAGTGACTGCCTTTTCGCTCAATGAGGGAAGCGTTTGTGCCGACGATCTCGCGGCATTTCTGCAAGGGGAGTGCGGCGAATGGCAAACCGTGGGAGATTTTTCCAAAATGCTGAGCGGCTTTGTTCCGCACTGGCGCATACGGGAGGCGGCGCGAGTGTATGCCTCTTTCACCGAGATTGCCTACCGGCAGTCCCACGGGGCGATTGTCGGCTTGTGCGGCGGTCGCGCGGTGCTGCGCGACGGTTGCGGCGATGCAATGAAAGACGAGCTGGAAAAGCTGTTTTATCAAAAGACGGGCTGCCGATAAAATACAAAAAAATCACCGCCGAAGACTGTCATTTTTCATGACGGTTTTCGGCGGTGTTTTTTCATCAAAGATGGTGTCTAAGTTGGTGTCTAAGTTGGTGTCTAAGTTGGTGTCTAAGTTGGTGCTTTATTACGCATCGGTGGACGGTTCCGGTTCCGTTTCGGGGACTTCCTCCGCGACAGCAGGCACTGCATTCTCAACCGCAGCACCCGATTTTTCGGTCAGCTCCGCACCATAGCGGCAGAAAAGCGACAGAATAATCAGCATGATGCCTGTTCTTATAGTAGAACCGTTTCCCATTTCAAACGCCGGAAGTCCGGAATAAAAGTGGGAAGCGACAGCGAAACCGATTTTAATAAATTACACGTTGATTTCGACTTTCACGCCCAGTTCGCCCTTGTACTGCTCCAAGAGGGGATTGACGCATTCGGTGAGGAATTCCGTGACCTGTTCGGGGCTTCTGCCGACGTATTTCGAGGGGTCGAGAAGCGCCTTGAGCTCGTCGAGCGTCACGCCGAACATTTCGTCCGCCGCGATTCTTTCGAGAAGGTCGTTTTCCTTGCCCTCGACCTTGACCTGCTTGCCGGCTTCCATGGAATGCACGCGGATTCTCTCGTGAAGCTCCTGACGGTTGCCGCCGCGCTTGACCGCGTCCATCATGATGTTTTCGGTTGCCATAAAGGGAAGCTCCTTCATCAGGCGCTGATGGATGACCTTGGGATAAACCACCAGACCGTCCACCACGTTGAGATAGAGGCTGAGAATGCCGTCTACCGCGAGGAAAGCTTCGGGAACGCTGATGCGCTTGTTGGCGCTGTCGTCAAGGGTTCTCTCAAACCACTGGGTCGCTGTGGTGATGGCGGGATTGAGCGCGTCCACCATCACATAACGCGCCAGAGAAGCAATTCTCTCACTGCGCATGGGGTTGCGCTTGTACGCCATGGCGGAAGAACCGATCTGTCCCTTTTCAAAAGGTTCCTCAATTTCCTTGAGGTGCTGGAGCAGGCGGATGTCGTTGGAAAATTTGGTGGCGGATTGGGCGATGCCCGACAGCACATTGAGAATACGGCTGTCCAGCTTGCGGCTGTAGGTCTGACCCGATACCGCAAAGCAGCCGCTGTAGCCCATCTTTTCGGCAATGCGTCTGTCAATTTCGCGGCATTTCTCATGGTCGCCGTCAAAGAGTTCCAGGAAGCTCGCCTGTGTGCCGGTGGTACCCTTGCAGCCGAGGAGCTTGGCATTGTCGAGCTGATACTGCACATCTTCGAGATCCATCACAAGGTCCTGCAGCCACAGAGCGGCGCGTTTGCCGACGGTAGTGGGCTGTGCAGGCTGGAAATGGGTGAAAGCGAGCGTGGGGAGAGACTTGTATTCGTCCGCGAATTTCGCCAGTTCCGCAATCACGTTGACCAGCTTTTTGCGGATCAGCTTCATGGCCTCGGTCATCACGATCACGTCGGTGTTGTCACCCACATAGCAGGAGGTCGCGCCTAAGTGAATGATGCCCGCCGCTTTGGGACACTGCTGCCCGTAAGCGTACACATGGCTCATCACGTCGTGACGCACTTCCTTTTCACGCGCCTGCGCCACTTCATAATTGATGTCCTCCGCGTGTGCTTTCAGTTCCGCGATCTGCTCGTCGGTGATGTCCAGACCAAGTTCCTGCTCGGTCTCGGCCAGCGCAATCCACAGTTTGCGCCAGGTGCGGAATTTCATGTCAGGGGAGAAGAGGTACTGCATTTCCTTGCTCGCATAGCGGGAGGCAAGAGGCGTCTCATAAATGTCTTTCATTGCGGTCAGTCCTTTGTTTAGTTTTTAGGGAGAAGTAAGAGAGGGAGAAATGATAAAAGATTATAAAATCTTGTCGTCCTTGCTCATGTGGTGGGTGGTAATGCCGTCGGGATAACGTCCGTCAAAGCAGGCGGTGCAGAGCGGCATTTTCTTGCCGCAGGTCAGCTTGCCGATCGCGTCGAGGTCGAGAAAGTCGAGAGAATCGGCTCCGATCAATTCCGTGATTTCCTCAACGGTGTGCTGATTGGCGATCAGATCCTCCGCCGAGGGAATATCCACGCCGTAGAAGCAGGGATTGCGGAAAGCGGGGGAACTGATGCGAACATGCACTTCGCTGGCGCCGGCTTCACGCAGCATGCTGACAATGCGCTGCATAGTGGTGCCGCGCACAATGGAGTCGTCAAGCATAACTACTCTGCGTCCGCCCACGATGGATTTGAGGGCGTTAAGTTTCAGACGCACGGCGTTGGTGCGCTGGGATTGGTCGGGCTTGATGAAAGTGCGGCCTATGTAGTTGTTTTTGATAATGCCCTTGGCGTAGGGGATGCCGGATTCTTCCGCGTAGCCGATGGCCGCGTCGATGCCCGATTCGGGTACGCCAATGACGATATCCGCGTCCACCGGCTTCTGCTTGGCAAGCTGGCGGCCAGCTTGTCTGCGCGAGTCGTAAACCGATACGCCGTCGATCACCGAGTCGGTGCGGGCAAAGTAGATGTATTCAAACACGCAATGGGCGATGTCCTTGGTGCACAGGGAGCGGTCGCTGTGTATGCCCTTTTCGTCGCAGGTAATGATCTCGCCAGGATCCACATCACGCATAAACTGGGCTCCCACAGCGTCCAGCGCGCAGCTTTCGCTGGCAAACACGATATCGTTGTCAATGCGGCCCATGCAAAGCGGACGAAAGCCCTTAGGGTCGCGGGCGGCAATCAGCTTGCGGGGACTCATCACCAGCAGCGAATAGGCGCCGTGCAGTCTTTGCATGGCGGCTTTGACCGCCTCCTGCACAGAATGGTAGTTCAGTCGTTCCCGGGCGATGGTGTAGGCAATGACCTCCGAGTCAATGGTGGTCTGAAAAATCGCGCCGCGTTCTTCCAGTTCGCTGCGAAGCTCGTGGGCATTGGTCAGGTTGCCGTTGTGTGCCAGTCCGAGGAAACCTTTGATGTAACGCATGACCAGCGGCTGGCTGTTTTCACGCACCGAACCGCCGGCGGTGGAGTAGCGGACATGACCGATGGCGGCTTGTCCGGGCAGTCCGTCGAGAATCTCTTTGTTAAAGACTTCGCTGACAAGTCCCATGTCCTTGTGGTGGTTAAAGACGCCTCTGTCGCTCACGGCAATGCCGCAACTCTCCTGTCCGCGATGCTGGAGAGCGACCAGTCCGTGATAGACGCAGGGCGCTACTGCCAGTTCCTCCGAATAGGAATACACGCCAAACACGCCGCATTCCTCGTGCGGCTTATCGCAGCCCTCGTGCGGCTTATCGACGTCAGGTTCGCTGAATGCTGCGCCGCAATAGCTGCTATTGCCGCAGGTTCCCGGACAACTACCGATTTCAAAGTTATTTTTTTTCATTATCAAGTTCCTTTACGTGGATGGAATGGTGCCGCGCTTTCAGACGCAGCGATATTCGCGATATTCGTGATATTGAAAAAAGCACTATGCTTATTATCATATTATAAGCGATTTGATGTCAAATGTCAAATCATTGCAAGGATGTTTGTCTGCTGTTTTATGGCAGGATTTTTTTAAAAATATTGTATAAGACTAATAAAAAAATTCAGCAGACACAACGGAGGTGAGCGTTTTGCCTGCTGAATGGATTGTGATAGGATTAGTCACCTGTCTCCATATCGGGAGTCTGAGTCGGGGAGGAGGTTTCCGAAGGAACGGAAGGGGAAGTTTCGGCAGAGGTGACAGATGTGTCGGGGGAACTCTGTGCTGAGGAAGCATCGGAGGTACTTTGAGATGAGGAAGATTCCGAACTGATATCAGATGTAATGGAGGATTCCGGTTCAGTGGAACTGGTTGTTTCTGATGTGTTGGAATCGGTGACAGTCACTTTGATGCTGGCTGTGTAGCCGCCGTCCACAGACGTCGCGGTGATAAGGGCGGTACCGACAGATTTGCCGGTAATGGTGCAGGTGTCACCGTTTGCCTTGATAGTTGCAATGTTTTTGTTGCTGGTTGTCCAAGTGCAGTCCTTTTCAGAAGCGATTTCGGGTGTAAATATGACCGTAGCCTTAAAGGATTCTCCTGTTTTGATGGTTTTGTTGCCTGAATCAAAGGCAATTCCGGCAACAGGCGCCCTGTTGGTGGCAGGGTCATAATATTGTGAAGCGACAGACGGTTTGTCAGCGTATCTGCCCAGCGGAGAACCGTTGACAATTTTGACGTTGGTTCCCACCCAGCAGAACTGATAGATAAAATGCGCTGCCTGCACGCTGGTTCGCATACAACCCGAAGAAGCGTTGGTACCGATCTGATTAACCGAATTGGGATACAGCGTGCCAAAGTTCGTTTCTTTATACAGAGGGCCGTGAAAGAACAGTCCGCCATAATACTTGCTGCAATAGGGTGAATAGGATTTTCCCCATGAGTGCCATTTTTCCTTGGCGGAAATGGTGAAATTACCGACGGGCGTGAGGGAAGCGGTTCTGCCTGTCGCGGTCAGGAAAGTGCGCTTGGGAACGGTATATTTGCCGTCGTTGTCCTTTCCGTAAATGGTAATGGTATGGGAGCCTTTTTCAACGTAAATAAAATACGGGGATGAATTGACAGGAAAGTCCGTGGCAGGATTGATCGTCTGGGTAGTGATTTTGTCACTCTCGTCTTTCTTTTTCTTGTCGTCTTTTTTATCTTCTTTCTTCTCCGATTCTACCGCGGTTTCATCAAAATCAAGCGCGCCAGTGTTGACTTTTTCTTTAAGGACATAGCCTCTGTTCATCTGTTGAGAGTCACTGACTTTCAGGTAATCTCCGACAGCCTCGTAGATCATCAGATCGCTACCGGCAGGGAGCGTATGAATGACTTTAGCGTTGGCGTCGGGAGCTTCCAGAATATCGGCGTCCTCAAAGAGCATGCCTGTACCGATGACGTCATTGGAAATTAAATGAATGTTTAAGCTGTCGCTTTCTGATACAAAGACGGTTTCTTTTTTATCGTATTGAACAAAGGTTTGGTTATGGTTGTAGACCATGACAGCCGTAACAGCGGCGGCGGAAACCATAGTCACTGCGGCGGCAGTGACTACAATGGCGAGCCAGCGCTTTTTTGAGGGTCTCTTCCCATCTTTATTTTGACGGGGAAGCTCATTTTTCGGGGGTTTTTTATTACCAACGTCAAAGCTTTCTTTTGGGTTAAAGGCATTAAATTCACTGAATTCTTCAGGCGGAAGATTGGTATTTTGATGATCCATTGAACGTATCACTCCTGAATGAAACAAAGAAGAATAAATGATATACTATAGCAATCCAAACAAACAAAAAGACAAGTTTGGCGCGCTGGTGAGCGCATGGCTGCGTTGTTGTCCTAGGTGGGCGCCAGCCCACCGTCGTCCTCCGCCTTGCCCTGCACTCACCATCATCGCCTCCTTTTGTCTCCCTGATTATTTGGATTGCTATAAGAAAACACCCCGAAATACTAAGAGAAGTATTTCGGGGAACTCTGGAGCTGTTAGGCAGATTCGAACTGCCGACCTCTTCCTTACCAAGGAAGTGCTCTGCCTACTGAGCTATAACAGCATATTGGCGACCCGGAACGGGCTCGAACCGTCGACCTCTAGCGTGACAGGCTAGCGTTCTAACCAGCTGAACTACCGGGCCATTATCGCTTGCCTCGCGTGACAGCTTCATCATTATAACAGCTATTATTCCATTTGTCAAGTATTATTTTTGATTTTTTTATTTTTTATTTTTTAACTCAGATTTCAAAGAAAATGCACGATAGGGAAAATGTGTAATAGCAATAGAAATGGGGGGTTCTTTTGTTTATCCCAAAAAGAAAAAATGAATTGCAAAAAAAGACTTGACAAAACCGGAAATAGGTGATATAATGCCTATAAAACTTATAGGTTTATAGGCTAAACTTAAATCATTCAAAAACAACCACTACCAAAGGAGAAATGCAAAATGAAAACCTATGACAGAATTACCGACCTGATTGGCGGCACTCCCTTGCTCCGTCTGACCAACTATATCGCTTCCAACGAACTGGAAGCCGATATTTACGCCAAGCTCGAGTATTTCAACCCCGCAGGCAGCGTCAAGGACAGAGTTGCTAAGGCGATGATTGACGACGCGGAAGAGAAAGGTCTGCTCAAACCCGGCTCCGTCATTATTGAGCCTACCAGCGGCAACACCGGCATCGGTCTGGCGGCGGTCGCTTCCGCGAGAGGCTATAAGGTGATCCTCACCATGCCCGAAACCATGAGCATAGAGCGCCGCAATCTGCTCAAAGCCTACGGTGCGCAGTTGGTTCTGACCGAGGGCTCCAAGGGTATGAAAGGCGCCATTGCCAAGGCGGATGAGTTGGCCAAGGAGACTCCCAACAGCTTTATTCCCAGCCAGTTCACCAATCCCGCCAATCCCAAGGCGCATCTCGCCACAACCGGTCCCGAAATCTGGAACGACACCGACGGTAAGGTTGACATTTTTGTGGCGGGCGTCGGCACCGGCGGCACGGTTTCCGGCGTGGGCGAATACCTCAAGAGCCAGAATCCCAACGTCAAGATTGTCGCTGTGGAACCCGCAGGCTCTCCTGTTCTTTCCAAGGGTACGCCCGGCCCTCACAAGATCCAGGGCATCGGCGCGGGCTTTGTTCCCGACACGCTGAACACGGAGATTTACGACGAGATCATCGCCGTGGAAAATGAGGACGCTTTCGCGACGGGCAAGGCACTCGCGCGCGGCGAAGGTCTGCTGGTCGGCATTTCCTCCGGCGCGGCGGTATTCGCGGCGACACAGCTTGCCAAGCGTCCCGAAAACAAGGGCAAGGTCATTGTGGCGCTGCTCCCCGACACAGGCGAGCGTTACCTCTCCACCCCCATGTTTGCCGACTGATTTTCAATTTCCATTTTTATTGTTATCCATCCATCTGTTTGTTTCGCTTTTTGTATGCCAATCGAAAACCGTCTCTTGTCTGCTTGACAGGAGGCGGTTTTCTGTGTTATGCTGATGTTGTACTTATTATTTTGGTTAAAAGGGGGCGTTTCAAATGTCTGATATTCCATTTAAACTGACGGATTATCATGACTTGCTGAATTTGTATAAAATCATCATGGAAGCCAAATTTCACCCCGCTCCCGTCAATCACGAGGTGGCAGTAAGTCCTTTTACGGCGAAATTTTGCGGCGAGTTGGTGGATTTGCTGGCGCAGTATGAACAGGAGACGAAAGGAAAGGAACGCTGGTCGGATTGGCGGATGCTGTGCCGCCGTCCCGATTACCGCGAGCGGATTTTAGAGCAGCTTTGCCGCTACAGACAGGATAACCCGCAGCGATGGGAACGCATGGAGGCGGCGGGGAAGCGGCAGCTTCTGCGGAACGCGATCAGTCCCTTTACCTGCTCCGATGAGGAGTTTGACGAGCTGCAAAGAGAACTGGAGCAGAGAATCGCGCAACGGAAGCCCACGTCTGACGGCAGGCTGAAAAGCTGCAATGAGGTGTTTCTCCACGCCAAGGCAAAGAAAATATACCGCGATACGGCAGAATTTCAAAATATTCTCGATGCGCTGCGGCAGGCGGAACCGTCGCTGCGCCTGGACTGGGACAACGGCGCGGGGGAGGAATGGGCGCGCGGTTGGACGGACGACGGATTTTTTTGTATGCTGCACGCGAAAATAGGCGTGGCGTTTGTACGCGGACTGCGTAGCGTCAATGCACATGTCGCGCAGGTGTTTTCCGCGTTGTATGTGGAGGAGGTCGAGGAGGTGGACGCGCTTCAATGGCATGTTGATCCGGCGGCGCTGCGGGCGTTTACGCCGGAGGTGTGCTGGCACGCGTCACACGACGCAGTCAGCGAAGACGGTCTGTCCCTCAATGATTTGTATTTTGCGACAGTCTGAACGAGAGGAGCCGAAAGGATGAACAGCGATCTGTTTTTCTGCCGTCCGTGGGACGATGACCGTCACAGCAGGCGCGTGGGAGCATGGCGGGGGATTGTTTCGGATGCTGTGTCCGGCAATGACACACGCACGGCAGCGCAGTTTCATATGGTCATGCTGCACCGCGAAAATGCGGCGCGGGTGAACGATTTGTTCCCCGGCATTTCTGATACTGCCGCTGAAGAAATCATCGGGCGATGGGAAAGCGATATATGCCGCATTGTCTTCGGGCATGTGACATGGCAGGAGAACGCGCCTGACAGCGGCATTGTGAAGATCTGGTATTATGAGCCGGAGCAAGCGGAGCCGGGCGGATTTGACGGAACGTCGCGGCTGTTTCTGCGCCTTGCCGCCACCGCGATCAATCTGCAACCGCTGTCTGCCGAAACGGCGGAAGAAATCACACAGGGCTTGCTGGATTGCCTTTGTGAAGCGGTGCGTTCGGCGCACAAGGCGAAATAGGGAGGAGGCGGCGTACCGTGCCGGTAATGGATGAAATGATGCGAAGGGTATTCCGTGAACCCGGCGATACCCTTTTGCGGGTGGAATGGAAAGACCTCGGCCTGATGCTCGAAGGGGTGATCGACACCTGCTATGAGTCGTGCAATTGTCTGGAAGAAGACGATCCGGACTACAAAGAATATTACGCCTGCACACTGAGAATCACCCGGATTTTACAGTGTCCCGCGGATTTCCCCAAGCAGGCAGGCGATTTGATAGAAATTTCCATTGACAGACAATGCCTCACATCTGCCGGAAAGGAAAACGAGTTACCTTTCTTTTTGGAACCGCCTACAGCGATCCGGCGGGAGGACGGCACGCTTGTGTGGAGCGGTGAGGAGACTATATGAAAGATCTGAGCTATTAAAAAAATATATCAAAAATAAACAAAAAACTTGTAATTCTAAAAGGAATATGATATAATTTTTTTGCAATACGGTTGTCTTTCCGGCAATCGTCAATGCACCATCTTTATCCGAAAGGAAGGAACAAAATGGCGAATAGCAACAGTAAAAACGGCGGCATTATTGGCAGTATCGTCGGCGGTCTGATCATGATTGTGGTCGGCACAGGGCTACTGTGGTGGAACGAGGGCAACAATGTCCGCAACATCAAGACCACCAACGAGGTGGAGGCGAATGTGGTGGATATCGTTTCCAACAGCGACCCGTCGCAGTATGAGGGAAAACTGGTATCGGTAAGCGGCAGAATCATCGTGGAGGATGAAAAGCTGACCGATGATGTTTTTCAGGTGAATGTTCACACGGCGGCGCTCAAAAGAGTCGTGGAAATCTACCAGTGGGAGGAAGATTCCGATACGGATGACGACGGGGACACGACCTATTCTTACAAAAAGGTGTGGAGCCAGCGGTTGATCGACTCGTCAGATTTTCACCGCACCTCCGGACACGAGAATCCCTCCACGGTGCCTTACCAGAGTACCGTTTATTACGCGGAAACAGTGAAACTGGGTAATTTCCATCTGAGCAGTCAGCAGATCGAAAACATGGCGACAGACACGGCACTGGAGCCGAAAAGCGCGGGTTTGACGCTGCCGGAGGACTGCACGCTGTCGGGTTCTTATGTGACTACGTCGAAGGATCTCAACACGCCTCAGATCGGTGATGTGAGAATTGTCTGGCAATACAACAACTGGAAAGAAGTCAGCCTGATTGCGCAGCCGGTGGGTACCACGTTCACCAGTTATGTGTCGCAGCAGGAGAAGCGCGTCAATTACATTACCGGCGGCATCCATACCACCGCTGAAATGATTACCGATATGCGCCAGCAGGATAAGATGATGAAATGGCTTTTCCGCGGTCTGGGTGCGTTTATGATCTTTGTCGGCTATCTTTCGCTGATTACGCCGCTTACCAAGATAGCCTCCTTTATTCCGCTGGTCGGCGGCGTGATCAACAGCGCGCTGATTCTGGTGGAATTCCTGATCGCGCTGGTGCATTCGCTGCTGATTATTTCCATCGCATGGATCCGGTTCCGGCCGGTGCTGGGCATTTGTCTGTTGGTGGCATGTGCGGGTCTGGGCTTCCTGGCAACTTTCCTGATGAAAAAGCGAAAAGCGGCTCTTCCGGCATAACGTCAAGCATGAAAAATAGAAATAAGTGATTCCAAAACGCTGTCCGAAATGCGGTTGTCATGACGGGCAGCGTTTTAGAGCCTGTTTAGAATCTCGGCGTGTGCGTACTGCGCCGTCAGATTTTTCGCCAGATGAAGAGAATTCGCCGCCGCCATACTGTCGTATTGCAAGGCGAATTCACGAAATATGGCGGAAAAGATGCAAGCAGGACGTGCGCGAAGGGATTCTAAACAGGCT
>CADCNI010000039.1 GCA_902802795.1 uncultured Ruminococcus sp.
ACGAAAGCAACAACCCCATCAGCACCAGCCGCGGCGAAGTGAGGAAAAACAATGCTCCGAACAGAAACAGCTTGAGCGGGCGCGATTCATAGACATAGACATAAATTCCCATCGCCAGCAGCGGAAAGAACACCGCCGCGTCGGCAATCGAGGGATAATAGGTGGCACACGCCGTAAACCCTCCCAGTGCGTAGCCGCAGGCCAGCGCAAAGGAAAACGGCATGCTGCGCGCCGCGCATTTACGGAGCATCCACCATGCGGTGAGTCCCGACGCGCCAGTGCGCAGTACGGTGATGAAGGAATAGGCCGCCGCCAGATGCTTCGAGCCGAAAAACAGGGCGAAAAACAGGAAGGGCGAACACAGCCCCTCGGCAAATTCCGAGTAAAAGCTGCTGCCGTATCCGACATTCAGGTGATAAAACACGCCTTCGCCCGACACCACCCCGTCATACAGACGGGTAAAGCTCTCGAACCAAGCCGCGCCGTTCTGTGTGATCAGCGTGCCGTCTCCGAACGGCGTGATGCCGTACACCGCCAGCAGCAGCGTCATCACCGCAGCCGGCAGCGCAAAGGAGAGTCCCCCCCACAGCGCCGCGCTTTTCCTGTCCGGGGCACGCTCTGATGAGTGAATGTTATTGCTCATAAGTCTCCGCCTTCCGTTTCAACATTTGACTGTCAAACAGTATGATTTTATTATACTATTAACTCGTGGTTTTTTCAACGGAAATTTTGAGGATTTTGCCCTCACCGTACAACAAATAGCTAAAAAACATCGGCAGGCGCCTCCTTATGGGAAGTGCCTGCCGATGTCGCTGAATGAAAATTTAGAGGGGTAGGAATAAACAAAAAAGAAAAAGAAGAAAAAGCGAAGCGTAACTAGCGAGCGCAGCGAGCGTGGAAAAAAGACGCTCGCTAGTTATGCGCTGCGCTACGCTTTTTTTCTTTTTTTCTTACCCCAATCATTCGTTGTTCTTCAGCGCTTCGTTCATGGGGATTTTGCGGATGCGGATGTATTGCAGCAAGCTCACCGCAAAGTAAGACACCACGCCGATGGCCAGCATCTTGGCATAGGTGACAGGCGCGACAAAGAAATCCATCCAGCCATGCATTTCCAGCATGAACACGCCGTAAATCCACTCCATCAGCACGCTGACAATCGGCAGCGTCACAAAGAGCGACAGCAGCACCACCCACGCAGTGGCCGAAAGATAGAGCCTGCCGATTTCGCGTCCGTTGTACCCCAGTATCTTGGTCATGGAGATGGCATTGGCGTTCTTCTCCAGTATCAGCTTGGAGAGCATGAAGATCATCACCATGTAAAGGATAATCGCAAATCCGCCCATAATCGGGAACACCAGTCCCATCGAATCGTCGAGCTGATCGGCTACGACAATCAAATCATGCTCGGTGATCACGGAGGCGACATACGCGTCGTCAATGTCGTCGAGCCTGCGGTCGGTAAAGTAGCCCGTAAAATAATCGTCGTCCTTGTCGAACAGATCGCGGAACTGCGTGTCGCTCATGAACACCGTCAGCGACGCGGGATAATGAATGGTATCGGCAATGCGGAAGGTGTATTCCTTGCTGCTGTATTTTTCCTTGAGCGTGACCTCGCCGCCCACTGCAAGGTGGTATTTGGCAATGTATCCCTCTGACACCAGCACTTCGTTTTTGCCTGTCGGCATCTCGTCTTTGAGGTAGTCGCTGTCCTTCTTCACGCCGTAGACCGTGATTTCTTCGCCGTAATCCTTGTCGAGCAGCTCGCCCACGCAGTATTTCTCCGCCTTTGCGTCACTGGTGGAGACCGGCGCGCGCAGGATATACTGGTAATTGGAGATCTTGCTGTCAAGCACCTGTTCTTTGTATTCGGCCAGCAGCGGCGACATCATAATGCCGAAGAGCAGAATCAGGTTGGCAAACAATATGCCGAAAAAGAGCATGACAAAGGACGGGATGTTCTGGAAGATCACCCGCAGGCGGAAGCGCGAAAGGAAAGGCAGTTTGCCGGAGAGGTGCATGACCTTTTTCTTCTTCTTGGCGCTCAGGTCACGGCGCAGGAATTGGAGCGGGGACAGCCGCAGTTTGCGGGAAATCACCGCCGCGTTCACCGCAATCAGTATCGCGATCGGCACCACAGTGGTCAGCCAGAAGGCCTCGCTGCTCCACGCCGTGATATACTTCGTCAGCGAATAGCTGTGCAGATAGAGCCGCGCGAAGTAATCTTTCATCACCGTATAGCCTAAAAGGTTGCCCAGCACGGCGGCGATCATGGCGATGATGATCGGCAGTGCCATGTAATGCCGCAGCAGTTCGCCCCGCGTATAGCCCGAAGCCCGCAGCGTGCCGATCACGGCCGCGTCCTGCTCGATGGTATTGGTGGCCGTCACCGCGAAGATGAACGCCATCACCACCATCACGACATACAGCAGCGCAATGATCATCGCCTTGTCGCTGCCCATATCGGTTCCCGTGAACATGATTGCCTGGTTGTCGGCGCGTTTGAGGAAGTCTGTGAGAATGGCGCGGTCGGCCAGCCATTCCATGATATCCTCCGCCTTTTCCTTGCACTGGTCTTCGGAAAGCGTACGGTCGTTGTTGACCCAACTGTAGCAGTAATGGCGGTCGGCCAGCGGAAAGGCTTCAAAATCGTTGTCGGTCACCAGCGCGACGGTGAATTGCTTCGCGTCAAACATCATGTCGGTGTTGTTCTTGAAAAGCGCGCTGTAATCGCTCAGCGCCACAATGCCGCAGATATGATAGGTTCTGCCGTCCACTTTAAACGCGTCTCCGATCGACAGATCGTTGTTTTCCGCATACAGGCGGTCAATGGCAATGTCGCTGATCCGGGACGGGAAAGCCCCGTCGAGCAGATCGGCGCGGTTGACGTCGCTCCGCATTTTATAAAAGCGCACGGTGCTGCCGTTGTCCGCTTCCTTGTCCACATAGAAGTTTTCATAGACCTTCACCTTATACAGCCGCTCCATGCCGAGAAAGAAGTCCTCCTCCGCAGGCATATACAGACTGAAATGACCGTCCTCGATGTTGTATTTCTCAAAGCTCTGGTCATAGGTCGTTTTCAGGCTGATATCCGAAACCAGAAACCCCGAAACCATCGTAATGGTGGCAAAGATAAAGACAAAGATCACCATATATTTGCCGAAATCCTGCGTCAGTTCCCGCCATAGGCGTTTGCCGAGGGGATTTTTTATATTTTTTGATGTTTTAATATCACTCATGCGTCCGTCACTCCCTCCCCGCCATTACCAGTCGAGGTCGGCTGCGGCGATTTTGCTCTCGTTGCGGTAATTTTTGCGAATCTGCCCGTCGCGTAGCTTGATGATCTGATCGGCCATGTTTTTGATCGCGTCGTTGTGGGTGACAATGATGACGGTGTTGCCGTATTTCTGATTGAGCTGCTCGATGAGCTGGAGGATATCCTTGGAGGTCTTGTAATCCAGCGCGCCCGTGGGTTCGTCGCACAGCAGAATGTCAGGATTTTTGACGATAGCGCGGCCGATGGCGGTGCGCTGCTGCTGACCGCCGGAGAGCTGGTTGGGAATCTTGTTGCGGTGCTCCCACAGACCGAGGGTCTTCATCAGATCGTCCACATCGAGCGTATTCTTGCCCAGAAACGCGCCTACCTCGATATTTTCCCGCACGGTCAGATTGGGTATCAGGTTGTAAAACTGGAACACGTAGCCCAGATGGTCGCGGCGGTAACGGGTGAGCTTCTTTTCGTTCATGTCGGAGAGCTTTTGCCCGTTAATGCTGACATAGCCGCCGTCCGCCTTTTCAATGCCGCCGATGATGTTGAGCAGGGTGGATTTGCCGCAGCCCGACGAACCGAGCATCACGCAGATGTCTCCCTTCTCCACGCCGGCGGTAATGCCTTGCAGCACCCGGACGCGGCTCTCGCCCTCTCCGTAATATTTTTCCAGATTGTTCAGTTCCAAAAACATGATTCAAATTCCTCCTGTGATATGTTATACTAATTTTTTGGGAACCACGGAATGCAGCGGTTGACCCTGCGGCAGTAATCCGTGTAAACCTCGCCGTGCAGCGCCAGCAGCCATTTTTCCTCCGTGTGTCTAAGAAGCAGCGTCATCCAGCCCCAGAATACAAAGGGCAGTACCAGCAGGCAGACATTGCCTTCAATGAACAGCGCCGCCGTGCAGAAGATCATAAACGCCGTATAAATCGGGTTGCGCACCCAAGCGTAAACGCCGCTTTGCGCCAGTGTGTTGGACTGAATGTGGCTGTCGATTTTCGCGCCGAACAGCGCATTGCCGTAAATTGTCAGCCCCGCCACCATCAGCAGCGCGGCAATCAGCACAAAGGGCATGCGGAGAAAAGCCGCCTTTCCCCACGGCAACAGACCTTTTTCCGAAAGCACAATACCTCCCGCTGTCAGTGCGATCATCACGCTCACGCACAACGGCCCGATCCCGATATAGGGCAGATGCTCTTTTGGCTTGCTTTTTTTGCTCATGTTCCCGCCTCCGATTACGATTCATAGCGAACAAATGAATAATTGTTCATTTGTTTATTTTAACATGCGATTCCGCATTTGTCAAGCTGCTTTTCTCAGGATACCAGGAAAATCAGTTTTTTCTTCCCCCTTTTTACTTTGGAAGGAATGACACCCAGAACCGGTTTTGGAACCTGTCTTGGCGCGGACGCAGGCCAATACAGGTGGGAGCGTTTCCTCCCAAAAAGCCCCCTATTCCCGCGACGGGGGCTTTTGGCCCGATTCTCGCGGCGGATTTTTCAAACCGACTCCCGTGCTTTTGCCGACAACGGATTAGATTAAGCTAACTCTGGCTGACACATCATCCTCATGCTCTTACCTGGATCGCTATAATAATTAACATAAATTTAATTCTTGCCTCTCGCGTATCTGATATAATGTATTTTATAAATACAATATCGCATGGATTTATAAAGATAAAACTTTCAGTTGGAGATGAGCGTAGTGCTGTTAAAGCAGTATAAGGGAACCATATGCCTTGCCGCTGTTACGATTGTTTTGATTGTGTGTAACTTTTTCGCGATTCACGCGTTGCAGTCGCCCCGGACAGAAGCAAGTGCGCTGGTAACGCCAACATCCGTCGCCGTGAGCTCCGGTGACGCTGCTGCGGAGGCCACTACAGAAGCCACGCTGACCGAGACGACCCGGACGGAAGCAACCGCCGCCTCGGAGCCGGAAGCCTCCGAGACGCAGGCATCGCCCTATAAAATCATCGTATATAAAGGCAGTCAGTCGGTTGTCGTTTACAAGGTAACCAAAACCGGCGCGTTAGGCATGAAGGTCAAAAAATTTACCTGCTCCACAGGCGCGCCGTCCTCTCCCACCGCGTCAGGAGATTATTATAAGGTCAGAAAAAGATACCGGTGGCGCGCTTTGAGGGGCAACGTGTACGGACAATTTTGCACGAACATAGGCGGCAATTATTTTTTTCACTCCGTACCTTATCTGAAACAGGATGCCTCCACGCTGGAAAATGAAGAATACGACGCTTTAGGCACGCCTGCTTCCATGGGATGCGTTCGTTTGTGTGTCAGGGACGCCAAATGGATTTTCAACAATATTCCCGAAGGGACGCCTGTTACCGTTACCGACGAAGCAGGACCTGGCGGCGCTGGGGTTCCCAAACGCAACAGTAACCCTGTCTACAACGGCTGGGATCCTTCGGATCAATGGTCAAAGGGCAATCCTTATTTTGATAAGAACGCGGCCAGTCAGGCGCAGGCTGCTACGGCCACATCCGCTGCCCCCACCTCCTCTACAACCGAAGCCACTGTTTCCACGACGACCACAACCACAACATCTCCCACTGCTCCAGCCGCCGAACCGGCAGACTCGTTGACCCAGTGAAAAGAAATGGAAAGTGTAAGAACTGTGTGAAAATTCATTTTCACACAGTTCTTACACTTTTACTAATCCTATATTACTGCTTGTGGCACATGCCGGCGGAGGGACAATTGCTGCATCCGCAGCCGCAGGTGGACTGACCCCTTTTCTTTTTGCCGACCAGATTTACCACAATCAGCGTTACAATGACAATCAGCACGAGGCTGACAATGATATTGCCGAGATTGGCTGTCAAAAATGCCAACATAAATTTTCCCTCCTATAGATTGCCCGCCGCCGTCCGGACGAATCGTTTGATCCTGCCCGGGCGGCGGACGGTATTACAGGGCAATTGGTTTGTCAGGTTTTCTTGGATTTACTTGGATTTCTTGCTGACTCTGACTTTCTGCTCAAGCTTGGTGCTCTCCTTGTAAGGACGGAAGAGCATGAAGCCGAAGAAGGCCAGCAAAGCGATCGCGGCAATCAGGCCGACGATATTGAGGTTGCCTGTGAAAGCGGAGCCGATCTGGTACACGATCAGAGACACCGCATAGGCAAAGCAGCACTGATAACCGATGGCGAACCAAGTCCACTTGGCGGAGTTCATCTCGCGCTTGATGGCGCCGATGGCCGCAAAGCAGGGAGCGCACAGCAGGTTGAAGATGAGGAAAGAATAGGAAGACAGCGCAGTGAAGTTCTCGCGGAGATTCGCCCAGATTTCCCAGCCGTTCTCGGCTACTTCGTCAAAGCCGCCATAGAGCACGCCGAAGGTACCGACGACGTTTTCCTTGGCAATCAGACCCGTCACGGTCGCCACAGCCGCTTTCCAGTCGCCCCAGCCGAGAGGCGCAAAGATCCACGCGATAGCGTTGCCGATCTTGGCGAGGATAGAATCGTTGAGATCATCCACCATGCCGAAGCCGCCGTCCGCAAAGCCGAAGCCCTGGAGGAACCAGAGAACGATGGTGGAGAGCAGAATTACAGTGCCGGCTTTCTTGATGAAGGACCAGCCGCGCTCCCACATGGAGCGGAGAATGCTGCCGACAGTGGGCAGATGGTAAGCGGGAAGCTCCATGACGAAGGGAGCGGGGTCACCGGCAAACATCTTGGTTTTCTTGAGCATGATACCGGAAACGATGATCGCCGCCACGCCAACGAAGTAGGCGCTGGCAGCCACCCAGCCGGCGTTGTTGAAGAGAGCGCCCGCGATCAGAGCGATGATCGGGAGCTTCGCGCCGCAGGGGATAAAGGTAGTGGTCATGATGGTCATGCGGCGGTCGCGCTCATTTTCAATGGTACGCGAAGCCATAACGCCGGGGATGCCGCAGCCCGTACCGATGAGCATCGGAATGAAGGACTTGCCGGAAAGACCGAACTTGCGGAAAATTCTGTCCATGATAAAAGCGATACGCGCCATGTAGCCGCAGCCTTCGAGGAACGCGAGGAAGATGAAGAGCACCAGCATCTGGGGAACAAAGCCCAGAACCGCGCCGACGCCGGCCACGATACCGTCCAGAATCAGGCTCTTGAGCATATCGTTGCAGCCGATCGCGTCCAGACCGCTTTCAACGAGCACCGGAACACCGGGAACCCACACACCGTAATCAGCGGGATCGGGTTCTTCCTGCTTGGAGGCTTTCAGATAGTCCATGTAATCGACCGGAATTTCTTCTTCCACTTCACCGGTTTCATCGTCATACAGATAAGCGGTCGCGGTCACATCCGCCAGATCGTTGGGGGTGGCTTCTTCGAGGTCAACGCCCGCTTCTTCAGCAGCTTCCTCAAATGCCTCTACCATCGCGCCGGGTACCACATATTCTTCCGCCGCCTCTTCATAGGCCGAGGTGCCGATGCCAAAGAGGTGGAAACCGTCGCCAAACACGCCGTCGTTGGCCCAGTCGGTCGCCCATGTACCAACCGTCGTGACGGACACATAGTAAACAATAAACATGACAACCGCAAAGATCGGAAGCGCCAGCCAGCGGTTGGTCACGATCTTGTCGATCTTGTCGGAGGTGGAAAGCGCGCCTTCCTTGGCTTTCTTGTAGCAGCCCTTGATAATGGACGCGATGTAAACATACCGTTCGTTGGTGATAATGCTTTCGGAGTCGTCGTCCAGCTCTTTCTCGGCGGCTTTGATGTCCTCCTCGATATGTGCCAGCGTATCGACCGGAATATTCATCTGTTCGAGCACCTTGTCGTCGCGCTCAAAGACCTTGATGGCATACCAACGCTGCTGCTCCTCGGGCATATCGTGGACAGTTACTTCCTCGATGTGTGCCAGTGCGTGCTCTACGGGACCGGAGAAGGTGTGCTGCGGGACGGTCTTTTCACCCTTGGAAGCCTCGATCGCGGCTTCGGCGGCTTCCATCACGCCCGTGCCTTTCAGCGCGGAGATTTCCACCACTTTGCAGCCCAGTTCACGGGCGAGTTCCTCGGTGTTGATCTTGTCGCCGTTTTTCTCGACCACGTCCATCATGTTGACCGCTACGACCACCGGGATGCCCAGCTCGGTGAGCTGTGTGGTGAGGTAGAGGTTTCTTTCGAGGTTGGTGCCGTCGATGATGTTCAGAATCGCGTCGGGACGTTCGCTGATGAGGTAATTTCTCGCGACCACTTCCTCCAGCGTGTAGGGAGAAAGCGAGTAAATGCCCGGCAAGTCCATAATTACGACGTCGTCGTGTTTTTTAAGCTTGCCTTCCTTCTTTTCCACCGTAACGCCCGGCCAGTTGCCAACGAACTGGTTGGAACCGGTCAGCGCGTTGAACAGCGTGGTTTTACCGGAATTAGGGTTACCCGCAAGGGCAATCTTGATATCCATTTGTTCCATCGTCCTTTCAATGTGTGGTTTTTTGAAATTAGTTGTAGCTAATATACAGGCTGTCATTATCCCCGCCCGTCGTTACCGGCGGGCAGGGTATAACGCTTACTGCGCCTGTACGTCTTCCACTTCGATCATTTCCGCGTCGGCTTTACGCAGCGAAAGTTCGTAACCTCTGACGGTGACTTCTACCGGGTCGCCCAAAGGCGCCACCTTGCGCACGTAGATCTCTACGCCGCGGGTGATACCCATGTCCATGATTCTGCGCTTGACCGCGCCTTCGCCGTGGAGCTTGACAACCTTGACGGTTTGCCCGATCTTCGCCTCTCTCAGTGTGTTCATCTTTTTTCCTCCTTCTTTTTTTCAGATTTTTTTGATTTGTATAGTAAAATAATCTGAAACGAACCTTACACCATAATCTTGTTGGCCATTTCCTTGCTGATGGCCACGCGGGAATCCTTGACATTGACAATCAGATTGCCGCCTATGGTGGTGATCACCGTCACGCTGCCTCCCGCGACAAATCCCATATCTTCCAGATGGGAGCGCAGCTCAGGATTGCCGCCCACTCTTTTGATAATATTTTCTTCTCCTACATCCACCAGACTCAAAGGCATCATATTCTGTTCCTTTCTCTATGTATCACACATCTGTCAATTAACGTCACTGAGGTTAGAATTTTCTAACCTTGTTTATGTTAGCATCATCTAACCATTTTGTCAATACCTTTTTTCAAAATTTCTCCCTCTGCCGCCTCCAAATCGCGTAAATATTTTTTGCGGAAAACTGTACATTTTTTTAATGGGAAGTGTGAAATAGGCAGCAGCAGCCAAGCAGCCGCCCGTCGGGCGCATTTGCTTTGCTTTTGTTTTATTTTGTTTTATTTACTTTAGTTTTATTTGTTGCATTGTTGCAGCAATAACAGGGGTTTCTGCCGCAGAAATAAGGGATTTACGCAGCGGAAACCTCACCCGACTGCCATCAAAAAAAACAAAAAACCGACCCTCCCGCAGTTCGGTGCGGAAAAGGCCGGTTGGTTTTATCTGAAACGGTTGAGCGTTTCGTCGTAGGCATAGCCGATGTCGGCGAGATTCGCTTCGAGCGCGGCGCGTTCCACGTCCATGTCATCGCACAGCGCGTCGAGCGAGGAATACTGATCTCTGAGCTTCATATTGATGACGCTGAGCAGCATCATTTTGTCCTTGGGCAGTTCCAAAACAAACACCTCCGCCTGTCCGTCAAGGTTCCCTCTGCAAAAATTACGCATTACGAATTACGCATTAGATTTAAAAATCTTCGTCCTCGTCTTCGTCGTACTCATAGGTGTAGTCGTAGCTGCCGTAGATGGGAACGTCTCCGATCTCGTCGTCATCGTCCTCGTCGTCGTTCTCATCATCCGCCTGCATACTCATGCTCAGTTCGCCGCTTTCCGAGATGGTGTAGCCGCCGTAATAGTTGGTTTCGCGTCTGCCCTCATCGTCGTGATAATCGTCGTAATCCAGCACATCCCCGATATCGTCATCGGCGGCGCTTTCTTCGAGTTCGGCGTGATACAACACCTTGTCTTCGTTGTACGTCACGTCCTCGTCGTCGTCCTCGTCATAATCGTAGTCGATGAGTTCCTCCTGCGCGTTGATATCCGTGCCGGAGAGGTGGTGATAGGTGCCGTCACTGCCGAGGCGGCGCGCCTTGACGGTGTCGCTCCAATACATGTCGATGTCCGACTTGATCTGCCCGAATACGTCGGGATCCTCGATGGGGAACAGCAGTTCCACACGGTGATCGAGGTTGCGGGTCATCCAGTCGGCGGAGCTGAGGTACAGTTTCTGTTCCGTTCCCTCCGCGCCGAAAAGATAGACGCGGCTGTGCTCCAGGAAACGTCCCACAACAGAGCGCACTTCCACATTTTCGCTCAGACCCGGCACGCCGGGACGCAGGCAACAGATGCCGCGCACAAAGAGCCGCACCTTCACGCCCGCCGCTGCCGCTTTGAAGAGTTCGCGCACGATGTCGGGGTCGGCGAGGGAATTCATCTTGGCGAAGATCGCCGCCGGCTCTCCCGCCTTGGCTTTCTTCTTTTCGGCGCGGATCAGGTTGGTAAAGGTCACACGCAGCGCGTGCGGTGCCATAATCAGCTTTTGCATGACGGGCGCTTTGAAGTAGCCGGTGATGGAATTGAAGAACACCGTCGCATCCTCGCCGAGCTGACGGTCGGCGGTGAGAAGCGAGTAGTCGGTGTACATTTTGGCGGTCACGTCGTTGTAATTGCCGGTGCCGAGGTGGAGATACCGCTTGATGCCGTCGGCTTCGCGGCGCACGATCAGGGTGATCTTGGAGTGGGTCTTGAGTCCCGCCACGCCATAGATGACATGCGCGCCCATGCGGGAGAGCTGCTCGCCGAATTCGATGTTGTTTTCCTCGTCAAAGCGTGCCTTGACCTCCACCAGCGCCGTCACCTGCTTACCCTTGTCGGCGGCGCGTTCAAGAGCCGCGACGATGGGGCTGTTGTTGGACATGCGGTAAAGGGTCTGCTTGATGGCAAGCACGTCGGGATCATCCGCCGCTTCGTCAAGCAGCCGCACCACCGGGTCAAAGCTGTCAAAGGGATGGTACATCAGGATATCCTTGCGGGTCATCACGCTGAAAATGCTCTCGCCCGTGCGAAGTTCGGGGCAGATCTTGGGGGTGTAGGGGGTATATTTGAGATGGTCAAATCCCGGCAGCGAATAGAGCTGCTTCATGAGAAAGGTCAGGTTGATGGGACCGTCGATCTCATAGATATCGCGCTTCTCGATTTCCAGCTTCTTCTGAAGGAATTTGAGCATCTTGGGGTGGGCGTTCTTAGCGATTTCGAGGCGGATGACCGAACCGCGCTTGCGGGCTTTGAGCGAATTTTTGATTTCGCTGAGCAGGTCGATGGCCTCCTCCTCGTCAAACGAAAGGTCGCCGTTGCGGGTAATGCGGTAAGGCACGCAGTCGATGACGGTGTAGCCGGAGAACAGCTTGGCGATGTTCATTTTGATGATTTCTTCGATGGGGATGAAGATGTATCCCTCCGGCGACGGCAGCTTGATGAGGCGCTGGAGATTGTCCGGCACCTGCACGGTGGCAAACACCGGCTTGTCGGAATTGCAGTCGAGCAGCACGCCGATATTCAGGCTCTTGTTGAGGATGAGCGGGAAAGGATGGCTGCGGTCTACCGCGAGGGGGGTCAGCACGGGATAGATGGCGTTGTCAAACAGGCTCATGCAAAACCGCACCTGCTCCTCTTTGAGGTCGTCGCCGTGGACGATGGAAATGCCGCTCATGCGCAGCTCGGGCAGCACCGACTTGTGATAGATGGAATACTCCATGCTGCAAAGCTCATGGGTGCGCTCGCTGATGGCAATGAGCTGCTGCTTGGGGGTCATGCCCGCGGGATCAACCGCGTCATAATGGGCGCGCAACTGGTCGCGGATGGACGCCACACGCACCATGAAAAATTCGTCAAGGTTCGAGGTGACGATGGACAAAAATTTGATTCTTTCAAAAATGGGGTTTTCTTCCGCCACAGCCTGCATCATTACCCGGTGATTGAACTCCAGCCAGCTCAGTTCACGGTTGATGTAATGCTCGGGCAGAATGGTCACGGACGCCATAAAAAGCAGCTCCTTCTCGAATACATAAAATTTTTCTCTGCACTTTTTATTACTATTGCATATATCATTTATTATAACACCCGCTCGCGGCAAATGCAACCAATAATCCGGCAAAAACAACAAAAAAATCAAAGCCCGTGCGTACCGTTCTGCCTACGCACGGGCTTGTCACTGTTTTTTTCGTTTTTTACGTTTTTATGCACGCAGACCGGCCGCCGCCGCTTGGACTTGAAATGCGTCTGTCGTCTTGCCGGGTTGTTCCGGTGGAACCGCCGTTTCAATCGGAGCGCTGTATTACGAATCTACCCGGCTGAAATACAGCACATCGGCGTCTTCGTCGTAAATGGCCAGTGTGAAGTTGAAGGAAGCGCGGCTGAACAGCGCCGCGTCGCTCTTTGGGTCGTCGCTTTCGCTGTGGCGGTCGATAAAGCAATAGTACCCGTGCGAAATGGGCGGTACCAACGGATGATTCCAGTCGTTGTCCTTGATGATGAGCGGCGCGTGGGAATCGTCCCCATAGACGGCGGCGGAAAGATTGTCAGTCAGCGGCAGCGGCTTCCATTGGCCGCTTTGGGCGATTTCGTCCCGTGCGGTGTGATCGCTGTATTGCAGGGCGTAAAAGGAAGTGCCGTCGCCGTGAAATCCGCCGTGTGAATCGTATTCCGAGAGGATTTCAGCGGCGTCGCAGTTGACGGATACGGCGCGGGAGACGGATTGCCTGATCTGCGACCCGCTGTCACAGCCTGTCAGCAGCAGCACGGTCAGCAGCGCAAAAAGGACGATAGTTTGCAAGTTGGTTGTCGTTCTCCGGTTTTCCATAGAATTGACCTTCTTTTGAAAAATGATAAAAATAATAGAGAATCTCGTCGACGATGACTTTATTATAGCATTGTACTATCCGAAAGTCAAGATATATTTATCGAATTTCAATACATTTAATCAATTCGTAACAACCGCACAGGCGTTGACCGAACAAGTGTTCACCGCCAAAAACAAATATCCACCGCCAAAGCAGGGAAGCCTTGACGGTGGATATTTTTCATTTAAACAATATGCGGCATATACTGCCGGGGTTGAATCGGAATTACAGAATGCCCATCGTGTTGAGCGCGCTGATGACATACTTGAGCAGGAAGAGACCCACGATGACATACATCAGCGGGTGAATTTCCTTGACTTTGCCCTTGGCGAGCTTGACGATCACATAAGAGATGAAGCCGAAAGCCAGACCGTCGGTGATGGAGTAGAAGAAGGGCATGCAGGCGACGGTGAGGAAGCAGGGGATGGCCACCTCGATGTCGCTCCACTCGATGTCCTTGAGGGAGCCGCACATCATAACGCCGACAACGATGAGGATCGGAGCGGTGGCCGCGCTGGGAACCAGACCCACGATGGGGGAGAGGAAGAGCGCGAGCAGGAAGCAAAGACCCGTGACGGTCGAGGTCAGACCGGTCTTGCCGCCCGCGGAAATGCCGGCGGTGGATTCCACATAAGTGGTAACGGTGGAGGTGCCCATGACAGCGCCGGTGGAGGTGGCAATCGCATCGGCCAGCATGGCCTTTTCGATCTTGGGCAGGTCGCCGTTTTCATCGAGGTAGCCGGCCTTGTCCGCCGCGCCGATGAGGGTGCCGATGGTGTCGAACATATCGACCAGCACGAGGGTGATCATGGTAGCGATCAGAGAAGCGAGAGGCGCGGAGAGCAGATCACCGAAGCTGGTGAAGCACTTGCCGAACATGGAGAAATCGAGGTAAGGCATCCAGTTGGTGGGAGCGGTCACGCCGACGTTGATTTTAAAGACAAACTGCATGACGCAGCCGATGACCGAGGTGGCGATCATGGAGATAAAGAGCGCCGCGGGCACCTTTGCGACGACCAGCACGATGGTGATGATCAGACCCACGCAGGCGAGCAGGACAGTGGGGGAAGCGAAGTTGCCCATGCCCACAGTGGTGGCGGCGGAGGATTCGCCCACCACGATGCCCGCGTTGACCAGACCGATCAGGGCGATAAACATACCGATGCCCGCGCCGATGGCCTTTTTCAGATCAATCGGAATGGCCTTGACCAGAGCGGTTCTCGCGCCGGTGACGGTGAGAAGGATGAAGATAAGACCCGCGATAAAGACAGCCGACAGCGCCGCGCCGGCGGAAAGACCGTAAGCGCCGCAGAGGGTGTAGGCAAATACCGCGTTGAGGCCGAGACCGGGCGCCTGTGCCATGGGGTAGTTGGACAGCCAGCCGATGAGCCATGTGCCGATGGCGGCGGCGATGCAGGTGGCCGTGATGACCGCGGTGTTTTTCATGCCTGTGGGCGAGTTTTCACCGAGGATGACGGGGTTAAGAAAGATGATGTATGCCATGGCGAAGAATGTCGTCAATCCGGCAATAATCTCTGTTCTTACATTGGTGTTGTGTTCCTTGAGCTTGAAGATTTTTTCCAAGAGATAACCCTCCTATAAAAAATAGCTGACCGTTGACGAATTGCTTCTTGATTTGACAAAACACGACAACGGTACAACCCCATTATATAACACATCCGAAATATTTTCAACCCATATTTTTCATAGATTCTTCTTAATTTTTTTATATTTTTTCCACATAGGCGCGAGGAACCTTGCCGACTGCGGCAAATGGGGCGGCTTTTTATGCTTTTGCTTGACTGTCAGGGGATAAAAGGCTATAAATCGAAAAAACGACCTGTATCCGCCACGCCGCAGATACAGGTCGTTTGTCTTAAAAATCCAAACATCAGCAATGCCGCAGTTCCGCCAGATGTGCCACGCCGGGGATGCTTTCGCCCTGCCATGCACTGGTGGTGGACATCAGCGCGCCAGTCGCAATGACTAAAATCCGCCCCAGCGTCCCCTGTTCGAGCTGCTTCATGATGTGGGAGCAAAGCACGCTGCCCACGCATCCGCAGCCGGAGCCGCCCGCGTGA
>CADCNI010000040.1 GCA_902802795.1 uncultured Ruminococcus sp.
CGCCCCAGTCCTGTCTTGGGTCTTGGCGCGTCTTGCTCGCGCCGTTTGCGGCGCTCGTGGGGCTTTGCCCCACTCCCCACAAGGGCGCTGCCCTTGACCCGCCAGGAGGACCAGTCCCCCTGGACTCCCACGCTCGCATTCGCTCGCTAATTATGCGCTGCGCTATGCTTTTTTCTTTTTTTATTCCTCTAAATTCTCATTTTTTACCATTCCTAATAGCTAACAAATGCGCAGTTGATGCCCAGCAACCCCTTGTATTCCTGCACCGTCACTTCCGTTTCGCCGGGAATGACAGTGTAATTCCATTCACCGAAAGCCAGCGGCAGTTCCGCCTCCCGACCGTCCCGCAAAGTGATGCCTACATAGAATTCCTTATGCTCCGACGGGTCTTCATCAGGCGTGGGAACCATCTTCCGCTCCACTTGCGCCGTGTAGGTGCCGTAGGAGCGCAGGGGAACCGCGGCGTTAATGAGATTGACCGCTGGAAAAGCGTACACGCCAAACATCAGCACGCACGCCGCGATCATGACGAAATGACGGCGGCATTCGTCGGAAAGCACGAGCAGCGCCGCCAGCATGACAACCGCCAGACCCGCGCTCACACCGAGAAACAGAGGAAAATCCGTCACAATGCTGCCGCTGAGCAGTGCCGCGAACACCGTCGCCAGCATGGGGATAGCAAATTTCGGATAGAACCCCACGCGTTTGCGGCCGACCGTGGCGGCGTTTGGGCTGCGACCCGAGCCTAAAAAGCAGAGAAGACGCCGGTTTCCGAGATAGGTTATCAGAATGACAAGCGGCTGGAGCGCGCCCAATCCCATCATCTGCCGACCAAACGGCATCCCCGGCACGGCTCCGAAGGCAATCAGCGCGTAACCGACTACCGACAACACCCACATCAGCAGGTTGACGCGGGCGGTTTTTTTATTCAGATAGGTCATCATGGCGCTGTGTGCGCCCGTATCTTCTCCGTAAAGGCGGCGGTGTGCCGCGAGGGAAGCTTCCTTTTTGACAAAGACCGTTTCCCCGCCGATGCCGCTCAGAAAATCCCGCAGCAAAAACTGATTGATGCCGCCTAAAAGACGCATTTTCCTCTTTTTGATTTTATTTTTGGACTTTCCTTTGGCGAGAGACAGCCGGAGTTCTACCCCCACAAGGGTGAAGTAATCCTCATAGCTGCCCGACACCTCCGCGCGGACAATGTCGCTTTTGGCGAGGGAAAACTGCCGTTTGCTTTTGAGCAGCCTTTCGATCTGTTCCGACGTGGGCAGAGCCGATTCATAGGAGGACGAACCGCTGCCGCTGTCGGTGGACGCGCGGGGAACCACGTCAGCCTCATCCCCGTTGTAGCCGTCCGCCAGCACAAAGAGAAAGCGGTCGTCCCTGTCGATCATCTGCCACGCCCTGCCGCGGTATTCCACCACAACCGACTGCCTGCCGAAGCCCGTAAATTCCTTGAAGGCGGCTTCCTCCACCTTATCCATTAATTCCTGATTCTGCATCATTTCCGATACTCCCGATTCCTTCATGCGTCCTTGATAATGCTGTCCAGACCGCGCTGCACCGCGATATCCCAGAAGCCCCATTCATGCCCCGCGTCGGCCTGTTCAAAGATGAAATCCAGCTTGTTGCGGTCGAGCAGATCGCGCAGCCGCACCACAGAGGGATAGAGGTCGTCCCGCTTGCCGCAGGCGAGATAAATCAGGGGGTGTATCTGGGAATAGGTGTGGCTTTCGCTGACGAGATTGGCCAGATCCATGTCGCGCTGCACCAGCATTCTCTCGCCTAAAATGCCGCGCCACATATCGGTCTTGCCCGCGCTGATTTCCTTATTGACAAAATCCTCGATATCCGCGATGGGCGAAAGCGCGATACAGCCCGCGTACTGTTCGGGATAGGTCAGCGCACAACGCAGCGCGCCGTAGCCGCCCATCGCCGCGCCCGCGATATAGGTATGCTGCCGGCTGAATCCCACGCGGAACATATTGCGCACCACCTCGGGCAATTCCTTGGTAATCATGGTGAAATACCTGCCGCCGCCCGCCATATTCGCGTAAAAGCTGCCGTCGCCGCTGGGGATGACCACCGCCAGTCCCTTGAAATAGGCATAGCGCTCGATATTGGTGCGATACAGCCATGTGTTGCAGTCGTCCGTCCGTCCGGGGAGGATATACAGCACGGGATAGCCCGACGCGGGGGGATTGGTCACGGTATCATGCGGCAGAATCACCGTGAAATGGGAGAGCCTGCCAAGCTCTGAGGATAAAAAGCTTCCCTGTAAAACCGCCATTCCTGTCAGTTCCTTTCCTTTATCATTCTACAGTATTGCATGATATATCTTAGCATTTTTCTGTCCCTGTGTCAATTGACCGTGAGGGAATATTTTTTATTGCGTTTTTCATTGACGAAAAGATGAAAATTTTTCAAAATTCCCTCTTGACAAACCGGGGAAAGAGGTGTATATTACAACTGTACTAACAATCATAATACAGTTACAATCCAAAAACCTTCGGGAGGTGAGTCACAGTATGTATATGATTGACAACATGAGCGGGGTCCCCGTGTATGAGCAGATCGTGCAGCAGACCGAGCGATTTATATTAGCGGGCATTCTGCCGCCGGACGCTCCCATGTCCTCGGTGCGGTCGGTGGCGGCGGAGATTTCCGCCAACCCCAACACCGTGCAGAAGGCGTACACCCAATTGCTCGGGCGGGGGCTGCTGTACGCCGTCCCCGGCAAGGGCAGCTTTGTCAGCCCCGACGCGCGGGAAAAGCTGCGGGGGGAACTGCAAAAGGAGCTGTCAAACATAGAAAGCATGGCGGCGCAGTTCGCGGGCGCGGGCATTCCCAAGCAAGAGATACTCGACGCGGTGGAACGCGGCTATTCAGCCCTGTCGCAGCCAACGGAATCCAGTAAAACAGGAAAGGATGAAACATAACATGATACAAGCAATCAACATTACCAAAAAATTTGACGACCTCACGGCGCTCGACAGCGTCAATATCTCGGTGGCCACGGGCAGCATCTTCGGTCTGGTCGGTTCCAACGGCGCGGGCAAATCCACCCTCATGCGCGTGATGTCGGGCGTTTACGCCGCTGACGGCGGTCAGATCACCATTGACGGCGAGGACATCGCCCACCGTCCCAACGTGCGCAAGCATCTGGTCTATGTCCCCGACGACCTGTATTTTCTTCCCGGCGCCAACATGAACAGCATGGCGCAGCTTTGCCGGAACACCCGCGCGCAGTTTGACAACAAGCTCTATGAATCGCTGTCGGAGAAATTCGAGGCGAGCCGCACCAAGCCCATCCGCTCCATGAGCAAGGGCATGAAGCGGCAGGCGGCGCTCATTCTGGCGCTGGCCTCCAAACCCGAAATCCTGCTGATTGACGAAACCTTTGACGGTCTGGACGTGATAAAGCGCCACGGCATGCGCGAAGTGCTTTGCGAAGCCGTCGCGGACAGAGGGCTTACCGTCATCATGGCGACCCACTCCATGCGCGAGGTGGACGATCTCTGCGATTCGCTCGCCATGCTGCACAAGGGCAGAATCACCCTGCAATCGGAGCTTGACGAGGCAAAATCCGCGCTGGTCAAGGTGCAGATCGCCTTTAACGGCGATTTCGGACAGGACGATGTTTCCTTCGACGGCGCGAAGATCGTCAGCTTTGAAAAGGACGGCGCGGTGGCGACCGTCATTTACGAAAACGAGCGCCAGCAGGTGGAATATGCGCTCGCTGCCAAGAATCCCATCTTAATCAGCGTCCTTCCCCTCTCACTGGAGGAAGTGTTTATCTATCGGTGTCAGTGATCCCCGCGGGAAAGGATGGTTTGTGAAATGAAAAAAACAAGCAATTTGGACAATATTCTGCATAATGAAAACCTGCCGCTTCCCACAAAATCCCTCTTTCTCGAAGGGTTGCGGCAATTGAAAATCGGGGGCATCGTATATGCCGCGCTGTGCGTGCTGGTCTCGCTGGGCAACTGCGCCGATGTATACAGCCACTCCGACGCGGTGCAGCACCGTTACACGCTGTCGGTCAATATTGACGAGCGGTTCAATGACAACCTGTTTTTCCTGCTCTTTCTGGCGGTCATCTTCCTCACCGCCGCCTCCTTCTCGGTCATGACCTTTCTGCGGTCGCCCCGGGCGCGGGATTTTTACCTCGCAACGCCCCAGTCCTCCGGTCGTCTATGGGCGAGTTTCGCTTCGGCGGTGCTGGCGTGGCACGGCATAGCGATGGGCGCGTCCTTTATCGTGTGGCTGCTCTTTGCGCTGCCGTATGATCTCAAATCGGTCGGCGTGTGTCTGGTGATACTGGGTTCGCTGCTGGCTTCGACCTTTCTGATTTTCGCGCTGGTGCTGCTGGCGCTGTCTCTGACGGGTCGGCTTGTTTCCGCGCTGGTCACGCTGAGCGGACTGGTGCTGACGCTGCCGGGGGTGTTCACGCTTCTGAATATGGGGACAGAGGAATACGAGGGCTTTTTCTTCTATGAAGGCAGCCGCTTCTATCCCGACGTGATCTCCTATTGCTTCAACCGCTATATGCGGGAATTGTCCTACTGGAACGGTACGGACATGGACCTGTACCGGATGCTCACTTCCGGCGTGACAGTAGCATTCAGTCTGGCAGCGGGTCTGCTGCTGACCGGGCTTGCCGCGTATTTTGCCGCTATCCGCACGGGCGACGCGACCGGACAGCCCTTTGTGAACCGGGCGGCACATGTGATATCCCTCACGGCGGTCAATCTTCCGATGGCCTGTGTGCTGGCGGCGCTGGTGTATGGTCTGTACAGCAACGACGGCAGCCTGCGCGATTATGACGCTGAGCTTGCGTCCTGTGCGCTCGCCTTGGGCGGCACCGCGGTGTTTTTCTGGCTGAGCGAACTGCTGATGACCTTCCGCGTGAAGCATTCCTTCCGCGCTGTCCCCTATATCGCCATCCCGCTGGCGATTGCCGCCGCGACGGCGGTAGGGGGACACTGGCACGCCTTCCGCGACGTCACGTTCACACCTGCCGCCGATGAGGTGGAATCCTTCACGCTGGTGCGCAACAACACGCTTGTCAAAAAGCTGGCAATCTTCCGCCTGACGGACACCTACGGACGCACCGTCACCGACAACTGGGAATTCACCGACAGGGCGATGATCGCATACTTCACTGAGATGAACAACGAATGCGCCAATGAGGTAAAGCAATCCCCCTTCGACCGCAGCAACTGGTCAAGAGAAGACGACAAATACGCCTCTGTCGTGCGCATTCAGCTCAATCTGAAAAACGGACGAAAACTCATACGCCGCGTGAAACTGGGTGATCAGGACATCGACGCGCTGCAAAAGGCAATGCTGTCCGACGCCGCCTTTAAAGAGAATTTCCTCGCGCTGCCCGACCCCGAAAAGGTCAACATCGACTTCAGCTCCGGCGGCATCACAGGCAGCGAGGCGCAGGACATCTACCGCAGTCTGACGGAGGAATTCCGCCTGCTGCCGGAGGAACGCAAGCTGCAATTCATCAGCGAAAACATTTTCCAGTCGGCGGCGTGGCGGTATGAATATTCCGACCCGGAGACGGATACGAACTATCAGAGCGAACCCGCCCAAGCGGACAACGCCGGTCATGCCGACCGGTATCAATGGGGAAACACCTATGTAATTCTGCAAAGCCGGTCGGCGGATCCCGGAGATTATGTGGTGACGTCCACCGTAGTGGACAAACCGAGCAAGGAGGACAGCACGCTGTCGGTGCATCTCGAAGGCTACGGAGAGGGCGCGTTGTACGCTCCCGACGGGTATTATTGCTTCGGTCTGAATGTGTCGAAAGAACTCTTTCCCAAAACCACCCGTCTGATCGTGTCGGTCTGCAACAGCAAGATTGACCAGATCACCAGAATGCCGTCTCATCCCTCCGAACTGAACGCGACCTACTTCGGCTCCCTCTGCATGGCCAATATGGATTACACGCTCCTTTCTCCCCACAACGAGGAATATAAAAAGCTGCTGCTCAAAGAGTACCTCTCGGCGGAGGACTGCGACGCGGACGCAAAACTCCTGCGTTACGATGTGGACGCGAACGCGCTGGTCGATACGCTCCTGACGGACATCAAAGCCACCAAGGATATCGACTTTACCAAGCCGTACTGCAAGATGAATGTCTACCTCCCCTATTACGACCACAGCACGGTCTTCTGGGCGCAGACCGAAAATCCCGTGGACGCGCTGCTGACTGGGGACGCGCAGGCGGAGGAAGCAGCCGCCAATAGCGACGGTAAAAGTAAATAAAAAAAGAAAAAAGCATAGCGCAGCGCATAACTATCGAGCGTCTTTTTTCCAGGCGAGCGTGGGAGTCCAGGGGGAACTTGTTCCTCCTGGCAGGTCAAGGGCGGCGCCTTTGTGGGGGGTGGGGCAAAGCCCCACAAGCGCCGCAAACGGCGCGAGCAAGACGCGCCAAGACCCAAGACGGGGCTGGGCGAATACAAGGAATTTACCTATCCGTATTCGCCCAACCCCGTCGCAAATCCCAGCTCGTTCGGCTACGCCTCACTCGTGGGGCGTAGCCCCACTCCCCACAAGGGCTCTGCCCTTGACCCGGCAGGGAACCAGTCCCCTGCACCCCGCGCTCGCATTCGCTCGCTTAATTGCGCTGCGCTATGCTTTTCTTCATTCTTCTTTTTCTTCTTCGTTATGACCAATCCAATCGAAAGGAATGATTTTTCTGTGATAAATGCCATCCAACTATCCAAGGAAAACAGCCCGCTTCCTAAGCTATCGCTCTTTCGTGAGGGCTTCCGGCAACTGAAAATCGGCGGACTCGTCTATACCGCCATTTGCGTGTTCTTTCCTCTGGGGATCGCCTTTGACATGGCGGAATTCAGCGGTTATTACGCGCTTCACAGCGATGACAGCTACGGCTACGGAAATCGGGCGTTGGGGCAGCTCCATGTGTGGCTGAATGACCTTGCCGTCTGGCTGCTGCTTTTTTCCGCCGTGTTTCTGACGCTCGGCGCGTTCTGGCTCCTGCGCTATCTGTTCCTTCCCCGGGCGAGGGATTTCTATTACGCCACCCCCCATTCCTCCGCGCGGCTGTTTACGAGCTTCGCGTGGGCGGTCTTTGCGTGGAACGCCGTTGCCATGGGCGCGACGTTCCTTGTCTGTCTGGCGTTCCTGCTGCCGCAGGACGTGAATACCTTCGCGCCTTGCGTAAGGATGCTGGTCGGGCTTCTGTCGGCGCAGTTTCTGCTGCTTGCTCTCGTGACGTCCGCCATCGCGCTCACAGGGCGGCTCATCACGGCGAGCGTCGCGCTGGTCGGGCTGGCAGTCACGCCGTCGGCGCTGCTCTTTACCTTTTTCATGGGCGCGGATGCGATGCAGCGGTTTAACTTTTACGACAACCGCATGGTCGTAGGCGATATCCTCACCTATCTGTTTCAGGTGAACTTATTCAGCGACTTGTCTACGTCCTATTGGCAGAACGAGGGGCTGTACGCCGCGCTCACGTCAAATCTCACCATCGGCTGCAATCTGTTGGTCGGCGCACTGCTCACGGCGCTGGCGGTCTGGTTCGCGGCGAAACGGACGGGCGACGCGGTGGGCCAACCCTTTGTGAACAAAGCGGCACATATCGTCACCCTCACGGTGTTCAATCTTCCTTTTGCCTGCGTGTTTGCGATTCTTGTCTATGACGCGTTCATGAGCTTCAATACCTATCGCTACAATTATGACGCAATCGACATAGCGGAAAGATGGAGCTGTCTGCTGCTGGTCTTCGCCGTGCTTGCCGCTTTCTGGCTGAGCGAATGTCTGATGACCTTCGATATCAAAAAGGCGCATAATGCGCTGCCCTTTGCCTGTCTTACGCTGACGGCGGCGGCTGTCACCATGGTGGCGGGACACTCAGCTGCCTACCGCGACATCACGTCTACCCCCGCCCCCGACGAAGTGGCTTCCTTCTCGCTGGTTCACAGCTACTACAACACCCTCACGGTTTTCAATGAAGTGAGCAGCTACGGAGACACCGTGACCACCGACTGGGAATTTACCGACAGGGACATGATCAAAACGCTTATCTCCCTCAACAACGAGCGGGCGAAACTGGCGAAACAGGATATCCGCTGCGACACATGGTACGACGGGAAGGAAGTAGACGAAACAAATACCTTCGGCGTCCGCGTCTGCTTCCGTCTGCGGGACGGGAGAAAACTCTACCGTTCCCTGACGCTCGACGCGGGGCAAATCCAGACCCTTACGAAAGCCATACTGCGCGACAAGGCATTCTGCGACGAATTTTTCGCGCTGCCCGACCCCTCGCAGGTCATTCTCCGGCTGACTTCCGCCGGACTGACCCCCGACGAAGTGGAGGAAATCTACGACAGTTTCCGCGAGGAATTCTCCTCACTGCCGCAGGAGAGGAAACTGACCTATCTCGAGGACAACATGGCGCGGCTCCATGATGAGGAATTTCTCGATGTCATCTCCATGCCCGAAGTCTCCCCTACCGACACGGAAGTATCCCCCTCGGACGGCACATGGCCGACCATAGGCGAAGACCCTGCCGATGGCTATTATGTGGAGGAAAATGAATGGTACGGTGTGGATCTGGTGCTGCACGGCACGCCGGAGAAACCGGGCGATTATTTCGTGAACTCCTCGTATGTCTCCAGCGTAGATTTTGCCACGCCCGAACCGCTGACGCTCGACCTGACGGGCTACCGCGAGGGCTATCGCTACCGGTACGCCGGGGCTTATGATATGTCTCTGTCCGTGATACCGGAGTATTTCCCCGAAACCAACGCCCTGATCGTCCGAATCAGCAACCGACAGCTCGACCGGGTGCGGCAGCTCGCCGCTGACGCGGAAGAGGACGGCACGGATATGGCATTGATGGCGAGCTATTACGACAGTAACGCCAGCGTGGAGATTGATTACCGCGTTTACACCTCGCGGCTGGAGGATCTGCTGACAAGCGGCTACTACCACGACCCTGACAACCTCCTTCTCGAATACGACGTCAGCCCCAACGAAATGGTGGAGCAGCTCTACGCGGACGCCAAAACCACCGAACGCATTGATTTCAGCCGACCGTATTGCAAACTTGACGTGTATATCGAGCATGGTTCCACAGAAGGGGAGCACATGACCTTCTGGATTCAGACCCGGCTCCCGCTGCCGGAGCTTCTTGACTTAGACCCGAACAAGCTGCCGCATGACGTGGGATGAGAATGTTACATTTTCGTAAGTTTACCGAAAAACAGCAAAATTTGATTGACAAATGCTAACAAGAGGGTTATACTATCCTCAAGGCAGGATCGTAATACCGACCGACAAAGGGGAACGTCGGTCAGACGGCGACGCAATGAGTGGATGAAACAACAGACATGCCGCTTCAAGCGGCGGAAAGGATGAGGAAGCGCGGACAATCAGCGCGGAAATCGAGGGAACTGATATGGAAAACACGAAAAACATGGGCAGCAGTGCCGCCGTCTTTGAAGGTGGCGGCACACAGCGGACAAACCGGAAAACGGTCAGCGCCCGGCAGATGAAAGAATCGGCCGAACGCAAAATCGAATACGCGGCGGCAATGGGTGAGGTCAGAAAAAGGGAAAACGCCGCATATGCGGCGCGCGAGGCCGGCAAGCTAAAAGCCAGACTGACCGCTGACAGCAACCGGATCGCCCAGCTGGCCATCCGCCTCTTTACGGGCTTCAATCTCGCGGTCTGCGTCCTTTTAGCGATTGTGGGCTACCGCTTGGGAATCTTCACCTCGGTGGAATCCCTGCAGGCGTGGGTCAACGGATTCGGCATCGCCGCGCCGCTGGTCTTCATCGTGTTTCAGGCGGTGCAGGTGGTCATTCCCATCATCCCCGGCGGCGTGAGTCTGGCGGGCGGCGTGGTGATCTTCGGGCCGTGGTGGGGCTTTGTCTGCAATTATATCGGCATATGCCTCGGCTCGCTCATTGTGTTCGGGATTTCGCGTCATTACGGCAAGCCGCTGATGTACAAGCTGTTCCCCGCCAAGGCGATCGCAAAATATGAAAAATTCGCCAACGACAAAAACCGCTTTGCCAAGATGTTTGCCATCGCCATTTTCGCGCCCTGCGCGCCCGACGATATGCTTTGCTATCTGGCGGGTACCACCGACATGAGCTGGAAAACCTACACGCTCATCATCCTGCTGGGCAAACCCGCTTCCACGGCGATGTACAGCATCGGTCTGGCCGCCGCGCTCAGCGCGCTGGCGTCGCTGCTTTGAGGGGGGCGGGTCTATGAGAACCATCAATATGCTTTCCTCCGCGGACAAGGTCAAGGGACAGGGCGTGGGTTCGGCGTATCTCGAACAGGTCAGACTGATCGAAGAAACGCTCCCCGGAGATTTCAGGGTGTGCCGCAACAAACCGAAACTGTGCGATATCATGCATTATCACACCATTGATCTGCCGTTCCTGCTGAGCGTCCCCATGGCGAAGCTCCACGGATGCAGCACGGTGGGCTACGTCCACTTTCTCCCCGAAACGGTGGACACCAGCCTGCGTCTGCCGTGGCTTGCCAAACAGGTGTTTTACGCCTACATGATTCATTATTACAAGAGCATGGACGCGCTCGTCACGGTCAATCCGTGGTTCATTCACAAGCTGGCGGACTACGGCATTCCCAAGGAACGGGTGACGTATATCCCTAATTTTGTTTCCAACGAGACATTTTATCCCCGGTCCGCGGCGGAAAAGAACGCGCTGCGCGACCAATACGGCATTGATCGCGACGTTTTCACGGTGCTGGCGGTGGGGCAATGGCAGGTGCGCAAGGGCTTCTTTGACTTCATCCGAACCGCCGAGCGTCTGCCCGACGTGCAGTTTGTGTGGGCGGGCGGCTTCTCCTTCGGGGTCATCACCGACGGCTACGACGAAATCAAGCGGGTGGTCAAAAATCCCCCGCCGAATGTCAAATTTCTCGGTATTGTACCGCGTGAGGAGATGAATGACGTTTACAACCTCGCGGATGTGATGTTCCTGCCCTCCTTCGACGAGCTGTTCCCCATGACGGTGCTGGAATCCATGAGCTGCGGCGTGCCGATTCTGCTGCGTGATCTCGAACTGTATGAGGATATTCTCTTTGATTATTATCTGAAAGGCAGCAGCGTGGATGAATTTGTCAGCCACCTCCGGCGGCTGCGTGACGACCCCGCCTTTTACCGCGAGGCAAAGGAAAAATCCGGCGAGGGAGCGAAATTCTACAGCCGCGAACACGTCGCCGCCATGTGGAAGAGTTTTTACAACGGGCTGACGGTTCACAGGCTGCGGATTCTGAAGCATTCGTAACCGCAAATTCATACACAAATCATTCAAAAGTCAGACATGAAAAATGCATTGTATTTTTCTGCCTTTGTGATATAATTAACAATAACCAAGAGCCAAAAGGGGGATGTGAAAAATGGAAGAAATGGAAAGAGTCGGCGTATTGCAGCCGCAGGCGATTGTGGCTTTGCCGGAGGACAAGCCGGTGACACAAGCCTTGAAAGAAAAGGAAGAACAACTGGAAGTAAAACTCGGAGAAAAAATCGAAAAACCGCTCACCCAGTTAAAAGAACGAGCCGAAAAGGTACACGACAACAAGGCGGTGCGCATTCTGACCCATATCACCACCGTCGTGATTCTGGCCGCGCTCGTCATCCTGACGATTCTCGGCTGGCGGAAGGGGATTTTCAACTCCCCCGAAACGCTGCAAGCGTGGATGGCGGGCTTCGGACTGGCGGCGCCGCTCATCTTCGTGGCGCTGCAGGCGCTGGAAGTGGGCATTCCCGTCATTCCGGGAGGGGTGACGCTGCTGTGCGGCGTGCTGATGTTCGGCCCGTGGTGGGGCTTCTGGTATAATTACATCGGCATCGCCATCGGTTCGCTGGTCGTGTTCGGGATTTCCCGCAAATACGGCAAGCCGCTGATGTATCGGCTGTTCTCCGCCGAATCCATCGAAAAATACGAGCATTGGACGGACGATCACGGACGCTTTGCCAAGCTCTTTGCGGTGGCAATCTTCCTTCCCGGCGCTCCCGACGGACTGATCTGTTACCTCGCGGGCACCACCAAGATGACATGGAAGACCTACTCGCTCATTATCCTACTGTGCAAGCCCCTCTCCATCGCCCTCTACAGCCTCGGTCTTTTCTCCTTTGCCAAAGGCATTTCCGCTTTTGGCAGCGGGGCAGTGTGAAGTGTGATGTGTGATGTGGGCAGCAGCAACAAAATCAAAAAAAAATCATTGCAATATGGCAGCAGCAGCAAGGCGCACGCCCTTTGGGCGTATTTGCTTTGCTGCTGCTTTTGTTTGCTTTGCTTTTGTTTTATTTACTTTACTTTTATTTACTTTTATTTGCTTTTATTTTATTTGTTGCATTCTTGTCGCAATAACAGGGATTTCTGCCGCAGAAATACGGATTTCCGCAGCAGAAAAACGGTCAGAATGGATGATTCGATAGAAAAATTATAAACAGACGAAACACCAAACCTTTGAGACGCAATCCATTTCCAAAAAAGCAACAGCTAATCGCTAACGGCTAACTTACTCCCCACCCTGTTGGACAGAATGACCGCGCAGGCGATTTTAACGCAGTCGGGGATGATAAAGGGAACCACGCACCAGCCCAGCACGGTGCCGAGTCCCACAGCGCCCGAAGTACGGGCATAGACGAACATAAACCATGCCGTACCGAAAGCATAGCAGACCGCCAGCCCCACAAGCATCGCGACAACCAACGGCAGCGCCTTCCTGTGGAATTTGTCGGACACGAAGCCCACAATGACCGCAATGAAAACAAAGCCCACAATGTAGCCGCCTGTGCTGCCGATGATCTTGTCGAAACCGCCCTTCATCCCCGCCAACACCGGCACGCCGATGACAGCCAGCAGGATATAGACCAGCACCGACAGCGTGCCGCGCTTGGCTCCGAAGAGTCCCGCCACCGCAAAAACGGCAAAGGTCTGGAGTGTGAACGGCACCGCCATCGGAATGGAAATCCACGAACAGACCGCGATCAGTGCCGTGGACAGCGCCACCACTACGATATCCGCCGTGGTGATTTTCTGATTCTTCTTGATGTTTTCTTTTACTTTGCCATTATTTTCACTCATAATGCCAGAGACCTCCTGATCATTCAAATAAAAAATGTAATCCCATTGTAGCACGCTCTCTTCTGATTGTCAACCTGTTTTTTAAAATAAGGTTGACAATTTTTCTTTGTATAAAAACGCCCCGATTCCTGTGTGTGAAGGAACCGAGGCGTTTCTGTCAATATCACGGTTTATATTTTGCACAGCACCTTGCCGCAGCAGATAATGCTGTCGGAGGCGGTGTACGTCTTGGGCGGATAATTCTGATTGAGCGAGATCAGTTCGTTGACCCCTAAATGTTTGATAAAGCTCTCGCCATTGAGGACAAAAATGCCGATTTCCCCGATTTCTACGGTTTCCTGCTTGCGCACCAGCACGATATCTCCGTCGTTGCAATAGGGCTGCATCGAATCGCCGCTGACCCTCACGAGGTAATCGCCCTTGCGATGTTCGGGGGTATCCTCGATTTCCATTTCCTCCTGCGGCATTTCGTCAAGAGGATTGCCATAGCCGGCGGACACGGGCAGCGAATAATAGGGACGGGTAATCAGGCGGATGGTGGGATGACAGCGCTCATATTCGAGCTGCATCACGGAATCCAGCATGGTTTTGCCGTAACGATCGAGCGCTCGGTATTTGCGGATATGCTCCAGTTCGCCCCACGTATATTGATTGTTGGTGTCGGACAGCCCTGACGCGTCGTCAATGGAGCATTGCAGCGCACGGCAAAGGGCAAGAATCGTGTTGAGCTTCGGATTGACATTTTCTCCCGAGGTAATCTTGCTGACTGTCCCCTTTGGCAGGCCGGAAAGCTCTACCAGTTCGTCAATTCTCATGCCCAATTCCTTGCGGCGTTTGTTGATAAACTCATTGAATGTCATGACAACCCCTTCTTTCTCTCCTTACAAGGAATTTACGTGTTGCTTCTCTGATACTATGATACCATGATGATGAAAGGGTGTCAAGCATAAAAAATTCCCTCTGCGGAAATAAAATTTAAAAAAGCACTTGACAATCCCCTTAAAAGGTATTATAATATCATCATAAATTCCGTTAAAAGGGTTTTCCGGCATAAAGAGGGATCTCCCCCTAAGGAAAAACGATACTTTTTTCAACCGACAAGGAGGACACAGCAATGAAAAAATCGGACGTCTACAAATTCGCGCTGGCGGCAGCGGTGGAAAAGCTCGCAAGGGAACAGCTATATCCCCAGTACAATCACGATGTGGTGTATGATCTGGTGAGCGGCCTCTGCGAAAGAATAGACATGGAACTTTTGCAGGAACGCAGAGAGGAGACGGCGCATGAATAAACCGCTGAATCCCTACGAACGCTATGAGATCAGTGGACTCAGCCAGCAGCAGCAATTGGCTTTATTGCTCCGCAAACAGGAACAATATGCAGGACAAATAACAGAGACAAGAGAGGAGAATCTTTTATGGGAAAAACCAGACATTGTACTTACTGCGGCAACAAAACGCACGGTTCATTGATATGTACCAACTGCATGCAAAAACAGCAACTTATCAGAAAAATACGCGCCATCGTCTTTGCCATTAAGAAACAGGCGCAGCAGGAGGTTATGCATGACCAAGGATGAAGTCAAACAGCAATTCAAGCACTACACGGTTCTTTGCCGCGAATGTGAAGGAATTCGCCGCAAAATACAGGACAAGCGGGAGGATATGCACTATCTGCAATCCGTAGTAACAGGCGGCAGTTGCGCACGCGGCAGCGATATATCCGACAAGGTGGAGCGGGTCATCGAATTGATGGACGGGCTGATCCACCATTACACCGACATGATCATGGAAAGGGAGCAGCAGGAACAGCTCGTGATGGATATGCTGGCATGTGTGGACACGCCCGAATACCGCAATGTGTTGTTTTGTCTGTATATTGAAAAAGTTCCCCTCAAGGAAATACCCGATCGGCTTTTTATCTCGGAGCGGAGCATCTGGAATTATGCCAACGCTGCCATAGAACAAATTGCGGCACGATTTTCAGCCGATAGCCGTTAGCCATTAGATAATATGAAGTGACCCCTCTTGCAAAACGTGGGTTTACCTGTCATACTAATAGTTGCAAAAACACAAGTATATAGGTTTTACCACATACAAGGA
>CADCNI010000041.1 GCA_902802795.1 uncultured Ruminococcus sp.
TTTATCGTCACGCATTTAGAATAGATAGTTGTGACGAGGAATGTCCATTTTATGCGGTTTTAGACGATGCTCGTCATGTTTTTCCGAGAATCCAGGATAAATAGATAAAGCCGCTACATCGCGATATTTTCACCAACTGTTTGTAAGTCGGGATTTTTTTGAATTAATTTTCAGTGCTTATTTTACCATAATTTTCATATAAAATATTGACACCTGATAAAAAATGTAATATAATTATATCAAATCTAACGACACTTTTCCATCTGAATGCACATTCAAAAAAGTGTACTTTTTGGAACGGGGAGGCGGGAAGTTCAGTTTTAAGGAAGCCCATAAATCACGAAGAAACAACAAAATTTGAAAGCGAGGTTTTAAGAAAACATGAAGCAAATGAAAAAGAGAGCGCTGTCGCTGGTGCTGATTCTGGCGATGTTGGGGATGCTGCTGCCGGGCAGTCTGGGCGGTATGACGGTAAAGGCGGCAAGCAGTGATTTTGTGATTGAGAACGGCGTGCTGACCAAATACAAGGGCAGCGGTGGAGATGTGGTAATACCCAATTCCGTCACGAGCATTGGCGTTTGTGCTTTTGCCTATGACGATAGTCTGACAAGTGTAACGATACCCAATTCTGTTACAAGTATTGGATATGCCGCATTTGAGGAGTGTGAAAATCTGACGATTGTGAAGATATCCAACTCCGTCAAAACCATTGAGGAGAATGCTTTCTCTGGGTGCACAAGCCTTAAGAGCATAACAATACCCAATTCTGTCAAAATCATTGAGGAGGAGGCTTTCTATAGGTGCACAAGCCTTACGAACGTGACGATACCTGGTTCTGTTACTACTGTAGGCAAGGGTACTTTCGCAATGTGTGATAGCCTGACGGAGATTCATGTAGACAGCGGCAATGCAAATTATTCTGATAAAAACGGTGTGCTTTTTAACAAAAATCAAACAACATTGATAAGCTATCCAGGCGGAAAAAAGGGAGCCTACGTCATCCCAAATACCGTCACAGGCTTTGAAGAGGATGCTTTCGGTGGCTGCGAGGGTTTGACGAATGTGACAATACCTAACTCCGTCACATATATAGAGGATGACTCTTTCTGGGGTTGTAACAGCCTGACGAGCGTGACAATTCCCAATTCTGTCACATATATAGGAATGCATAATTTTATGGATTGTGATAGCCTGACAAGCATAACCATTCCTAACTCTGTCACGTATATAGGACAAGAAGTTTTAAATGATACCCCGAACCTGAAAGATATTTATTTTATCGGTACCGAGCAACAGTGGCAAGAATTGTATGTGGATACAGAAGACAGTGTCACGGTTCATTACGATGAGACCGCCCCGGATGTGCCAATCGAAGCCTACGATTATGTAATCAAGAACGGTATACTGACCTCATATTTCGGCAGTGAGAAGGATATGACAATTCCAAATACCATTATCGGTCTTGGCGAGTATGCATTTTGGGAAAACACAAACGTGTCCAGCGTAACGATACCAAAATCTGTCACAACTATAGAAAACAATCCTTTCTCTCATTGCAAGAACCTCAAAAAGATTAACGTGAGTAGCGACAATATGTATTTTTCTGATGTTGACGGAGTTCTCTTTAATAAAAAACAAACGAAACTGATTTGCTATCCGGGAGGAAAAAGCGGAACATATATCATCCCTAACTCTGTCACGAGCATAGGGGAGAAAGCTTTCGTAGACTGCACGAATCTGACAAGCGTAACAATCCCCAACTCCGTTACAAATATAGAAAACGGTGCTTTCTCCGATTGCACCGGACTGACAAATGTAACGATCCCAAATTCCGTTACGGACATAGGAGAGAGAACTTTTTGGGGTTGCACGAACTTAACAAATGTGACAATTCCCGACTCTGTCAAAGATATAGAAGGTAATGCTTTCAGCTATTGCACAAGTCTGATGAACATCTATGTAAATAGTGGCAATGCATATTATTCGGATAAAAACGGCGTACTCTTCAACAAAAATCAAACGAAATTATTATTTTATCCTTACGGAAAAGAGGGGGCATACACAATCCCCAACTCGGTCACAAGCATAGAAGAGTCTGCCTTCTGTGATTGCACAAGTTTGACAAGTTTGACAATTCCCAATTCAGTCACGAGTATAGGGGAGTCTGCCTTCTATGATTGCACGAGTTTGACAAGTGTAACGATTCCCAACTCCGTAACGAACATAGGGAAGTTTGCTTTCAATGAATGCACAGATCTAAAAAGCGTGATAATTTCCAACTCAATTGCAACCATAGGGAGCTATGTGTTCTCAGGTTGCTCAAGTTTGACAAGTGTGACGATTCCCAGTTCCGTAACGAGCATAGGAGAGTCTGCTTTCTCTGAATGCGCCAAACTGACGAATATAACGCTACCCAACTCAGTCAAGAGTATAGGGGATCATGCGTTCTTTAGTTGCTCGAGTTTGACAAGCATGACGATACCCAACTCTGTAATGAGCATAGGGCATGGTACTTTCGTGGGGTGTACAAGACTGAAAAACGTAACTCTTCCAAACTCCATCACAAGTATAGAAGATAAAGTTTTTGAATATTGCGCAGCATTGAAGACCATTATAATACCCGATTCCGTCACAAGCATAGGAAGTAGTGCTTTCAATGGATGCACAGCTCTAACAAGCGTGACGATTCCCAACTCTGTCAAAGATATAGAAGGTAATGCTTTCAGCCATTGCACAAGTCTGACGAGCGTGACGATTCCCAACTCCGTCACAAATATAGGATGCGCTGCCTTCTATGAATGCACAGGACTGACAAATTTGACAATTCCAAACTCTGTAACAAAAATAGAATCGTCCGCTTTCGAAAACTGTAATAAGTTAGAAAATGTCACTTTTATCGGCACGAAGGAGCAATGGGACGCTTTAAGCATATGGGACACAGGGTTAGAAAATAAGACAGTTCAATTCCAAACACCACCCAAAATCCTTACTTCGATTTCCATCAAATCCATGCCGACAAAAAAGACCTACACCGTCGGAGAATCCTTCGCCCCGGCTGGCATGATTCTCAAAACAACCTATGACGACGGCACTACAAAGGAAATCACGAGCGGCTTCACCTATACCCCCACGGGCAAGCTGACCACAGCGGGTCAACAAAAAATCGTCGTGAGCTACGGCGGTAAGTCCACAGGTTTCTATGTGACAGTCAATGCGGCGGGCAAGACGATTTCCTCCGTCACCATCGCGAAAAAGCCGACCAAGCAAACCTACACGGTGGGCGAATCCTTCAACGCCGCAGGCATGAAGCTGAAAGTCACCTACGCCGACAACACCACCGCCCAAATCACGAGCGGCTTCACCTGCACGCCATCCGGCAAGCTGACCACCGCCGGACAGCAAAAAATCGTCGTAACCTACGGCGGCAAGTCCACAGGCTTCTACGTGACGGTCACCAAAGCGATTTCCACTGTAACCATCGCGAAAAAGCCCACCAAGCAGACCTACACTGTGGGCGAATCCTTCAACAGCGCAGGCATGAAGCTGAAAGTCACCTACGCCGACAACACCACCTCCGAAATCACGAGCGGCTTCACCTGCACGCCGTCCGGCAAGCTCACCACCGCCGGACAGCAGAAAATCGTCGTGAGCTACGGCGGCAAGTCCACAGGGTTTTACGTGACGGTCAACAAGGCGGTTTCCTCCGTCACCATTGCGAAAAAGCCGACCAAGCAAACCTACACGGTGGGCGAATCCTTCAACGCCGCAGGCATGAAGCTGAAAGTCACCTACGCCGACAACACCACCGCCGAAATCACGAGCGGCTTCACCTGCACGCCATCCGGTAAGCTGACCACCGTCGGACAGCAGAAAATCGTCGTAAGCTACGGCGGCAAGTCCACAGGCTTTTACGTCACGGTCACCAAAGCGATTTCCTCCGTCACCATCGCGAAAAAGCCCAACAAGCAGACCTACAATGTCGGTGAATCCTTCAACGCCGCAGGCATGAAGCTGAAAGTCACCTACAACGACAACACCACCGCCGAAATCACAAGCGGCTTCACCTGCACGCCGTCCGGCAAGCTCAACACCGCCGGACAGCAAAAAATCGTTGTAAGCTACGGCGGCAAGTCCACAGGCTTCTACGTGACGGTCAACGAGGCGGGCAAAGCGGTTTCCTCCGTCACCATCGCGAAAAAGCCCACCAAGCAGACCTACAATGTCGGTGAATCCTTCAACAGCGCAGGCATGAAGCTGAAAGTCACCTATGCCGACAACACCACCGCCGAAATCACGAGCGGCTTCACCTGCACGCCGTCCGGCAAGCTCAACACCGCCGGACAGCAGAAAATCGTCGTGAGCTACGGCGGCAAGTCCACAGGTTTCTATGTGACAGTGGAATAAACCAACCGGGCAAAATCCATCACCGCCCAAAATCCAAATGATAAAAATATAAAAAGGCACTGTGAGGAAATAAGATGGACAAAGATGACGCAGGATTTTTCGGCTATGACAAGGCGGAGAAGCGCAGGAATACTTGGTGTATTCCAAGCTTTCAAGCTTTGACAACGAAGTCAGAGCCGAAAAAGACAAGTCAGATTGTTCAGATTATTTTTGAACAGTGCCAAATATCCGGCGTTTCCGCAACGGCTGTCAGTCATCGGAAACGCCGGATTATTTCTATGTTTTTTGAAGTCATGCAACGCAGTGTGAAACCGATTTCCCTGAACTCCCATGAAACCTCATGAATCCTCATTGACTTTGCGCCCATAAAGGAGTAAAATAAGAAGTAATAGTATTCTGCTGCACAAAGGAAGGGTGCCTGATGAATCCCATTTCAGAAATCAAAACATTGCAATTCAGACTGTCGGCGCTGTCGGTTTACCACGGCTTGCTAAAGACGGAACTTATAGCCTCCCTGCGCGAACTGCTGGGCGCGATGAACCAGCCGCCCGACGAATTCGCGGCGCGCTGGGGTCGGTTCTTCTCGGCACTCAGCGCCGAGGACAGCCGCGCGGAATCGCTCAGTGACGCGATTTACAACAAGGCTGTCTATGACGATAACGTCTTTACCAGAGCCGCCGCGGGGGGCGAAGCGGTGGACTGCGATTCGGGCGAGGCGTGGTCGGCCGGACGCACGATGGATGCGGTGCGCATGGATCTGACCACCCTGCGCGATCTGTCCCGGCTCACGCCCGAAGCGGTCATTGCCGCCTATCCCCGCCGGGAGGAATTCGGTGACGATCCTTTCGCCATCCTGCCCCGATGGAACAGCGGCAGCGCGGAGATCACCACCGACGGCATTATCAAATTCCACATGGCCAACGGCTGCGGCGAATATGCCAGATATATCGCCTTTGTGCGCCGCAGCGGACGCAGCGTGCCGATACCCAACCCCGACATCATCTCCCTCGATTCGCTCAAGGGCTACGAATCCGTGCGCCAGCCGGTGATTGACAACACCATCGCCTTTCTGGACGGACTGCCCGCCAACAACTGTCTGCTCTACGGCGACAGAGGCACCGGCAAATCCTCCACCGTCAAGGCGCTGCTGGGCGAATACTGCGACAGAGGACTGCGCATGATCGAGCTGCCCAAGCAATACCTCGCGGAGTACCCCGACATTGTGCAGGAAATCGCGGGGCTGCCGCTGAAATTCATCATCTTTATTGACGACCTCTCCTTTCAAGCCGAGGATGAGAATTACGCCGCGCTCAAGGGCGTGCTGGAGGGCGGCATCGCCTCCCGTCCCAGCAACGCGCTGATCTACGCCACCACCAACCGCCGCCACATGCTCAACGAAACCTTTTCCGCGCGAAAGGGCGACGAACTCCACGCGGCGGATACCATACAGGAATCACTCTCCCTTTCCGACCGTTTCGGCGTGCAGGTGACGTTCCTTGCGCCTGACCGCGCCAACTATTTCCGCATCATTCATTCGCTTGCCAAGGAGAGGCGATTGAAAATCGACCCTCTTGAATTAGAAATGGCGGCGGAACGCTGGGAAATTGCCAAGGGCGGCCGTTCTCCCAGAACAGCCGTGCAATTCATTGACGACGCCGAGGCGCGGCTGGCGAGAGGACTGACTTTATGAACGAAACAGAAAGAGAAATGCCCGCCGGCACCCTGCTGGGACTTTCCCGCGACCCGAAGCAGTGCGGCAGCGACGTGCTCGCCTTTGTAGGGGACGGCGTCTTCGGACTGCTGGTGCGGGAATATCTTGCCTCCCGCAGCAACGCCCACGCCGGACAGCAGCACAGCCGCGCGGTGGCAATGGTACGCTGCGAGGCACAGGCGGACTATATGAAAATCATCGAACCGCATCTTACCGAGGAAGAGCAGGGGGTATTCCGGCGCGGACGCAATTATCATTCCTCCCACACGCCCCGCAAAAACGTGGCGGCCTACCGCATTGCCACGGGATTGGAGGCGCTCTTCGGCTACCTCTATCTCAGCGGCAGGACAGAACGCATGAGAGAATTGTTTTCATTATGCACGGAGCCCAATGCGGAATGCGGAATGCGGAATTCGGAATGATGGGTATAAGTACCATCTTTTCATACAAAAAAACGGCGGGCGCTTTTGCAAACACCGCACCGTTTTCATTGTCGGACAGGGCAGCCGCTTATGCAAGCGCCGCCATGCACAGGGAATCAGCGGTCGCTGTTGTTCTGGTTGCCGCAATTCTGCGCGTTATTTTCGCCGCGGGAGTCCTGCGGCTGACCGTTCTGCTGGTTTCGGCAATCCTCGCCCCGGCCATTCTCGCCCCGGCAATCCTGCGCGTTCTGATTGTTGCGCTTGCTCTTTTTGGGCTGACCCTGTTGGTTGTTTTTCAAATTCGCCATGGGTAACAACCTCCTTTCTGTCAATAGTTTGGCTGGCTGAGAAAAAAATATACAATGGGAATCACACTATTTTTTACCATATGATTTGAGGTGACACATAACCATGTTCAATATTATGGTGGTGGAGGACGATAAAAACACCCGCCGTCTGATGGAAACGGTGCTGGTGCAGAACGGCTACAACGTCATTCCCGCCTGCGACGGCGAGGACGCGCTGGAACTGATGGAACGGAAACAGGTGGATTTAATCGTGCTGGACGTGATGATGCCGCGCATGGACGGTTACGAATTCACGCGGATGCTGCGCGGCGGCGGCTGCGATATTCCGATCCTGATGGTGACGGCGCGGGAAACCCACGCCGACAAGCGCGAGGGATTTCTGGCGGGAACCGACGACTACATGGTCAAACCGGTGGACGAGGAGGAAATGCTTCTCCGCATCACCGCCCTGCTGCGCCGCGCCAAAATCGCCAGCGAGCGCTGTCTGGTCGTCGGCTCCACCAAACTCAGCTACGACGCGATGACGGTGGAGCAAAACGGCGTTGTCACGGAACTGCCGCAGAAGGAATTCCTGCTGATCTTCAAGCTGCTGTCCTACCAGAACAAGGTGTTCACCCGCCGTCAGCTCATGGACGAACTGTGGGACATGGACAGCGACACCGATGAGCGCACGGTAGACGTTCACATCAACCGCCTGCGCGAACGCTTCAAGGGCAACACGGATTTTGAAATTGTCACGGTGCGGGGGCTGGGCTACAAGGCGGTGGCAAGGGTTTGAAAAAACATTATGAAAAAGAGCTTGCCGCCTCTTTGGAACGCGGCAAGAAAACCTATAAATCCCTGCGTTCGCTGCAAACCGCTTTCACCCTGCTGGTGCTGATTATCTTCGTCTCGGCGGGACTCATCACGGCGGGTATGTTTGAGCTGCTCTATCGCATGGGCTTCATCCCCAGCGCGGCGCTCACGCCTGTCATCCTGCCCATTCTCACGATTTTAGCGTGCATGCTGATCGGCACGCTGCTTTCGCTGCTCTTCAGCCGCGCCTTTTTCAATCCGCTGCGCCGTCTCATCAAGGCAAACGAGGAAATCAAGCGGGGCAATTTCAGGATTCGCATGGATGAACGCACCCACATCGGGGAAATGACCAAGCTTATGCAGAGCTTCAACAGCATGGCGGACGAACTCGAAGCCACCGAGTTGTTTCGCAACGACTTCATCAACAGCTTTTCCCACGAATTCAAAACCCCCATCGTCTCTATCCGCGGCTTTGCGCGGCAACTGCAAAAGGATAACGAGCGCCGTCTGCTCACCGATGAACAGCGCCGCGAATACACCGATATCATCGCCTATGAATCGGATCGGCTGGCGCGGCTTTCCTCCAATATCCTGCTGCTGACCAAATTTGAAAATCAGCAGATCGTCACCGACAAAACCGAATTTTATCTCGACGAACAGCTTCGACGCATTGTGCTGCTTCTCGAAAAAGAGTGGAGCGCGCGCGGCATAGAGTTGGAATTGGAGCTGGACGAGGTAAAATACAGCTTCAACGAGGAAATGCTGTCCCAGATGTGGCTCAATCTCATCGGGAATGCGATCAAATTTTCCCCCGACGGCGGCAAGGTGCGTATCCGATGCAAGCGCCGGGAACAATATATCGAAGTGGATATCACCGACTGCGGCGAGGGCATGGACGAAGCCACCCTCCACCGTATTTTCGATAAATTCTACCAGAGCGACACCTCCCGCAAATCCGACGGCAACGGGCTGGGACTTGCCATCGTCAAGCGCATCGCGGAGCTGGCCGGAGCCGAAATCACCGTCAAGAGCGAAATCGGCAAGGGCAGCACTTTCCGCGTTCGGCTGCCCGTCGGCAAACAGATGTGAAATGTAAAGAAACAGGAGTGGATGATTCATCAAGCTGCACAGTGAATTTACCGCCGAGATGAAAGAAATGCTCGGCGCGGATTATCCCGATTTTGAGGAATGCATGACGCAGCCGCACCTGCGCGGCATCCGCGTGAACACGTTAAAATTTGATCCCCGCGACATCGACAAACTGGGGCTGCCGCTCCGTCCATGCCCCTTCTCCCCAGCCGGATTTTACCTCGACGCGCCGGACGTCAGCATCGGACATTCGCCGTGGCACCACGCCGGAGCGTTTTATTCGCAGGAACCGTCCGCGATGTCGGCGGTCACGGTGCTGGATTCGCAGCCGGGGGAACGCATTCTGGATATGTGCGCCGCGCCGGGGGGCAAATCCACCCAGATCGCGGCGGCGCTGCAAGGACACGGTCTGCTTTGGAGCAATGAATATGTGCGCAAACGGGCGCAGATTCTTCTCGCCAACATGGAGCGCATGGGCGTGCGCAACGCCGTGATTTCCAACACCCGCCCCGACACGCTGGCGGATCAATTGGAGGGATTCTTCGACCGCGTGCTGGTGGACGCGCCCTGTTCGGGAGAGGGAATGTTCCGCCGCGACGAAACGGCGATTGCCGAGTGGTCGCCCGAACATTCCGCCGCCTGTGCGGTGCGGCAGCGCGGCATTCTCGACAGCGCCGCCCGATGCGTCCGACCCGGCGGCGTGCTGGTCTACTCCACCTGCACGTTTTCCTTCTGCGAAAACGAGGACACGGCGGCGGCGTTTTTGGAGAGTCACCCGGAATTTGACATCGTGGACTGCGGCGTGACATTCGGCAGACCCGGCTTTGACCGCAGCGATCGGTACGACCTCACCCGCAGCCGCCGCATTTTCCCGATGGACGGCGGCGAGGGACATTTTGTGGCAAAATTCCAAAAGCAGGGCGAGGATGTATCCCCGTTTTCCGCCGCTCCTGCCGCTCCGACCGCCAGACCCACCGACGGCGAAAAACAGGCGGCGCAGCTCTTTGCACAGTGTTTTTCCGTCGCGCCTTACGGAACCGTCCGGCAGATCGGGAACTGCTGCTATCTGCTGCCGCAGGAATTCCCTGACACGCGGGGACTCGGCGTGCTGCGCGGCGGTGTATTGATCGGAGAAATCCTGAAAAACCGCATTGAACCCGCGCACGCGCTCTTTATGGCGGTGCAAAGGGACGAATGCGTCCACTGCATTTCCCTTTCGCCCGACAGCCCGGAATGGGAAAAACTGCAAAAATTCCTCCACGGCGAGGAAATCGACATTCCCTCCGACATCAAGGGCTATGCCGCCGTCGCCTGCTGCGACACGGTCACGGGATTCGGCAAAGCCTCCGGCGGCAGGCTGAAAAACAAATACCCCAAAGGACTGCGAACGATGATTTATTAGTGAATAGTGATTAGTGGACAGTTCACAGTGAGTGAGAAATGGGAAGTGAGGAGTGAAAAGAAGCACTGACCACTGACCACTCACCACTCAAAAAAAGGAGATGATTGCCATGAAACTGCTGGTGCTGGACGGCAACAGTATCATCAACCGCGCGTTTTACGGTGTGCGTCCTCTGACCACCAAGGACGGTTTCCACACCAACGCGATCTACGGATTTCTCACGATGTTCCATAAAATCTATGGCGACACCAAACCCGACGGCGTTGCCATTGCCTTTGACAGAAAAGCCCCTACCTTCCGCCATCTGAAATACAGCGAGTACAAGGGCAAGCGCAAGGGCATGCCGCCGGAGCTTGCCATGCAGCTCGACCCGCTCAAGGAGCTTCTCACGGCGATGGGCTTCAAGCTGCTGTCCGCCGACGGCTGGGAGGCGGACGACATTCTCGGCACCCTTTCTCACGCCTGCCAGAAGAACCCCGACGACACCTGCGTCATCGCCACGGGCGACCGCGATACCCTGCAATTGGTGGGCGACGGCGTGGCGGTGCGTATGCTCACCACCAAACAGGGCAAGCCGGAGGCGGTGCTCTACGACGAGCAAGCCATCCTCGACGCCTACGGCGTAAAGCCCGTGCAGCTCATCGAAGTCAAGGCGATCCAGGGCGACACGAGCGACAATATCCCCGGCGTACCCGGCATCGGTGAAAAAGGCGCGCTGGACTTGGTGAGCCGCTTCGGAAGCCTCGATTATATCTACACCCACATCGACGAAATCGACGTCAAGCCCGGCATCCGCAAAAAGCTGATCGAGGGCAAGGAGAGCGCCTATCTCAGCCGCTGGCTGGGTACGGTCAGCACCGAAGCGCCCGTTCCCACCGATCTGAGCGAATATATTCCCGCCCCGCCCGACGTGGAAAAGGTGACGGCGCTCATGCTGCGCTATGAACTCTTTAAACTGCTCGAAACCATGAAAAAGAGCTTTCTCAAGGACGCGTCCGCCGCTCCTGTCCCTGCCGCGTCCGAAGAAACGGATAACGACCCGGCAAAGACCACGGACGTGATCTTTTGCAGGGACATCGACGCGCTGCTGACCGACATCAAAACGGACGGCGAGGTGTATTTCCTGCTGTCGGATGACCGCAAGCAAGCCTGCGTTGCCAAAGACGGCAACGTCACCGTCATCACGGAGGAACACACCGAGCGCTTCTGCCGCGAAATCGCAGGAGACGACGCTGTCAGGAAATATACTTTCGATATCAAATCCGTTCTTCACACCCTCGCGCCGCTGGGCATTGTGCCGCAAAACTGCGTGTGCGACGTGATGCTGGCGGCGTATGTACTCAATCCCGCCAACGACTGCGAAAGTCTCGAAAAATTAGCGGCGCAGTACGCGTCCCCGCTGCCCGACACCGTTCCCTCGGAACTGCGTGCCGCTATGCTGTGCCAGCGGATTCCCGTGATGTGCGCAAAGATGCTCGCGGAGATCGAGCGCAACGGGCAATCGGCCTTACTGACCGACATCGAAATGCCCCTCGCCTATGTGCTGGCGGACATGGAGCAGGCGGGTTTTGCCGCCGATTCCTCCGCGCTCGACGCATTTGAACAACGTCTGAGCGGACGCGTTGACGAGATCACCGCGCGTATCTACAAGCTGGCGGGTGAGGAATTCAACATCAACTCCCCCAAGCAGATCGGCGCGATCCTCTTTGAAAAAATGAAGCTGCCGGGCGGCAAAAAGACCAAGACCGGCTACTCCACCAACGCGGAAGTGCTGGAACGGCTGCGCGGCGAACATGAGATCGTCGCGCTGATACTGGAATACCGCACGCTGACCAAGCTGACTTCCACCTACTGCCAAGGGTTGAAAAAAGCCATTGCCTCCGACGGCAGAATTCACACCACTTTCCGACAGACCGAAACGCGCACCGGGCGTATCAGCTCGGTCGAACCGAATTTGCAGAACATCCCCGTGCGCACCGAACTCGGCAGCGAACTGCGCAAATTCTTCCGCGCGAGTGACGGCATGACGCTGGTGGATGCCGACTACAGCCAGATCGAGCTGCGTGTCCTCGCGCATATAGCCGGCGATCAGACCATGATCGACGCATTCAAAAACGGCACCGACATCCATGCCGTCACCGCCTCGCAGGTGTTCGGCATTCCGCTGGAACTGGTATCCCACGAGATGAGAAGCAACGCCAAGGCGGTCAATTTCGGCATTGTCTACGGCATTTCCGCCTTTTCGCTGGCGCAGGACATCGGCGTATCCAACGCCGAAGCCTCCGCCTATATCAAGAGCTATATGAGCAAATACGCCGCGATTGCGGATTATATGAAGCGCGTGGTGGACGAAGCCAAAGCCAAAGGTTACGCCGAAACCCTTTACGGCAGACGGCGCTATCTGCCCGAACTGACCGCCTCCAATTTCCAGATGCGCTCCTTCGGCGAACGCGTCGCGCGCAACATGCCGATTCAGGGCACCGCCGCCGATATCATCAAAATTGCCATGATCGCCGTTCACAAGCGGCTCGCGGCGGAGGGCATGCGCTCCCGCCTCATTCTCCAGATTCACGACGAACTCATTCTCGAATGCCCCCGGGACGAAGCCGAAAAAGCCGCCTCTCTGCTCAAGGAGGAAATGGAAAAAGCCGTCTCCCTCTCCGTCCCCCTCACCGTGGACGCGCACAGCGGCGAAAACTGGTTTTTGGCAAAGAGTTGAGCGCTCCCTGCGGTCGCTGAGTTGAGCGCTTCGCTGAGTTGAGCGCTTCGCTGAGTTGAGCGCTTCGCTGAGTTAGGCGCTTCGCTGAGTTAGGCGCTTCGCTGAGTTGATTAGTTAAATAATTGTGTAGTTGAGTCGTTAAGGAGAAAGAAATGGCAAGTTATAAAGATTTAACGGTATGGCAGAAGTCGATGTCTTTAGTCATGGAAGTTTATCGTCTTGTTAAATTGCTGCCAACAGAAGAAAGATTTGCTTTGAGTGATCAAATGCGTCGGTGTTCAGTATCTATTCCCTCCAATATTGCCGAGGGACAGGCACGCAATTCTCATAAGGAATTTATTCGTTTTCTGTGCATCGCTCAAGGTTCAAGAGCCGAATTGGAAACACAAATTCAAATATGTATTCGGTTAAACTACATTACGGAACAACAATCCAAAGTTGCCTTACAGCTTTGTGATGAAATAAGCAGAATGATTCGCGCTTTGATACAAAAAGAAGAAAGCTACAAAAACTAATAGACTCAGCGAGCGAATGCGAGCGCCCAACTCAGCGAGCGAATGCGAGCGCCCAACTCAGCGAGCGAATGCGAGCGCTCAACTCAGCGAGCGAACGCGAGCGCTCAACTCAGCGAGCGAACGCGAGCGCTCAACTCAGCGAGCGAATGCGAGCGCCCAACTCAGCGAGCGAACGCGAGCGCCCAACTCAGCGAGCGAATGCGAGCGCCCAACTCAGCGAGCGAACGCGAGCGCTCAACGCAGCGAGCGAACGCGAGCGTAAAAGGAGGACTGAACCTTGCACATTACGTTTATCTGTACCGGCAACACCTGCCGTTCTCCGATGGCGGAGGGGATTGCCCGAAATATCATCGCACAGGAATATCCCGACAGCGGCGTGACCGTTTCGAGTGCCGGGACGGGGGCGTTCGGGGGAGACGCCGCCAGTCAGCATTCGATTGACGTATGCCGCGAAATCGGGGTGGACATCAGCGGACACCGCAGCCAATGCCTCAATCCGGAGATTCTGGAAAAGACCGACCTGTTCGCCGTCATGACGGGGAATCACGCGGCTTTTCTGCGTCGCTGCGGCGTACCCTCTGACCACATCGCGGTGCTGGGCAACATCCCCGACCCTTACGGCGGCAGTGAGGAAATCTACCGCCGCTGCCGCGATAGGATTTACACAGAAGTCCAAAAGCTGCTGCGGCGTGTGATCGGGGAACCGAAACAGGACGCGTCCGACCCTCTGCCGGAAATCGTCTGGGAAGAAAAACCGGACGACGACGCGAACGAGTCATCCGAATAACGGGGAGAAACGAGGAAACGAGGAAACGAGGAAACCATGTCATTAGATCATATTACAATCGTACCCATGAGCGAGGAACATATCGCGGCGCTGGCGGCGATTGAACAACAGTGCTTTTCTACGCCGTGGAGCGCACAGTCTTTGCGGGAAGAACTGGAAATCCCCTCCGCTGTCTTTCGCGTGGCGCTGGTGGACGGCGCTGTCGCGGGATACATGGGAATGCAGGACGCGGGCGACGTCGCCTATGTCTGCAATATCGCCGTCTCGCCGGACTACCGCCGGCAGGGCGTTGCCACGGCACTGATCGAAGCCCAGTGCGAAATCGCCCGACTTATGATGATACGGGAACTGTCGCTGGAGGTACGCACTTCCAACCGGGAAGCCCGCGCTTTATATGAAAAAATCGGCTTTCAATATATCGGCACGCGTCCGCATTTTTACAGCCACCCCAGCGAAAACGCCGAAATCTACACCCTGTATCTTTGATTCTTCACCGAAAGGAAATCTGACTCCTATGAATATTTTAGCCATTGAATCCTCCTGCGACGACACCGCCGCCGCCGTTGTCCGCGACGGTCGGGAGGTGCTTTCCTCGGTGGTCGCGTCGCAGGTGTTCCGCCATGTGGAATTCGGCGGCGTTGTCCCCGAAATCGCGGGCAGAATGCACTGCGAAGCCATTTCCCGCGTCGTGCGGGAAGCGATGGAACAGTCGGGAATCGACCTGCGCGGCATCGACGCGATTGCCGTGACCGCTTATCCCGGTCTCATCGGTTCACTCTTAGTAGGCGTGAATTTCGCCAAAGGGCTTGCCCTCACCGCCGGCAAACCGCTCATTCCCGTGCATCACCTGCGGGGACACATCGCCGCCAATTACATTTCCCACCCCGATTTGCAGCCGCCCTTCCTCTGTCTGGTGGTGTCCGGCGGACACAGCCACATCGTGGAGGTGCGCGGCTATACCGATATGCGCATTATCGGCAGAACGCGGGACGACGCGGCGGGAGAAGCCTTCGACAAGACCGCCCGCACGATGGGTCTTCCCTACCCCGGCGGCGTGCATATGGACAAACTCGCGGAGGACGGCGATCCGAACGCCTTCACCTTCCCTGTGCCGAAGGTCAGCGGCTCTCCCTATGATTTCAGTTTTTCGGGACTGAAAACCGCCGTCATCAACACGATACACAATATGCAGCAAAAGGGTCTGGAAGTTCCCCGCGCCGATATGGCGGCATCGGTTCGTCAGTCGGTCGTGAATATCCTGACCGACAGATTTCTGCTGGCGGCACGCGACACTGGACACACCAAGCTGGTGCTGGCAGGCGGCGTTTCTGCCAATTCCCTGCTGCGCCGCCGCATGAACGAAATCTGCGCCGAGGGCGGCTATGAGCTTTATTATCCTGCCCTCTCCCTCTGCGGCGACAATGCCGCCATGATCGGCGCGCAGGGCTATTACGAATTCCTTAACGGCACCGCCGCCGACATGAGCCTCAACGCCCGTGCGGAACGAAGCATTGAAATCAATGCGTAATTCGTAATGATGGATGCGTCTTACCCAAACCAAAAATCACCGACCTTCTCAGTGAAATCCAAGAAAAGGTCGGTGATTTCTCATTATGTACGGTTTGCCATAATTCCGAATTCCGCATTCCGAATTATCTAAAGACCCAGAGGTTTCTGATCTGGTCTTTGATGTCGCTGTATTGCCAGAGTTTTTGGGAATTGGCGCGGCTGTTGCAGTCGTTAATTCTGATTTTGCCGTTTTCCGTGCCTGTCATCACGATGTAATGCCCGGTATCGGTGAAGTCGCCGGGACCCATGATGCAGACAATCGGATTGCCCACCGCGAGATTTTTCATAATGCGCGTTTCGTCCAGCGGAATTTCAATCACTTCCATGCCCAGTTTTTTGCCGCCCTCCGACATCAGCGTCCAGGACGTGCCGTTGCCGGGGATGACATAGCCGTTTTTGGTGCTGAATTCCGCGACGGCTTTTGGATGGAGCGAGGTGTCGTGTGTCAGATAAATCGCCACCATCGAGAGACACGTCGGGCCGCATCCGCTCAGTGCGATCATGCTGCTGCCATAGGGTTCACAGCCCCAGCGTTCGTCCCACTGCATGAGCAGCGGCACGCTGTCGGTATGTTCATATTGCGACAGATCAATGTCAAAATGCCTGTCCTTATTGAGCGGATAATGAATCACAAAATCCTCGGTTTCCTTGTTGCGCTCCATCAGACGCAGCAGCTCCGGCGGGTATTCGCTGCGGTCAATATGGTGGACGCGCATAAAGCGTTCCAGCTTGCTCTCGGTGAGGAACAAGCCCCCTTCCCCGATGGAATGCAGCAGCGACAAAGCCGCCGCCATCACCACGACCGCTGTCAGCCATGCGCCCCACCGCGGGCGCTTTTTTGTTTTACCTGTTGCTTTACCTGTCTTTTTCCTTGCCATTCTACCGTTCCTTTCCATATTTACAAAATCTTCTCATGAGAACATCTTCATTCTATCACAGGAATCCCCCGTTTTTGTTAAGGAACGGTGCTATGAATTTGACAAGAATATAAAGAATTGTAAACAATTTGACACGGTCGCCTCGCCGCTATGATTGCTTTTGATGTTTAGACTTTATCTCGGCGAATGTGTCGCCCTCCACCTTAAAGGAAACCTTTTCAATTTCTTCGCCCGTCGCGTAAGAATATTTCATAAAGGTGACAATGCCGTTGCCGCGGTTGTCCCCGTCCCAGATCTGCGCGTAAACATACCGCGTGCCGTTCTCGATGGTTTCAAAATTTCCCAGATAAATACCGTAATTCCCGATATAGATACCATCTTCTGTATGAAGCTCATACAGCTCGTTGCACACCTGATCGGAAACGCCGTAATCCGACAGTATCTTGAAATCAAAATCAGCATAATCCCCGATTTTCGCCTCTCTGCCGATTTTTTTCAGATAGCCTTCCGCGTATTTGTCGCACTGGTCGCTGAGCTGTTTTGCCACTTCGTTGTGGCTTCCGGCGGTTTTCATGCTTTTGTCATACTGGGCAAGAACGCTGCGGGGAAACATTTTTTCAACGGATTTCCTGAAATATGCCCCGTCCTCCGGCTCCTGACGGCTTTGGTAACGGTAATGTCCGTCGTCATCCACCGCAAACGTAATCACGGTGGGAACGCAGGAATAGCCCGTATTGCTGACCAGATTTCCGTCGCGGAACCCGTAGCCCGCCGCGCTGCACAGCGCATAGACCGTGACGGCATGATCGCTCTCTTTCATGCCCAGCACCAGATGCCCCTCGCCCGCGCATTCGCAATCGGTCCGCTCTGTCAGACCACTGACGGCGGCGTAATAATAGCGCTCGTCGTCCATCAGAAAATCGGACAGGGAAACCTTCCTATCGTCAAATATACTTGCCGCGATGGCGTTGTCCAATTCCGGCGGCACGTCCACCGTGTAGCTTTTCGGACGGGTCAGCAAAACCGCGGCAGCCACCGCCGCGACCACCAACGCCGCAGCTATCACCCAAATAGCGGGCTTTTTGTTCTTTAACACATTGGCCACTCTCCTTTTGACCGCGATTTCCCCGAATCCTACGGGTACCGCGTTATGAATCATAAAACCACTTTCTTCCACGGCGCACGCCAGCAGCGCGCGGGAATACGCCTTGCGCTCCTCCTCGCTCCTGCCCCGGATGACCTTTTCGTCACAGGCCAGCTCTATATCACGAGCATACAGCACATACGCCAGCCAGATGACAGGATTGAACCAGTACACCGCCGCCAGCACAAAGGCAAAGGCTTTGGTGAGATGGTCCCTGCGCTGCAAATGCGCCGCTTCATGGGCGATCACCTGCCGCTCGGTTTCCTCTCCTTTTTCTTCCAGACGGAACGGGAGATAAATTTGGGGCTTAACCACGCCGCAGAGGAATGCCGTCTGAATGCGGTCGCTGCGATAGATCGGCAGAGTCGTTCCCTCCACGGGAACCGCGTCCGCCAGCCTCCTTTTGAGGCGAAGATAGGAACCCGCTCCGTACAGCAGCAGCGCCGCCGCGCCCGTCAGCCACACAGCAGCGGGAAGCCGCGCCATAGCATTATTGTCGTTTGGGCGCTCGCTGGCGGCGGACGGTCTTTCGGAGAACTGTGTCCCCTCCCCGTCTTCCTCCGGTGGGACTTTTTCGGTAGTCACGACAAGGAATTCCCCCGTTTTCTCCTGCCCCACCGCGTCCTCGCTGTCGGATATCTGCCCGCCGCCGCCCGTTTCCCAGCCCGCTTCATTCAGCAAACGCGGGAGGGAATACCCCGTCGGCATGAGGCTGAACTCGCTTTCGATGGCAAAGGGACAGGCAAGCTTCACCGCCACCAATGCCCACATCAGGCAATGCATCCATTTGGGCGCACTGCGGAACACCAGCCGCATGGCGATCACCGCCAGCACCACCACGCTCGCCTCAAGGCTCCTGCTCAGCACTTGCAAAAAGATTTGTTCCATGTCAATCCCCCTTGTATCCGTCGATCATGCGCCGAATCTCGTCCGCTTCCTCCGCCGAAAGCTGCTTGTTGCCCACAAACGCCGCAATGAAGCCGGGCAACGAACCGCCGAAGGTGCGGTCGATAAATTCGCGGCTTTCGGCGCACTGCACCTCCTCCCGGCTCACGAGCGACGTGACGACCGAGTCCTCGTTTTTCAGCACGCCGCGCTCCGCCAGTCGTTTGAGTACGGTGTAGGTAGTGGATTTCTTCCACTCAAGCTTCTCGGCGCACAGCTTTGCCAGATCGCCGCTCTTGATGGGTTCGTTCTCCCAAAGAAGCAGACAGAAGCGGTACTCGCTTTCAAAAATCTTGGGTGTGTCCATGTGAATGTCCCTCCTTCCGTTATGCGGTCTAATGCATTAGATCCATGTTCAGTCTAACACGTTAGACCTATCTTGTCAAGGGGCAATCTATGAACATTTTATAAAAAGCAAAAATCCATGCAGGGCAGCCGCAAGGCGCCTATGCATGGATTGTTTTGAAATGGGATTTTGATACTTAATAAAATGCTTTCATCATCACTGCTTCTGCTTGAATGTGAGAATCGCGCCGCAGTTCGGCGTGGACGTGACGCACACCAATTCCCATCCCTGTGCGTACATCTCATTGGCCTTGTCCTCGATGAGCTTGGCGCGCTGCGCCGCGTCCTTGGTGAATCCGATAACCAGTGTCTTATACATTTTTCGTCAACCTTTCTTTTTTAGGATGGCTTTATTGTAATGCCGGAAGGTTGAGAAAAGGTTAAAATTTCAGCGGGGTTTGGTAAAGATTAGCCTTAATAATTCCCCAAAAATTTAAAATTGGACATCTCGGTGCTGAGGGAACAGATCAGCGCGCAGACCTTTTCGTCATGGACGTTGCCGTTGAAA
>CADCNI010000042.1 GCA_902802795.1 uncultured Ruminococcus sp.
GGAGGACGACGGTGGGCTGGCGCCCACCTAGGACGACAACGCAGCCATGTGCTCGCCAGCGCGCCGAACTTGTCTTTTTGTTTGTTTGGATTGCTATAAAAACGGGCTGCCGATTCGTGAAGAAGTCAGCAGCCCGTTTCATTAAAATCGCGGTAATATACGCGTAATATACCAAAATGCCATAAAATCCCCGATTTAAGGGATTCCTTTCTTAATTACTTCTTAATAACTTTTCTGATAGAATGTGGCTATCAAATCCAAGGGAGGTACTTTCAGTTCATGAAAAACAATCAAAACACCATTCTGTCAGCAAAAGACCTGTGCAGGAGCTTCGCCCACAACGGCGGACAGGTGCACGTCCTGCAGCACATCGACCTCGACATTTATGAGGGCGACTTTACCGTCATCATGGGCGCGTCGGGTTCGGGCAAATCCACCCTGCTCTATTCGCTCAGCGGCATGGACCGTGCCACATCGGGACAGGTACTTTACGGAGAACTTGACATCGTGAAGGCAAAGGAGAACAAGCTCTCTGAGCTGCGCCATACCGATTTCGGCTTTATCTTCCAGCAGATGCACCTCGTCAGCAATCTGACGCTGTTTGAGAATGTTGCCGTGTCAGGTTATCTCAACAAAGCTATTTCCGCAACCGAAGTGAAACAGCGTGCCAATGAGCTGCTCAAAAAAATGGGGCTGGAAAAGGTCAAGCATCATCTGCCGTCGCAGGTATCGGGCGGCGAGCAGCAGCGGTGCGCTATTGCCCGCGCGGTGGTCAATAATCCGAGGCTTCTCTTTGCCGACGAGCCGACCGGTGCGCTCAACCGTCACAACACCACCGAAGTGCTTGACCTGCTGACGGAATTGAACGCCGCCGGACAGAGCATATTGATGGTAACGCACGACCTCCGCGCGGCGCTGCGTGCCAACCGCCTTGTCTACATCGAGGACGGACGTGTCATCGGCACACTCGACCTGCCGCCCTACAATGCCGAGGAAGAACACAGCCGCGAGACACAGGTCAACGCCTGGCTTTCCTCTATGAAGTGGTAAGGCGGTGACGAAAATGGAAATTTTTACCTTATTATCCGCTATTATCCGCTAATATCCGCCGCAAAAAAGGCTCCTTCACCAGCATTATCCTGCTGATGCTGATTATTTCGATGGCGCTGACCGCCTTTCTGAGCATCAGCAAAAGTACCCGCGCCAGCATCGAAAACGCCATGAAGTCCGCCGACGCGCCGGACATCAACATCTATATCATGGACGATTTCTACAAGCCGGAGACAATTGCGAAAGTCAGGAATCACTCCTCGGTTGACCGTGTGGAAGAAGTGGACAGCATCGCGACCAGGTACAGTCTGAACGGCACCATGGGTCACAACACATGGTTTCTGCGGAAATATGACAGCAAAAAATACCCGAGATTAAAGGACGATTTTTCAGGCTATTCCGACAGCACACAAAAACCGAAAAAGGGCGAAATATATGTGACACAGGGCTTGATGACCGATATAGAAATTAAAATCGGCGACAAAATCAAACTCTACCCGACCACAGCGCCCTATGAGCAATACGCCACTGAGATGACTGTCGCCGGCGTGGTGGTGGAGCCGTCGCAAGGGTCGGCCATGATCGGCTGGAAGCAGATCTTCATCAGCGACGAGGATTTCAGCCGGATGTTCGCCGCCAATACGGAGCGCAGCAACTGCCACATAGTCCGCGTTTATCAATCACCCGACAGTACGCTCAGCTACGCGAAATTCCAGCGGCAGCTCAACCTCGATACCGGCGTGATTGACTGCGCGAACGGCGCGATTACCCGCGAGCAGTCGTTTCACTACACCTATCTATACACGGAGATCATCGTGTCCATCCTGATGGTCTTCCTGATTTTTCTGACTGTCATTGTGATGATTGTCATGAATCACTCCATTGCCACCAGCATTGAAATAGATTATGTCAACCTCGGCGTGCTCAAAGCGATGGGCTTTTCCAAGGGCAGAATCCGTGCGGTGTTCCTGCTGCAATACCTGCTGGCGGAGCTGGTCGGCGCGGCGGTCGGATTTGCGCTTTCCGTTCCGCTGACGAGCGCCTTCTGCGACGTGTTCCAGCCGATTATTGCGATTCCCAACGAGAACGCGCTGGCGATTCTTCCGAGCGCCGCGATTCTGGTGGGAATATTGCTTGTCTCCTGTCTGTTTATCCTTCTCGGCACCCGCAAGGTCGGACAGATTTCCCCCATCCGCGCCATTTCCGGCGGGAGAGAGGAAATTTATTTCGACAGCCGCCTCAAAGCCCCGATCAGCAAAAGACTCCTTTCCGCCAGCCTTGCGCTGCGGCAGTTGACCGCCAACAAACGCCGCTATTTCGGCACCGTGGTGATTGTCGCTCTTCTCACCTTCTTTATGCTGACCATCACGGCGCTGGGAGATACGGTTGATTCGGAGTCCGCTCTCGAAGGCATGGGATTGATCACCAACGAAATCGGCGTACTCTTCAGCGAACCCGAAAAATATGACAGTACGGTGAGCGGTATCGAGCATATCATTGAACGGCACACGACCATCAAAAAGAAATATTTTTACGCGACAGCATACGTTTCCTTAAACGGCGAAAACCTGTATTGCATGTACTATGAAAATCCCGAAGTGCTGGTCGTGACGAAGGGACGCATTCCGCTGTATGACAACGAAATTGTTATCACCCCCATGATCGCGGAAGAACTGAATTTGCGCGTCGGGGACAAGGTGACGATTTCCAAGGACGGCAAGATGGAATGTATCATCACGGGGTTGTTTCAGTGCGTCAATGATACGGGGCGCTGTTTTGCCACCAATCTGGACTGTGTCAGAAAAATCGGCATTCAAAATGTGAACTACGCCGGATTCCATGTAGAAGACAAATCGGAACTGAAAGCCATTCAGAGCGAAATCCTTCGGACATACGGCGCATATGTGGAATGTGAAATCACTGAGGACGGCTACTTGGACGATACCTTCACCATCGCCATCAACGCGATGAAGGTGTTTATCTATGCGTTCTCGATTGTCTTTGCGCTGGTGGTCGTGGTCATGGTCTGCAAAAAGACCTTCCTGCAGGAAAAGACTGACATCGGCATTTACAAGGCGGTCGGCTTCCGCGTGCGCCGTCTGCGGCTGCAATTCGCGGTGCGCTTCCTGCTGATTGCCGTCATCGGCGCGGGAATCGGTACTGCCCTCAGCCTGTGGCTCGCCGGCAGGGTGCTCACCATGATGCTGTGGAACATCGGCGTAAGCAGCTTCCGCGTCGCCTTCACGCCGCTGACGATTGCCGTACCGGTTGCGCTGCTGTGTATCTGCTTCTTCCTGTTTGCCTACCTGATGGCGGGCCGCGTCAGGCGCGTGGATGTGAAGGAACTGATTACGGAGTAACGGCGATACCTTTATTTTCAATTTTTTTCAATCAAAGTCATCGTTTTGCGGTGGCTTTGATTTTGCCTTCTGCTATATAGTCTTTTAATAAGACAAAGAGAAATGTAAAAAATCGCTGTTATCAACAAAAAAATCAAAGCCGTCAAAATGACGGACGAAAAAAATTTTTTTGAATGCACTTGACTTTTTTGGAAACCTGTGGTATAGTAACTTAATAGCTTAAAATGGGTGAAAAGGCGGTTTGAAATTCTGCCAAAATAGGAGCGATTTGAGGGGAAAAATCCCAAAAAACATCTCATTTTGTTCATGTTTTATAGTATTTCACTGCTTTGTGGGTGTAATTTCTACCCGTGAAATTGCACAAACTTTTTTCTCTGCCGAGCTGACCGATCTTTTTTCCGATGTCTTTGAATGGAGTGAAGCAAAATCTATGGTGAATGTTACGCAAGTTCAAAACGGTAGAAATACCAGAATGTCCTTCTCCAAGATCAATGAAGTGCTGGAAATGCCCAATCTCATCGAGGTTCAGAAAAACTCCTACAACTGGTTTCTGGATCGCGGACTGAAAGAGATTTTCGAGGATTCCTCCGGAATCGTCGATCACACCGGCAATCTGGTGCTGGAATTTATCGACTATCGCATCAACGATACGCCGAAGTATTCCATCAAGGAGTGCAAGCTTCGTGACGCGACCTACTCCGCTACGCTTTATGTCAAGGCCCGTCTGACTAACCGTGAGACAGGCTATATGAGCGAGCAGGAGGTTTATATGGGTGAGTTCCCGCTCATGACCCCCAGCGGCACCTTTGTCATCAACGGCGCGGAACGTGTCATTGTGTCCCAGTTGGTGCGTTCCCCTGGCGTGTATTATAAAATGGAACACGACAAGTCGGGCAAGGAGCTTTTTTATACCACGGTTATTCCCAACAGAGGCGCATGGCTGGAATATGAAAATGACGTCAACGACGTATTTTATGTCCGTATCGACAAAAACCGCAAGCTTCCCATCACAACATTCATTCGCGCACTTGGTCTTTCCTCCAATGAGGATATCTATGACTACTTCGGTCATGATGAGCGTATCGAGCAGACTCTCGCCAAAGAAGCCACTCTTACCAAAGACGGCGTGAAAAGTACCGAGGAGGCTTGGATCGAAGTCTTTAAAAAGCTGCGTCCCGGTGAGCCTCCCTCGCTCGATACCGCGCGTAACTATATTGAGGATATGTTCTTCGACCCCAGAAAGTACGATATTTCCCGCGTCGGTCGCCACAAATATAACCAGAAGCTCTGCCTCGGCTTCCGTCTGGTTGGTCACAAGCTGCTTCAGCCTGTCGTTAACATTTTCACCGGTGAAATCGTCGCCGAAGCGGGAGAGGTTGTCAACAAGGCCAAGGCCGAGGAGATCAACAACTGCGGCGCCTCCATCGCCTATATCCGTCTCGAGAACGAGAAAGAAGTCAAGGTGATCTCCAACGGCATGGTGGATCCGCAGGAATATGTCGGCTTCAACGTCAAGGCGGAATGCGGCATTGACGAGAAGGTCTGCGTGGTTGTTCTGAAAGACATTCTTGACACCTGCGAGACGGATGATGAAATCCGCGAGGCGATGATCGAGCGCAAGAATGAGCTGGTTCCCAAGCATATCACGCGCGACGATATCTTTGCCACCATTAATTATTTCAACTGCGTGGCCAACGGTGTGGGCACGCTTGACGATATTGACCATCTGGGCAACAGAAGAATCCGCTCGGTGGGCGAACTGCTTCAGAACCAGTTCCGCATAGGCTTTGCGCGTCTGGAAAAGGGCGTCCGTGAAAAAATGGGTATCACCGAAGTGGACAAGATGACCCCCACCACGCTCATCAACAGCCGCCCCGTCAACGCTGCCATCAAGGAGTTCTTCGGAACCTCTCCGCTGTCCCAGTTCATGGACCAGAACAACCCTCTTGCGGAACTGACCCACAAGAGAAGACTGTCGGCCCTCGGTCCCGGCGGCTTGTCCAGAGATCGCGCCGGATTTGAAGTGCGTGATGTTCATTACAGCCACTACGGACGCATGTGCCCGATCGAGACGCCGGAAGGTCCGAACATCGGTTTGATTTCCTATCTCGCCACTTATGCCCGTATCAATGAATACGGTTTTATCGAGGCGCCTTTCCGCCGTGTGGATAAAGAAACCGGACGCGTCACCGAAGAGGTGCGCTACATGACCGCCGACGTGGAAGATGAATTCATTGTGGCGCAGGCCAACGAACCTCTTGACGAGAAGGGTCACTTCATCAAGCCCCGCGCAACCGCGAGATACAGAGGCGAGTTCCTCGAAACCGAGGTCAACCGCATCGACTATATGGACGTTTCCCCGAAGATGCTGGTTTCCGTGGCAACGGCCATGATTCCCTTCCTTGAAAACGACGACGCGAACCGCGCTCTGATGGGGTCCAACATGCAGAAGCAGGCCGTGCCGCTGCTGCGCTGCGAAGCGCCGATCGTCGGCACCGGCATGGAATATAAAGCCGGCGTTGACTCGGGCAACTGTGTGCTGGCCGAGCGTGCGGGCACTGTCACTTATGTCAGCGCAGATGAAATCCGCATCAAGGCGGACGACACCGACGAGACGGACGTGTACACGATTATTAAGTTTATGCGTTCCAACCAGGGCAACTGCTTCAACCAGACGCCGATTGTCAGCTACGGCGAGCATGTTGAAAAGGGTGAAGTCATTGCGGACGGTCCCTCCACGCAGAATGGCGAAATTTCGCTGGGTAAAAACGTACTGATCGGATTTATGACCTGGGAAGGCTACAACTATGAGGACGCTGTCCTGCTCAATGAGAAAATTGTGCGCGACGATGTGTTTACCTCGATTCATATTGCGGAGTTTGAGACGGAAGCGAGAGAAACCAAGCTCGGTCCCGAAAACATCACCTCCGATATTCCGAATGTAAGCGATGACGCGCTTAAAAACCTTGACGATCAGGGCATCGTCCACATCGGCGCGGAAGTTCACGCGGGCGATATTCTCGTCGGCAAGGTCACTCCGAAGGGTGAGACCGAGCTGACTGCCGAAGAACGGCTGCTTCGCGCCATCTTTGGTGAGAAAGCGCGAGAAGTACGTGACACATCCCTGAAAGTACCGCACGGTGAAAGCGGTATTGTCGTGGATGTGCAGACATTTACCAAGGAGAACAGCGACGAACTGGCGCCCGGCGTCAACAAGGTGGTGCGTGTCTATCTGGCGCAGAAGAGAAAGATCAGCGTCGGCGATAAGATGGCGGGCCGTCACGGCAACAAGGGTGTTGTGTCCCGCATTCTTCCTGTAGAGGATATGCCCTTCCTGCCGGGAGGACAGCCGCTTGATATCGTTCTGAATCCGTTGGGCGTTCCGTCCCGAATGAATATCGGACAGGTGCTCGAAGTGCATCTTGGCCGCGCGGCCAAGGCGCTTGGCTACAAGGTCATGACCCCTGTTTTCGACGGTGCTCACGAGAGCGACATTGTGGATATGTTTGAAGAGGCGGGACTTCCTGCCGACGGCAAGACCGTGCTTTATGACGGACGTACCGGTGAAAAGTTTGACAACCGCGTGACGGTCGGCTACATGTACTTCCTGAAACTCCACCATCTCGTTGACGATAAGATTCACGCCCGTTCTACCGGTCCTTATTCGCTGGTCACACAGCAGCCTCTGGGCGGTAAAGCGCAGTTCGGCGGTCAGCGTTTCGGTGAAATGGAAGTCTGGGCGCTGGAAGCATATGGTGCTGCCTATACGCTCCAGGAAATCCTCACCATTAAGTCAGATGACGTGGTGGGTCGTGTCAAGACCTACGAGGCGATTATCAAGGGGCAGAATATTCCTAAGCCGGGCATTCCGGAGTCTTTCAAGGTGCTTATCAAGGAATTGCAGTCCCTCGGTCTGGACGTAAAGGTCCTTGACGAATTCCAGAATGAAGTGGATCTCAAACAGCACTTTGACGACGATGACGACGCTTATCTGCCCAATGAGGATTCTCAGGAGCTGACAAGCGGCGTGACCGACGAAAACGAACTCGAAAGTCACGGCTTTATGGAGGATTCCGAGGAAAACAACTATTCGTCGGAAGATGACGGACTCTTTGGTTTTGGCCGTTCCGATGGGGACGGGGATGATCTCGACGAGGACGAGGAAGAAGATTTCAGTATCGACGATATTTTTGAAAGCGACGACAGCGACAACGACGATTCCAACGAACAGTTTTAAGGGGGTCCGCAGATGGAATTCAATGAATTTGATTCAATAAAAATCGGTCTTGCTTCGCCCGAGCAGATCAGAAGCTGGTCTTACGGTGAAGTAACCAAACCCGAAACCATCAATTACCGTACGCTCAAGCCCGAAAAGGACGGCCTTTACTGCGAGCGCATCTTTGGCCCGCAGAAGGACTGGGAGTGCCACTGCGGCAAGTACAAGAGAATCAAGTACAAGGGCAAGAAATGCGAAAAGTGCGGTGTGGAAATTACCCGTTCCAAGGTGCGCCGCGAGCGCATGGGCAGCATTGAGCTGGCCGCGCCGGTTTCGCATATCTGGTATTTCAAGGGCATCCCCTGCCGCATCGGTTTCATGCTCGACATCACCCCCAGACATCTGGAAAAGGTGCTGTATTTCGCGTCCTACATCGTGACCGACCCCGGCAATGTGCCGCGTTTGCAATATAAGCAGGTGCTCAATGAGGTGGAGTACAGCGAACTGAAGGAGATGTACGGCGACGATTTCAAGGCGGAGATGGGCGCGGAAGCCATTCAGAAGCTGCTCGCGGATATCGACCTCGATCAGCTTTCCAATGAACTGAAAGCCGAGCTGGAAACCGCTTCCGGACAGAAAAAGGTGCGCCTGCTCAAAAGACTTGATGTGGTAGAGGCTTTCCGTATTTCCGGCAACCGTCCCGAATGGATGATCCTCAACGTCATTCCGGTTATTCCGCCGGACATCCGCCCGATGGTGCAGCTTGACGGCGGCAGATTTGCCACCAGCGACCTCAACGATCTTTACCGCAAGGTCATCAACAGAAACAACCGTCTGAAAAGACTGCTCGAACTCGGTGCGCCGGAAATCATCGTGCGCAACGAGAAGAGAATGCTCCAGGAATCCGTGGACGCGCTGATTGACAACGGCCGCCGCGGCAGACCTGTGACCGGTCCGAACAACCGTACTCTCAAATCCCTTTCTGAAATGCTTAAGGGCAAGCAGGGACGCTTCCGTCAGAACCTTCTCGGCAAGCGCGTGGATTATTCGGGACGTTCGGTTATCGTAGTCGGCCCTGAACTTAAAATGTACCAGTGCGGTCTGCCCAAGGAGATGGCGCTGGAACTCTTCAAACCCTTTGTCATGAAGCGCCTGACCGAAACAGGCAAGGCGCAAAATGTCAAGTGTGCCCGCAAGATGGTCGAAAGAGGTGAGCCTGCCGTATGGGATGCGCTCGAGACCGTCATCCAGGGGCATCCCGTCATGCTCAACCGCGCGCCTACCCTTCACCGACTGGGCATCCAGGCCTTTGAGCCGGTTCTTGTTGAAGGTCGTGCCATTAAGCTGCATCCTCTGGTTTGTACCGCGTTCAACGCTGACTTCGACGGTGACCAGATGGCGGTGCATGTACCGCTGAGTTCCGAAGCGCAGGCAGAAGCCCGTCTGCTGATGCTGGCTTCCGGCAACCTTCTCAAACCCTCGGACGGCAAGCCTGTTGCCGTGCCGACACAGGATATGGTTCTCGGTTCTTACTATCTTACCCTTGACAGGGACGGTGAACCGGGCGAGGGCAAGTATTTCAAAGATTTCAACGAAGCACTCCTAGCGTATGACAGCAATGTTATTACGCTTCATTCCAAAATTAAGGTGCGCCGTACCGGTGAGTTCAACGGCGAGAAGATTTCCCGTATGGTGGAGACTACCGTCGGCAAGATCATCTTTAACCGCCCGATTCCGCAGGATCTCGGATTCACCGACCGCAGCGACAAAGAAAAATGCCTCAACCTGGAGATTGATTTCCTTGTCGGCAAGAAGCAGCTCGGTCAGATTATCGAGCGTTGCATTAAGGTGCATGGCGTGGCCAAGACCTCTGTGGTGCTGGACGAGATCAAGGCACAGGGCTACAAGTATTCCACGAAGGGCGCGCTGACTGTCGCGGTGTGCGACGCAACGATTCCGCCTCAGAAAAAGCAGATCATCGCGGATACCGAGCATGAGGTCGATAACGTGCTGAAGTTCTACCGCAAGGGTCTGCTGACCGACGAGGAACGCTATAACCTTACGATCAAGGCTTGGGAAAAGGCGACCGACGATGTGGCCAATGCGCTGAGCTCCAACATGGACAGATACAACCCCATTCAGATGATGGCACATTCCGGCGCCCGTGGTTCCGCCAATCAGATTAAGCAGCTTGCCGGTATGCGCGGATTGATCGCCAACACGTCGGGACGTATCATCGAAATCCCGATTCGTTCCAACTACCGTGAAGGTCTGAATATCCTCGAATACTTCATTTCCTCCCGCGGCGCCCGTAAAGGCTTGGCGGATACCGCTTTGCGTACCGCCGACTCGGGATACCTGACCCGCCGTCTGGTGGACGTTTCGCAGGAGGTCATCATCCGTGAGGACGACTGCGGATGCAACTACGGTATTGAGGTTTACGCCATCAAAGACGGAGACGGCGTGATCGAGCCGTTGGAAGAACGTCTTTACGGCCGTTATCTTGTCAACGATTTCTGTGACGCGGACGGCAACGTCATCGTGTCCAAGGACAAGATGATGGACGACAATGATGCGAAAGCCATTGTAGAGTCCGGCGCGGAGAGAGTGGAAATCCGCTCCATCCTCACCTGTACTTCCAAGCGTGGCATCTGCAAGAAATGCTATGGCAACAATCTGGCCACCGGCAAGACCGTTACCAAGGGCGAAGCGGTGGGTATCATCGCGGCCCAGTCCATCGGTGAACCCGGTACGCAGCTTACCATGAGAACCTTCCACACGGGCGGTATCGCCAGTGCCGAAGATATCACACAGGGTCTTCCCCGTGTCGAGGAATTGTTTGAGGGCCGGAAGCCGAAGGCGCTCGCTATTATCAGCGAGATCGACGGTATTGTGACCTTTGAAGAAGACAGAACCAAGAGCGTTGTCAAAAACAACGTGGTTGTCACCAATCCCGAGGACGGCGATAAGCGCACTTACCTCATTCCCTTCGGTTCCCGCCGCAAGGTGCAGGAGGGCGACTTTATCAAAGCCGGCGACAGAATCACCGACGGTTCAGTGAACCCCCACGATATTCTGGCCATCAAAGGCGCCAATGCCGTGCAGGAATATCTCATCGAGGAAGTGCAGCGCGTCTACCGTCTTCAGGGTGTTGATATCAACGACAAGCACATTGAGGTCATCGTCCGTCAGATGATGAAGAAGGTGCAGGTCGAGGATCCCGGCGACACGCTGCTGTTGCCGAATGTGCTGGTAGACAAGGAAGAGTTCCAGACGGCCAACGAAGAAATTCTGGCAAGACGCGCTGAGGAAGGCGACGACACGCTGCGCCTGGCCACCTGCAAGCCTGTCATGCAGGGTATCACGAAAGCCTCCCTTTCTACCGAATCCTTCCTGTCTGCCGCGTCCTTCCAGGAAACCACCAAGGTGCTGACCGACGCTGCCATCAAGGGCAAGATCGACCCGCTGATCGGTCTGAAGGAGAACGTCATCATCGGCAAGCTGGTGCCTGCGGGTACCGGTATGGTCGAAACGACCGATGTGGTGGTAGACCTTGAACCCATTATGAGCGTAGAAGGCTGACAGTTTTTCCGTCCGAAGAGATAACAAAGCAAAGCAGTCGTGCGGATGCCGCGCGGCTGTTTTGCGGTTATTTTGGGAAATGATGAAATAATTCAAAAAAAATACACAAATATTCCCCTCTTTTATGTTGAAATTATCCGGGAAATCGTATATAATGTTATGTAAGGATTATAAAACCTTTAGGCTATTATTAAAATATGGATGGAAAGTTGGAGAAATTTCATGAAAGACAATCATCAGCCCACCGCTGAGGCAGCTCCCGAAAGCAAGCACGCTGAAAAATCGGCAGTCAATTCCGACATTAATACCCTCAAGAGCATTACGGAAAAATACGAGCTGACCACGCTCGAAAAGAAGGTCATCAGCAAGATTATCTCCCTTCTTGAAACCGAGCAGATGCAGAACGTGCTTCCTCCGCAAAATATCGGCGATTCCGTCTTTAAGATGTATGTGTCCGACGGCGAGCCGACCGAATTTCTGGTAGACAGAGTGGAGTTTGACGAAAGCGGCTGGAACCTCGTCAGCTATGAAAAGTTCGGCACCTCCGAGATGGAGTTTGTGTTTAATGAGAAGGATTACAACCATGTGTTCTTTGACACCGCAGACGAGGCGAAGGAATACTATCAGAAGATGTAATCGGAACGCATGACAAACGCATTAGGATAAAAACGGTGAAGAGAAGAGTACGCCGTGAGGAACGTCTCAGAGAGCTTCGGTGGGTGAGAGGAAGCACGGGAGACACAGCGGAAGATGGACTCGGAGTTTCGCGCGTGAGCAGCCTTTGACGGGCGGTAAGCGTGCGGCGGGTACGCCCGTTACCGCGTTAAGTCATTTGTCCGTTGGGACAAATGACTTGCAGAGACCGCGCATTGTGAAATGCTGGTGAAACAAGGTGGTAACACGGAGCGTCCGCTTTCGTCCTTAACGGAGAAAAACGGGCGCTTTTTTATGCTTTATGATGTATGAAAGGAAGTTGCTGAAAATGAGCGAAATCACCAATCAGGAAAAATTCTACATTACCACGCCGATTTACTATCCGTCCGGCAATCCCCACATCGGGCATTGCTACACGACAGTGGCCTGTGACACCATGGCGCGCTACAAGAGAGCCAAGGGCTACGACGTGATGTTCCTCACAGGTACCGACGAGCACGGTCAGAAGATCGAGGACAAGGCTAAGGAAGCCGGAATGACGCCCAAGGAATACGTGGATGGCATTGTGGCAAATTTTGAAAAGCTGTGGGAATTCATGGGTATTTCCTACGACCGCTTCATCCGCACAACCGACGATTATCATGTGGCGTCGGTGCAGAAGATTTTTAAAGCGCTCCATGACAAGGGCTACATCTACAAGGGTGAGTACAAGGGCAAATACTGCAAGCCCTGTGAGAGCTTCTGGACGGAAACGCAGCTAAAGGACGGCAAATGTCCCGACTGCGGCAGAGACGTCATCGACGCGTCGGAGGAAGCGTATTTCTTCCGCATTTCGGATTTCTCCGAGAGACTCGAAAAACTTCTCACCGAAACGGATTTCCTCCAGCCCCAGACCCGCGTCAATGAAATGATCAACAATTTCATCAAGCCCGGTCTGGACGATCTGTGTGTTTCCAGGACGAGCTTTACATGGGGCGTTCCGGTGGATTTTGACGAGGGACATGTGGTCTATGTGTGGGTAGACGCGCTCTCCAACTATATCACTGCCCTCGGTTATCTGAATGACCGGTACAACGATTTTGACAAATACTGGCCCGCGGACGTGCATGTGATGGCGAAGGAAATCGTGCGGTTCCATTCGCTCATCTGGCCCGCCATTCTCATGGCGCTCGATCTGCCGCTGCCCAAGAAGGTGTACGGTCACGGCTGGATTAACTTCGGCGGCAAGAAGATGGGCAAATCCACCGGAAATGTGGTGGATCCCTTCATTCTGGGCGAACGATACGGCGTGGACGCGGTGAGATACCATATTCTGCGCGAAATGCCCTTTGGCGGCGACTGCGATTTCAGCAACGAGAATATGATCAAGCGCATTAATTCCGATCTCGCCAATGACCTTGGCAATCTCGTTTCGAGAAGCGTCGCGATGGTGCAGAAGTATTTCGGAGACACCATGACCCGTGAATTTACGCCCAATCCCGAACAGGACGATGAGTTTGTCGACATTGTCAGGGCGCTGCCCCAGCAGGTGGAGGAGAATCTCGACAACCTGCAGTTCTCCGTCGCGCTGACCGAAATCTTCAAGGCGGTTGCCGCGGCGAACAAATATATTGATGTGACAACGCCGTGGATTCTCGCGAAGGACGAGGCGAACAAGCCGCGCCTTTCCACTGTCATGTATAATCTTCTCGAATCCATCCGCATTATCAGCATCACGCTGGCGCCCTTTATGCCGACCACTATGCCGAAGGTGCAGGCGCAGCTCAATCTCACGCCGGAGCAGACCGCGTGGGACAGCATTTATCAATTCGGCGTGCTGCCCGAAACCGTGACGATCACCAAGGCGGCGGTGCTTTTCCCGCGCATCGACATCGACAAGGAAATCGCGGAGCTGGATGCCCTGACGGCCGCGAACAAGGAGAAGGCGGAGGCGACGCAGGAGGAAGCCAAGCCCGAAGCGAAGTTTGCGCCTGCACCCATCGAGGAGGAAATCGAGATTGACGCCTTTTTCCGGTCTGATCTCCGCGTGGGCAAGGTGCTGGCATGCGAAGCGGTCAAACGCTCCAAGAAGCTGCTGAAATTCACGCTCGATGACGGCAGCGGCACGCCGAGAACCATTGTCAGCGGCATTGCCAAGTGGTACAAGCCGGAAGAACTGGTGGGCAAGAGCATTGTTTTCGTGGCAAACCTCAAGCCCGTCAAGCTGTGCGGCGTGGAGAGCAACGGCATGATTCTTTCGGCGGACAACGGCACCGACGAGAACGGGGAAGAGAGCATTAAAATTATCCTCGTGGACGACAGCATTCACCCCGGCGCGAAGCTGCGGTAATTGTTTGATTTTATGTGCGGCGCGTAAAGAATCAGTGCGCTGACGAACAATTGCAAATAAAAACGGGCTGCCTTGACCTTTTGGGTCGGGCAGCTCGTTTTTTTGAAGAAGGAGACGAGTTTATAAAGGTACACTTTTATAAATTTATTTTCAGTGCTTGTTTTACCATAATTTTCACATAAAATATTGACACCCGGCAAATAATGTAATATAATTATATTAATCATAACAACATTTTCCCATCTGAATGCATTTTTTATAAAAGTGTACTTTTGGGAACAGTGTCGGATATTTTATTGAAAGGATTGAGTGAATCAATGAAGTGTAAAAAATGGTTAGCGTTATCCATGGCTGCTGCGATGTTCCTGTCAATGGCAACAGGCGTATTCGCTGCGGCGGAAAGTCCGTCGGAGATTGTAACGGTTGTTTCTGATGAAAAACCGACCTTTTCCGCAGGGGAATCCACACGCAATATGCCCTATGAGATCGCGGGTTCTGCAGAGCGAATGAGTGACACGGAAAATAAAGTGAGCGATCGTGTCACCTTTAAGTCGTTTCTCGCACAGGGCAGCGTGACTGCTTCGGGAACGAGCGGCAAATGCGGCGACAACGTGAGTTGGAAATTCGACGTATCAAGCGGTAAGCTCACGCTCAGCGGCAGCGGCAAGATGACCGACTATGACATTGACAAGAACAGCGAACCGGGCTGGAGAAGCTATGCGGAACAGGTGAAAACGGTTGTCATAGGCAACGGAATTACGACCATCGGCGATCAGGCATTTGCCTTTTGCAGTTCGCTCCAATCGGTCAGCATCAGCGACACGGTTACGTCGATTGGCGCAGAAGCGTTTGTAAATTGTGTCGGTTTGCAATCAGCGTCTCTTCCTAAAAAGCTGACAACAATTAAAAAGGGGGCGTTTGATAATTGTATTGTACTCACCAATGTGGTGCTGCCTGAGACGGTAGAAACCATCGGAGAGTGGGCGTTTGAGAACTGCTATAAGATCACATCACTGCATATTCCGAAGAATGTTAAAACGATAGAAAGCAGTCCGTTTGATGGAAGTTCAATTGCTAAGATTACGGTAGATGCAGCCAATCAAAATTTTGCAGCCGTTGATAATGTTTTGTTTAACAAAACAAAAACAAAACTTTTATATTATCCTATCACTATCCACAACTTAGTGAAGTAAATCACAAATTAGATTTTTTGTTATGATGATATTTGGACTTGCGAGGATATTGGTATCTGGGGGTAGAGCCAT
>CADCNI010000043.1 GCA_902802795.1 uncultured Ruminococcus sp.
AACGGCAATCAGGCGGGCATACTTCCCATTGAAACCGTAAGCGGCAGCATTGTCATCGACGGCATTTCCATGATCGCGGCGGTCAAGAAGCAGGCGTAATGTTTTTTGCTGTTTCATGTGATACCGTTATACTGAGATGATTTCTATGCGGGCAAAGCGCTCCGAGGGTTTTCGGGGCGCTTTGCCTGCGTTTTTTCCTGAATTTGTGGATTTGTGGAGGAAAAATCCGGAAAAAAATCAAATATATGCCAAAACCGCTTGACAAAATGCCTGCTGTCATGTCATAATAATAGGCGGACAGAGGAATATGAACCCGCAGGGGTGCTGAATGTATGTTGGCTGAGATGACGTGTGAAACTCGTCAAACCCTTTCACCTGATACGGATAATGCCGTCGTAGGAAGTTGGATGAATGCATAGGCGCGGCGGTTTGCCTGGCGCTGTGAACACTTCTGCGGCTTGACACACGGCCGGCGGGAGTGTTTTTTTGTCGAAATCTATTTTTTAGGAGTTGTTTCTTCATGAAAAAAGAATCCAGAACCTTCCGGCTCGTTCTCAGCGCGCTGATGGTCGCCATCAGCATCGTACTGAGCATTTTCAGCTTTGAGCTTCCCTTCGGCGGCTCCATCACCATTTTCAGCATGGTGCCGCTGGTGCTGATCGCCCAGATGTACGGCGTGGGCTGGGGTATGCTGACCTGCGCCGTGTACGGTCTGGTGCAGATGGTGCTGGGACTCAAAAACTTCGGTTATGTCAGCGGTATTCCCGCCTATGTCGTGGTGTTCCTGTTTGACTATGTGCTGGCCTTTGCGGTGATCGGTCTTGCGGGACTCACCCGCAAGATCCGCAACAGACCTGTCGCGGCGGGTCTCGGCGCGCTGATCGGCTGTGTGGCGCGGTTTGTGTGCCATTTTGTTTCCGGCGCCACCGTCTGGGGCGAATATGCCGCCGACTGGACCGCTCCCGCTTTTGTCTCTTCGGGACTGCTCCAGCCCGACGTGCTGCCCTATACGTATTCTTTCTTTTACAACTGCGTCTATATGCTCCCCGAAACACTCCTCACCGTGGTTGGCAGCGCTATTCTCTGCACCGCCGTATTTGAGGCGCTCAAGATTGACGTCTGTTGCGACGACGATAATAAAAAGACCGTGTAAGCGGCAAGACAGGTAAATCAAAATCCACTTTGTAAAATCAATCGCGCCGTTCTTTCGTATCATGCGGGAGAACGGCGTGATTTGTTGAAAAAACAGCGAAAAATTTTGAAAAAAATCCGAAAAAACACCGGGAAATTAATAAAAAATCAAACAATTCACAAGCAAATGGTTTATAATAGATAGCGTATAAGTTTTTTTATACTAATTTTCGGTTGAAAGTAGACAATTATTTGCGAGGATATTTTGTGTCCTGCAAGGAAGAGGACGACGGCAAGCTGGCGCCTGCCAAGGACGATGACGCGGCAGGGCGCAAAATAGACCGCAAAGAATGTCTGATTTTAGCCGAAAATTAGTATTGTATCCCAACATACATCAAAAAATATTTTTGGAAGGGCAGGAAGATTTCAATGGAAACAGGAAAAATATTAATTGTGGACGACGATCAGAACATCTGTGAGCTGCTTCGTCTTTACGCGGAAAAAGAGGGCTACACCGTTTCGCTGGCGCATGACGGACGCAAGGCGGTAGAGTGCTTCGAGCAGGAAAGCCCCGACATCATTTTGCTGGACATCATGCTCCCTGAACTGGACGGCTGGCAGGTCTGCCGCGAAATCCGCAAAAAGTCGCAGTGCCCCATCATCATGCTGACCGCCAAGGGCGAAACCTTTGACAAGGTGCTGGGACTGGAGCTTGGCGCGGATGATTATGTGGTCAAGCCGTTTGAGACAAAGGAAGTGCTGGCGCGCATCAAGGCGGTGCTACGCAGAAGCGGCAAGCAGGATCCCAACGAAAAGAAGGTCGTCACCTTTGACAAGCTCTCCATCAACCTCAACAATTACGAGCTGAAGGTCAACGGCGTACAGGTAGACACCCCGCCCAAAGAGATGGAACTGATCTATCATCTGGCGAGCAATCCCAACCGCGTGTTTTCCCGCGACCAGCTTCTGGACGAGGTGTGGGGCTTCAATTATTACGGCGACAGCCGCACGGTGGACGTTCACGTCAAGCGTCTGCGTGAGAAGCTCGAAGGCGTGAGCGATCAGTGGTCGCTCAAAACCGTCTGGGGCGTCGGTTACAAGTTTGAAGTCAAGTAAAGACTGACGGATGAATAACAACACGATCAGGGACAGCGCGGAGCCGGAATTGTCTGACGCCGGAAACGCTGGCGAAGCAAAGAACGAAAAAAACGCCTCCCAGCTCCGCCGCCGCACCTTTCGCCAGTGGTTTATGGATTTGTGCCGTGAACTCAAGCACATCGTCTCGCGTTCCCTTTTTACTAAATATCTGTTTGTTACATCGTCCGTGATGATCGGCAGTCTCGTGATATTGGGTCTGGTCATGGCCACGCTGATTGCCAACCGCTGGCAGAGCGAAAAGCAGCAGCAGCTCGCGGACAACGCCCATATCGTGGCGGACGGTATGAGCGCGTATGTGGTGCCTGTGCCGTTCAAAAGAGGCGACAGTGCCATCGACGCGACCATGGAATACCAGATCACCGACGCGGGCAAGGAAAAGCTGCGCTCCACCCTCGGCATCCTCAGTTCAAGCTGCGGCGCGGATATCTTTATTGTGGACGCGCGGGGCAACACGGTCATCTGCTCCGAGGAATATCTGCACGCCTCCACCGACGAGGAAGAGGTGTTCAAATGCCGCCACAGCCGCGCTATCATTGCGCCTTCGGTCATCGACGCGGCCGCGAGGGTACCGGAGTACCGCATCACGGATAAACTGGGCGGCATCTATGACCAGAATCATTTTATCGTGGCGGTGCCGTTTGTGGCGGGCGGCAATGTGGAGAAGGAATATATCGCGGGCTTTGTGTTCGTCGCGTCCTCCGCCTCCGCGATCTCCGACTTCCGCAGCGATATGCTGCGCATTGTGATTGTGGCGGTGATCATTGCCGCGATCATTTGCTTCAACATGGTGTATATGCTCACCTACAAGCAGGTCAAGCCGCTGCGCGAAATGGTGGAAGCCGCGCGGAAGTTTTCCGACGGGGACTTTACCACGCGCATCCACTTCACCAGTGAAAACGAGGTCGGGCAGCTCGCCGGAGCGCTCAACGAAATGGGCAGCAAGCTGGCGGAAAGCGAAACCATCAACCGCAGCTTTATCGCGAATATCTCCCACGAGCTGAAAACCCCCATGACCAACATTTCCGGCTATGTCAACGGTCTGCTCGACGGCACCATTCCCCATGAACAGCAGGACAAATATCTCAAGATCATTTCCGACGAGACCAAGCGTCTGGCGCGTCTGGTGCGTTCCATGCTCGATTTGTCGCGCATTGACAGCGGCGCGATGACGCTTAAAAAGCAGAATTTCAATCTTTCCGAGGTGATCTTCCGTGCGCTGCTTTCTTTTGAGCACCGCATCGAGGAAAAGCACATTGACATTCAGGGTTTTGATGATCTGGAATCCGTCACGGTCAACGGCGACCCTGACCTGATTCATCAGGTGCTTTACAACCTCTTTGACAACGCCGTGAAATTCACCAATGAGGGCGGCTATATCCGCGTGGGCGTGACGGTGCAGAACAAGGTCGCCACCGTCAGCATTGCCAACAGCGGCATCGGCGTTTCCACCGAGGAACTGTCGCACATTTTCGAGCGGTTTTACAAAACCGACAAGAGCCGCAGCTTTGACCGGCAGGGCGTGGGTCTGGGACTGTATATCGTCAAGACCATCGTCACGCTGCACGGCGGCCGGATTCATGCCGAAGGGGCGGAGGGGAACTATTGTAATATTATTTTCACCCTGCCCGAAGCGAGCGACGGTACCCGACCGTCCGCCAAAAACCGCAAAAAGGGCGCACCGGATGATCATGTCATGTGATATAAAATAAAGCTCACAAATACATGACCCAACCAACAAACGAAAGGGGTATCATGTTATCATAAATCAACACTGCACACAGTATGAATTTCATTTAAGAGAGGATTTTTGCCATGAGTGACTTTGACGATAAGCAGACGCCACTGAACGCAGGCGGTTCTTTGCCCCTGCATACGACTCCCGCGTCAGGCGTTCCCACCGGACAGCAAAATGTCGGTCAGACGGCGCCCGTTCAGCCGCAGCAGCCTTACGCGCCCGTGAATGCGCAGCCTGCGGCTTCCTATGCGCCGCAGGGATTTTCTCAGCCGCAGCAGCCGTCCTATGCGCAGCCGATGCAGATACAAAAATCGGAGACACAGGCAGTGCAGTCGGCCATCGGCAGCACGGTTCCCACTGCCGCCACAACGGGCAGCAAGCGCAGAAACGGCGCGCTGATCGTAGGTGTGGTGGCGTGTCTCGCCGTGGCGGCGCTGATCGGATTTGTTTCCATCACCGCCTACCGGCTTGTCACCGGAACCGGAAGCGGATCCGGCACGAAGAATCAGTATTCGGATTTCGGCTTCAACGAGGTGGAAACCCCCGAAACGGATACCACCGTCAAGGGGTCAGACACCATCCTCACGCCCGCGCAGGTGGCGGCCAAGGTGCGCCCCTCCATCGTCAGCGTGATTACCGTGGACGACGTCAATTACAATGCCTCTCAAAGCGGCGAAGGCTCCGGCATCATCGTGGATTCCAAAGGCTACATCGTGACCAATTCGCACGTCATCGGGGACAGCATGCAATACAAAGTTTCCGTTATCACCAGCGACGGCAACAATTATGACGCGACCGTCATCGGCTACGACACGCGTTCCGATCTGGCCGTGCTGAAAATCAACGCCAGCGGCCTGCCGGAATGCGAATGGGGCGACAGCACCAAGCTGGTGCTGGGCGACTATGTCATCGCCATCGGCAATCCCGGCGGCGTGCAGTTCGCGGGTTCCGTCACCAGCGGCATTGTGTCGGGCGTTGACCGCATCATCGACTCCTCCGACTCCGACTCCACCAGCGCCGTGCGCTATATCCAGACCGACGCGGCCATCAATCCCGGCAATTCGGGCGGCGCGCTGGTGAATATGTACGGACAGGTCATCGGCATCAACACCTCCAAGATCTCCGCGACGGGCTATGAGGGCATGGGCTTTGCCATTCCCTCCGCAACCGCCAAGGACGTCGTGACCGACCTCATCGGTTACGGCTATGTGCAGGGCAGAGTCAAGCTCGGCATCACCTGCGTGACTATTTCGAGCGCCTACGAGAGCCAGGGCATTCCCGCGGGTCTGCAAATCTACGACATCAGCAGCGATTCCGATATGAACGGCAAGGCGCAGAAATACGATATCATCACCCACTGCGACGGCAAGAGAATCACCAATCTTTCCCAGTTGCAGGACATCATGTTCGAGAAGAATCCGGGCGACACCGTGAAGCTGAAGCTCTACCGTCCGGCGGGTACCAAGAGCGCTTCGTCCGAATATGAAATCACCGTCACGCTCCACGAGGACACCGGTTCCAAGGGAGAAGAAGCGCGTTCCGAGGAGGAATCCGACAACAACGGCAGCAACGGCGGCAATTTCGACGGCAGCGAAGGCAAGAGACACTAATTATTTAACATTGACTGTAAGAGCCTGTTTAGAATCTCCGCGTGTGCGTACTGCGCAGTCAGCTTTTTCGCCAGATGAAGCCAAAACCGCAGGCAATACTTTGTGTATTATAGCAATCACCTAGGACGACAACGCAGCCATGTGCTCACCAGCGCGCCGAACTTGTCTTTTTGTTTGTTTGGATTGCTCTAAGGTTAAGTCCTCACTTTCTTTGATAACGGAAGCCGGAAGCTTTCCCTGTTTTGCGCAGGGGAACTTTCGGCTTTTGTTTTTTTATGAAAATATTGAATATAATGAATATTTATTCTATTATTTTGATTTACCCGGATTTGGCAAGGAGAAGCAGGGAGGTAAATCTCATTTGAAAGGGCAAGGTTTCCAGAAAAAATAGCAAAAAATCCCTATAAATTGCGACCTTTCTCCCGCAAAAACGCACGGAACACACGAAAATTCATATTTCTGCATAAAAATTCATTATAATACTTGATTTATGCAAAAAAACGCCGTATAATGAACCGTAGGAATTGCAAATGCCGAAGGATTGTGTTATACTATACTTTGTATTCGGCACAAGAAAAAACAACATGACGGAGGATTTTTACAATGGCTGATATCAAAAAAGTAGTGCTTGCTTATTCGGGCGGACTGGACACTTCCATCATCATCCCGTGGCTGAAAGAAAATTATGACAACTGCGAGGTCATCGCGGTTTCGGGCAACGTCGGTCAGGGTACCGAGCTGGACGGTCTGGAGGAAAAGGCGCTGGCCACCGGCGCATCCAAGCTCTACATTGAGGACCTCACCAAAGAATTCATTGAGGAATATGTCTATCCCACCCTCAAAGCCGACGCGGTTTACGAGAACAAGTATCTTCTCGGCACCAGCTTTGCGCGTCCGATCATTGCCAAGAGAATCGTCGAGATCGCGCTGGCGGAGGGCGCGGACGCCATCTGCCACGGCTGCACCGGCAAGGGCAACGACCAGGTGCGTTTTGAACTCGCCATCAAGCGGTTTGCTCCTCAGATGAAGATCATCGCTCCCTGGAGAACATGGGAATTCAAGAGCCGCGAGCAGGAGATCGAATACGCGGAGCAGCACAATATTCCGCTGAAAATCAACAGAGAGACCAACTACTCCAAGGACAAGAACCTCTGGCACCTTTCCCACGAAGGTCTTGACTTAGAAGATCCGTGGAACGAGCCGATGTACGACAAGATTCTCGAAATGGGCGTTTCTCCCGAAAAAGCCCCCGACGAGGCGACCTATATCACCCTGTCCTTTGAAAAGGGCGTTCCCGTGGCGCTCAACGGCGAAAAGCTGGACGGCCCCGCCATGGTCGCAGCCCTCAACGAACTGGGCGGCAAAAACGGCATCGGCATTGCCGATATGGTAGAAAACCGTCTGGTGGGCATGAAGAGCCGCGGCGTGTATGAAACGCCCGGCGGCACCATCCTCTATCACGCGCACAACAAGCTGGAGGAAATCTGCCTTGACCGTGACACCTATCACTACAAGCAGCAGGTCGGCATCCGTTTTGCGGAACTGGTTTACTTCGGACAGTGGTTCACGCCTCTGCGCGAAGCGCTGTCGGCGTTTGTTGACAGCACCCAGCAGAACGTGACAGGCGATGTGCGTCTCAAACTCTACAAGGGCAACATCATCGACGCGGGCGTGAAGTCTCCCTATTCTCTGTATGACGAGGATATCGCCACCTTTGACGAGGACGAGGTGTACGACCAGAACGACTCGGCAGGCTTCATCAATCTGTTTGGTCTGCCCATCAAGGTACAGGCGATGAAGGAACAGGCTGCCGCCAAGAAGCAATAATTGATTTATCCGTATATTCATTTTATCCAATCGCGTGGGGCAGGGAGGGAACAATCTCTGCTCCGCGCCATTGCTTTTTTAGCGAGTGTGAAACGTGAAGTGTGAAATGGAACGCTTCGCGCCGGAAGTAAAATTTCAGATACGAAAGGACTTATGAAAAAATGGCAGTTGTGATTAATGAAAAAAAGACAATAAACATCCCCAAAAAGACGATCGGCATTGTCGCGGCGGTGCTGGCGGTTCTGTTTGTAGTCGCCAATTCGGTGACGATCATCGACGCGGGACATACGGGCGTTATCAATACATTGGGACGCGTGAGCGAGAATGTGCTGCAAGAGGGACTGCACCTGAAAATTCCCTTTGTGCAGCGGATCATCAAGATGGACAACCGCATTGTCAAGCTGGAAGTGGAAACCGAGGCGTTTTCCAAGGATTTGCAGACGGTGGAAACCAAGCTCGCGATCAATTACCGCGTGTCCAAGGACAAATCCTACGCCATTTACAAGAATGTCGGCAGCGATTACGAAACGGTTCTGGTCACCCCTGCCGTCAATGAGGTTCTGAAGGCCATTACCGCCAAATACACCGCCGAGGAAAGCGTCGCCAACCGTTCGCTGATCTCGCAGGGTTTGATTACCGAACTCAACAACAAACTCAACAAGAACGGCATTTATGTAGAGGACGTCAACATTATCAATTTTGAATTCTCCGAAGCGTACATCGCCGCTATCGAGGAAAAGCAGGTGGCGGAGCAGCGCCTTCTCAAAGCCAAGACCGAGAAGGAAGAAGCCATCGTCAAGGCGGAAGCCGCCGCCGAAACGCTGCGCATTCAGTCCGAGGCGCAGGCCAAAGCCAACAATGTGCTGAATAAATCCCTCAACGCCAATCTGATTGAATACGAAAAGATTCAGAAGTGGGACGGCAAACTGCCCACCGTGACCGACGGCTCCGCGATTATCAATTTTTCCGATCTGTTGAGTGATAAGAAATAAAATACAAAGGAGAAATAAAAAAATATGCAGCTTTGGCAGGGACGCTTTTCAAAAGCAATCGACAAGAAAACCAACGACTTTAATTCTTCCATATCCTTCGACAGCCGTATGTACCGCGAGGATATCGAGGGCAGCATGGCGCATGCCGATATGCTCGGCACCTGCGGTATCATCGACCGCTCGGAGGCCGACAGAATCATTGAGGGTTTAAAGGGCATCCTCGCGGATCTCGACAGCGGCGCGCTGTCAATCGACATGGAGGCGGAGGACATTCATACCTTCGTCGAGGGGGAACTCACCGCCCGTCTCGGCAGCACCGGCAAGCGTCTGCACACCTCCCGCAGCCGCAACGACCAAGTGGCGCTGGATATCCGTCTGACCCTGCGCAAAGAGGCGGACGATATTCTCAGTGATCTCAGGGAACTGGTCGGAGTGATCTGCAACAAGGCGGAGGAAAACGCCGACACCGTCATGTCGGGCTATACCCATTTGCAGCGCGCGCAGCCCATCACCTTCGGGCATCACCTGCTCGCCTATGCCGAAATGCTCCTGCGTGACATCGCCCGTATCGAGGACGCAAAGAAGCGCATGAACGTCAACCCCCTCGGAAGCTGCGCTTTGGCAGGTACGACCTACGCCATTGACCGCAGCCTGACCACCGCCGCCCTGGGCATGGACGATTATTCCCGCAACAGTCTGGACGGCGTGTCCGACCGCGATTTCTGTCTGGAACTTGCGTCGGCGCTCTCCATTGTTATGGTGCATCTGTCCCGCTTTGCCGAGGAGATCATCCTCTGGTGCTCGTGGGAATTCAAATTTATCGAGCTGGACGACGCGTTTTCCACGGGTTCCTCCATCATGCCGCAGAAGAAAAATCCCGATATCGCGGAACTGGTGCGCGGTAAATCGGGCAGAGTGTTCGGTGATCTCATGACGCTGCTCACCGTGATGAAGGGCATCCCGCTGGCATATAACAAGGATATGCAGGAGGATAAGGAAGCCATCTTCGACGCGTTCGACACAGTGAAAATGTGTATCACCACCTTTATTCCCATGCTCGACACCATGACGGTGCTGAAGGACAATATGCGTGCAGCCGCCGCCAAGGGATTCATCAACGCCACCGACTGCGCCGATTATCTGGTCAAGAAGGGGCTGCCCTTCCGTGACGCGTACAAGGCGACCGGCACCCTTGTCGCCAAGTGCATTGAAAAGGGCGAAACGCTGGAAACCCTGCCGCTGGAGGAATATAAAGCCATATGCGACACCTTTGACGAGGGCGTGTATCAAGCCATTAATTTGGACATCTGCGTCAGCCAGAGAAAGAGCGCGGGCGGTCCGGCGAAAGAGAATACCCTTGCCAATGTCAGGAGAATCAGGGAACTGATAAAATAAGGCAAAAAATGAGGAGGGAATCCCATGCCAAAGCAATATCATCTCACGGTAAACGAAATCATGCGGCAGGTGGTGGTGAGTAAGCCCTCAGACGGCGGCTATGAAGAAAGCGAAATCCAAGCCGCCGAGGAACGCATCGGTGCGAGACTGCCGCAGCCATACCGCGATTATCTGAAAACATACGGCAAAGAGACCATCAACACCGCATTCAATGAAATCTTTGCGCCCAGCGATATTACCACCTCCTATGAGAAATTGGCAGCGGATGTGGCGTATTTTGCTGACCCCGATCATGATGATGAGTATGGGCAATTAAGCAGAATGCCCCGTGAAGCATGGAACACGATCACGGACAATTATGTGCTGATCTGGTGTGAAAATCAAGGGGTCTGGAACGCGGGCTATCTGTTGCGCGACCTGCAAAACGGGGTAGAAGACCCGCCGGTTTACGTCAGCACGAACGATGATTATATTTCTTTTATGTGCGGGTGGGACAACACCGAAAATTTCCTGCAAGCCATGCTCGACAGCGCATTGGAGGAAGTCAGCCGGCATGAACCCTCTTATCTGTCCGATGTGAAAGAAATAGAGGCATTTCTGGAACAGTACGGCATTGACCGGACGAAGCTGGCGCGCCGCGTGAATGATATGGTGTGCCGCGGCAACTGCCTTGACCGTGACAACAGAATATTCTGTATGTATTATGAGAATGATGACCCGGATAAACAATTCCGTTATCTGACGGTCGTTGATGTGTGATGATTCACAGAAAGGACGTGTGCCCCATGAACGATACGGACACCATGACCATCCGTCGGGCGGCACCGCAGGACATTTCCGCCATCAGCGAACTGCTGCGGCAGGTTTGCCATGTACATCATGAGGGCAGACCCGACCTGTTTCAACCGAACGGGGTAAAATACACCCCTGCGCAGCTTGCCGCTATGCTCGGGGACGACAGCCGCCCCATTTTTGTGGCGGAGACGGACGGCGAAGTGAAAGGCTATGCTTTTTGTGTGTTCAAGCAGCACCCCCATGACACTTGCGTGACCGACATCAAAACGCTCTATATAGACGATCTCTGCGTGGACGAGCACTGCCGCGGTCAGCATATCGGACAAAGACTGTATGAGTACGTTCTCGCCTTTGCCAAAGAGAGCGGCTGCTACAATGTCACGCTGAATGTGTGGAGCTGCAATCCCGGCGCGATGCAGTTTTATGAGCGCTGCGGGCTGGTTCCCCAGAAAATCGGCATGGAAAAGATATTGTAAATTTAATAAAGAATGGAGAGAGTCAACATGGACATCATCAGAAGCACTTACAAAAAAATCGCGTCGCTGATTCTGTGCGCCGTGAGCGTGATCGGACTTGCCACAGGCGTCAAAGGACTGACGGCGGGACGGAGCGGCAGCGTTGGCATTATCGGCGGCGCAGACGGCCCCACGGCCGTTCTGGTGGCGGAGGAGGATGCCCCCTTCAAGACGCTGCTTAAATTCATCGCCACATGGTCGTTCATTATCGCGTCCATTTCGACCTTGCTGCTGGCGCTTATCAAAAAGTTTGTGGAGGACTGATATCCCATGAAATCCAGAAGAGACTATTATTCCTCGCGCAAAGCGCTGATGTTCGGCGCATTCGTTTTATATGCGGTGGCTCTTTTTCTGCTGGAACTTTGCTTCATTGTCAAGGGCGGATACGCGACCATCGTTTGTATTTTGTCTATTTTACTTATGTTTGCGGTGATTTGCAGTATTTTAGCTCATAATAATAAGGAGTATCTGTTCTGTCCCAAATGCGGTTCCAAGAAGATTGTCAAAACCACGCTGTTCGGCATTCCCGCGGAGATCACCTGTGACTGTCCCGACTGCGGCGCGAAAATCGACCTTGACAAGCCTGTGAATAAGGACTGAAAGAAATAAAAAATGGTGATGTGATCTATGTCTAAATTTCAGCTTTCACTCCGTCATTCCCGCGTCATTCCCGGCGGCGTCACGGCTCCTTTGGGCTTTCAGGCGGCGGGAATCCACAGCGGTATGCGCCGCAACAAAACCAAGCGCGACCTTGCCATGCTTCGCTGTGATGTGCGCTGCGCGGCTGCGGGCGCTTATACGCAGAATCTTGTCAAGGGCGCGTCCATCGCCGTTACCCGCCGCCATCTGGCGGACGGCTACGCCCAGGGGCTGATCTGCAACAGCGGCAACGCCAACACCTGCAACGCCGACGGCGAACAGAAGGCGGAGGAAATGTGCCGCATTGCCGCTGAGGTCATGCATATCGCGCCGGAAGACGTCATTGTCTCTTCCACCGGCGTGATCGGACAGGTTCTCAACCTCGACCCCATCCGAAAGGCAGCTCCCACGCTGGCGGCGCAGCTTCGCTGTGACGGCGGCTCCGACGCGGCTGACGCGATTCTCACCACCGACCGCTACCGCAAGGAAATTGCCTTCGAGTGTGATCTCTGCGGCGCCAAGGTGCGTTTTGGCGCGATGGCAAAAGGCTCCGGCATGGTGCATCCGAATATGGCGACCATCCTGTGCTTCATCACTACCGACGCGGCGATTTCGCCGGATATGCTGCGCAAGGCGCTGGCAAAGGTAGTTCCCGAAACCTTCAATATGGTATCGGTGGACGGCGATACCTCCACCAACGACACGGCGGCGGTCATGGCTTCGGGATTGGCGGGCAACCCCCTCATTGACAGCGAGGGCGCGGCATTCGACCGCTTTACCGAGGCGTTAAAAGCCATCTGCGTGACGATCTGCCGGGAACTTGCCCGCGACGGCGAAGGCTCCACCCGCCTGCTGACGTGCAGCGTTCACGGCGCGGCGGATGACGAAATCGCCCGCGTCATGGCGAAATCGGTGATCTGTTCGAGTCTGGTCAAGGCGGCGATGTTCGGCTCGGACGCGAACTGGGGACGCGTGCTGTGCGCCATCGGCTATTCCGGCGCGAAGTGCGATATGGCACAGGTAGAGGTGGCGTTTGTCTCGGAGCGGGGCAGGGTTATCGTCTGCCGGAACGGCGCGGGCGTGCCGTTTGACGAAGCGCGCGCCAAGGAAATTCTGCTCGCGGACGAGATTATGATTGACGTTACCTGCGGCAGCGGCGACGGCCGCGCCAAGGCTTACGGCTGCGATCTGACCTATGATTACGTCCGGATCAGCGGCGATTACCGCGCCGAACAATTGAAGGATATTTTAGGAAACCGCTGATAAACGGCAGGAAACAGAGAGGGCGGTGTCATATGACAAATCTCGGTATTGACGACGTGGACTTTGAAAACCGGCGCTTCTGGCGATGCTTCTTCCGGGCGGAGTGGGGCAGCGCGTATGACGAAGAAACGGATATGTCGGCGGAGGAACTGATGGACGAACAATGCCCCCTGTCGGAAGACGAACGCAACTGGTGGCGCGCCTTCACCGGATACAGCAGGGATATTTTCACCTCTTCCGACGGATATGTGCCGAATCCCTCCACATTCCAAGCAGAGCTGGACGGCGGAAGGATTTTTAAAATCGAATTTTACCCGGGCGATACCGTCTATTACATAGACGGACAGGAAATCGGCTGCACCGGACCGCATGACCGCAAGATAAACCCCATTCCCTATCATGAGGCGGAGAAATGGCTGGGGCGGGCAAACGGCGAAGCGATGTTCTTTCTGCTGCTGCCCATGGTGCGGCTGGAGCCGAAGGACGCGGCGCAAGCACAGCAAACCGTTGCCTCGCTGCTGACAAATATCTTTGACCCGGACATCTGCGCAGATCTCGCGAAATGCATGGCAGGCAGTTTGAAATAAAATAAAAAGAGCAGATTTGGGAGATGCAATCTATGACGAATCAGGGAAATCGGGGAAAAGTATTGCTTTTTAACGTGAATGAAATCAAGGCGGCGCTCATCGCTTCGGTGTGCGGAGGAATGGGCATTCGCGTGGTGAAGATCTATAAGGAACAGTACGGCCAGAAGGTGGGCGCGCTGGCGGGTATGCCGATGCTGCCGCTGACGGAGGAACCGTACCGTGGGGAAGCTTTTGAGCGGGAAATGATGGTCATGTGCTTCCTTGAAAGAAATGAGCTGGACGCGTTTCTTGACGCGTATCATAGCGCGGGCATTCCCGCCATCGACCTGAAAGCGATGCTCACGCCGTCCAACGCGACATGGAGCGCGGCGCAGCTTTACAAAGAACTGGAAAAAGAACATCAACAATTGCACAGTTAAATCATTATACAAAGGAAGGCATCAGAACAAATGGAACATCAGGAAACCAAAGAAAAAATCAGCATCTCCACCGAAGACCGGGCAAACGTGCTGATTCAGGCGCTGCCCTATATCCAGAAATGGGCGGGCAAGACCATCGTTGTCAAATACGGCGGTAACGCCATGCTCAACGAGGAACTGAAAGAGGCGGTCATGAGCGACATTGTGCTGTTGCAACTGGTGGGCATTCATGTCGTGCTGGTGCATGGCGGCGGCCCCGAAATCAACGCCATGCTCGACAAGATCGGCAAGGAAAGCCAGTTCATCAACGGTATGCGCTACACGGATGAGGAAACAATGGACATCGTGCAGATGGTGCTCGCCGGCAAGGTCAATAAAAGCCTCGTGCAGCATCTCATGCGTCACAGCGGTAAGGCGCTGGGACTCTGCGGTCTGGACGGCAGAATGCTCATGGCGGAAAAGCTCATGAAAAAGGACGATCTCGGCTTTGTGGGCGAGATCGTGGAGGTCAATACCGACGTGATACAGGACGCGATCGACAAGGGCTATACCCCGGTCGTCAGCACCATCGCGGGCGGCTACGGCGGCGAGGTCTACAATATCAACGCCGACACGGCGGCGGCGGAAATTGCGGCGAAGCTCAGGGCAAGCAAGCTGATTCTCATGACCGACATCTGCGGTCTGCTGGAGGACAAGGACGACGAAAACACCCTCATTCCCGTGGTGAATGTCAGCGAGGTGCCGCTGCTCAAAAAGCAGGGTATTATCTCCGGCGGCATGATTCCCAAAATCGACTGCTGTGTGGAAGCCGTGCGGCAGGGCGTGGGCAGAGCGCATATCATCGACGGCAGAATTCCGCACTCGATTCTCATAGAGATGTTCACCGATCAGGGCATCGGCACGATGTTCTATTGATTATTCAAAAAAAGGAGAATGCACATTATGACACCGGATATGATGGAAACCGCCGCGCGCATCAAGCAGGAAATACAGCAAAGCACCGTGATTCCCTGCGCCAATATCAAGCTGTCCGTCGAACCCTGCACCGTCTTTGACAGCAAGGTGGGGGGACTGCCTTATCTTCCCCCAGGCACCAAAGCCCCGACCAACCCCAAGGGAAAAAAGCTCTACCTTCTCGCGCAGATCAATTGCGAAGATATTGCTCAATTGCCGGATTTTCCCCATACCGGTATGCTGCAATTTTTCATCTTCGACAACGATCTCTACGGCTGCCCGATGAAATTTCCTGCCCGCCAGAAAGAATGGCGCGTGGTCTATTATACCACTGTTGACCGGGATATGGATGTGTCCTATGTGACCGAAGTCTATGAAGGTCAGGAAAAGGGGAAACTGATGCCCTTTGAGGGGGAATTCCGGATGACGTTCGAACTTTCTTCAGAGGGAATGTCGCCCGCCGATTACCGCTATGAAAGCGCCTTTTTTGACCGTTGGAAAAAAGCCTTTCCCGATGACGAAGCGGAGGATTTTTACGATCTGGATGATGATATCCTTGAGATGGTCTTTGATGACAGTGACGAAGTACCGCATCACAAGATGGGCGGCTATCCCTACTTTACCCAGAACGACCCGCGTTTTTATGAAGGGGGCGAACGCTACGATACTCTCCTGTTCCAATTGGATTCCGACCGCAAGGACGGCGTGGACGTGCTGTGGGGCGATGTGGGCGTGGGCAATTTCTTCATCAACCGCGAAGCGCTGAAACGCCTCGATTTCAGCGACGTGCTGTACAACTGGGATTGCGGTTGATTTTTTCCATTTTTTCCGTTTTTTCAATAAAGAACATAAAAGCACAGCAGCCGGGTGAGTTTCCGGCGGCTGTGCGAAAAAAGTTGACAAGCGAAATGGATTATGGTATGATTCATTTTGCAAACAGAGTTGTCCGACTCATTCACATCGCGATTTTCGCGAGGTAAAAATAGATGAAAAGGCGGCGCTCCGATTTTCTCAATGCACCCAATCAATTGACGAATCGGAGGCGAAAAAATTCTTTTTAAACTGTCGCTCCGGTTTCGTCAAAGGAATCGGAGGTGATGCGATATGGTTACATACCAGGATATGATGATGTTCACGGCATTGATCGTGGAAATCGTCGGTCTGGTCGTTATGATCATGCAGTATTCCGACAATAAAAAGAAATAACCGCCTGGCCTCTCAAACAAAGCGGTTATTTCTTTTTAGAAAAAAACCTATTTAATGGAGCGCCGTCTATTGTCGGACACTCTGTTTGTACTTTTATTATACAATACCTCTTGCTATTTGTCAATATTTTGCTATACTGAAATTATACAAATATACGATACAAAAACCATCATAGGAGTGACACCCTTGAAAAACGAAGAAATCATCGAGCAATATAACAGCGCCGTCATCGGCAGCTACGGTCGCCTTGATCTGGCGCTGGAAAGCGGCAGTGGCGGGCAGGGCAGCAGCGCGGACGGCCAAACTTACATCGACTTCGGCAGCGGCATTGGCACCAATTCCCTCGGTTACGCCGACAGGGAATGGGCGGACGCGGTGAGTGAACAGGCGCACAAGGTGCAGCATGTTTCCAATTATTACTACAATTCCACCGCCGGAGCGTTTGCCGTGAGGCTCACCGCCATGACCGGCACCGATAAGCTCTTTTTCGGCAACAGCGGCGCGGAGGCCAACGAATGCGCCATCAAAATCGCCCGCAAGCGTTCCTTTGACAAATACGGCGACCCCAACCGCACCACCATTATCACGCTGGTCAATTCCTTCCACGGCAGAACCGTCACCACGCTTTCCGCCACGGGACAGGATCATTTTCACAATTATTTCTTCCCCTTTACGCCGGGATTCAAATATGTGGAGGCCAACAACATCGAGGCGCTGCGGGAAGCCATTGACGGCAGCGTGTGCGCGATCATGTTTGAATTCATTCAGGGCGAGGGCGGCGTGAATGTGCTGGAGCAGTCCTTTGTGGACGAGATCTTCGCCCTTGCCAAGCAATATGACCTTGCCACTATTTCCGACGAGGTGCAGACCGGCGTGGGACGCACCGGAAAGTTTCTCGCCGCCGGGCATTTCGGCGTGAAGCCGGATATCGTGACGCTCGCCAAAGGACTGGGCGGCGGTCTGCCGATCGGCGTTTGCCTGACGCGCGGCGAATACGCCAATGTCCTCACGCCCGGGACCCACGGCTCCACCTTCGGCGGCAATCCCGTGGTCTGCGCAGGCGGATTGGTGGTATTGAAGCGACTCTCCGACCCTGCCTTTATGGATGAATTGCAGCGCAAAGCAGCCTATTTCCGTCAGTCGCTGGAAGCCCTGCCGCGCGTCAGGAGCGTGAGCGGTCTGGGACTCATGCTCGGCGCGGAACTGGAAGGCACTGCCGCCGCAGATGTATTGAAAGCGGCGCTCGATAAGGGATTGCTGGTGCTGATCGCCAAGACGAAGCTGCGCTGCCTGCCGCCTCTCACGATCACCTATGAACAGATCGACGCGGGCATGGCGATTCTGAAAGAGGTTTTGGAAAGTATCTGAAAAAAAGGAAAAAGGAGCGATGCACTCTGCCATGAAGAAGACATTGAAAAATCTGATTGTTTCCCGCATCAATGAATGGACGGAGCCCGATATTTACGCGCTGTCGCTGTTTGTCTATGACGAAAATGACAATCCCTGCAAACCTACCGTCACCCTCGGTTACAATACGGAACGTCAATACAGGGAGTCGCTGCCTCGCGCGTATGATGAAGCGGAGGCACGGTGGAATTATGCGTTCTGGCTCCAGAATGATTTCCTTTGTTTCGGTACGGGGGAGACCGCCGCGTCCGTCCGGGAATGGCTTGTCAAAAAGAAACTTCCCTTTTATGAGGATGACGACCCGGCGTGGGACGATGATCTGACCTATACGCGGACGGCGTACATTACCGGGGAATTTGTCCGGGAACTGGTGTCGATGGTGAAACAGATTCATAAGGAAAAAGTTCTCACGGAGAAATTCGGCAAAGAACTGCCGATCATCATCCATGAGCTGGAATATTACCCCGAAATAGCGCAGCAGAATGTGAAAGCAAACGGCGATCTGATAGACGGTTCGTTTCTTGCCTTTTGCGGCATGAAGTGACAGTCATAAAAAAACATCCCGCAAGGAGATGACACGGTATGAATGAGTTTACCCTTCGCATTGACACTTCTACCTGCCAATTTCCCGTCGGGTACGATACACAGCGGGAGGACTGGTGGCGCTACAGCGACCTGACATTCCGGGGCGGCAAGCTGTACGGACTGGTCAGCGAATACGGGCAGGGGTGCGAATATGTGTCCTACCTGCTGGGCGGTCGGGTGGATTTAGGGGGTATCCGTATCTTCCGGGACGACCGACCGCTGTCGCAAAACGATCTGCGCGAAATGAGCTGGAATCTGGAACCCGCGGAGGAACCTTATGGTAAAAGAAAGGCGGGAGCGTCCATCCGGCAGGCGTTGGCAGCGGTTTCTCCCAACGGACAACAGGAAGCGTTTGCGTCAGTGGCAGACCGCTTTCAGTTAACGCCGGAACGCTATGACCGCCGGTTTGTGGAATTAAGCGGCGAACGCTGGCGGGCGGCGGCGGCTTTGGGATATGCGCAGCATAAGCAAATCTTTTTTGCCCCGTATCGACCGAGTATTTTTTATGCGCAGATGTGCCGGCAGGGATTGGTGCAGGCGCTGCGGCAGCTCACCGACAGCGGGGCGGTAGTGGTGCTGCCGACGGGAAGCGATACCTTCCTCCGGCAAATCGCGGACGAAGTGGTGTATCTTGACCCGTCTTTTGAAAACGATGCGGAACAGGAGGCGTATTGCCGTGGTTGAAACCAAATTATTCGATGGAAAATGGCTGGCGCTGTCGGTGGTGACAGGCATTGCGGAGCTGATTTCGCAGAGAATCCGGAAACTTGACCGCCGACTCAAAAAGAGCCAGGTCATCATGAGTTTTGGATGCTGTGTCTGCGGAGGACTGGCGGGAGGGCTTGTTTCGCTTTTCTCGGCGGCAGTTGATCTGCTGTTTCACTATGAAACGGGTATGTGCTTTGCGGCACAATGTATGATGGCGGTCGGCGGGCTGCTCTGCTTCGGCTTCGGACTGCCGATCTGGCGGTCGTTCCGACCCGAAACCGCCGATTGAAAGGAGACAACGGGCTGAATGCTTCCGACATTTCGTTATCACCCCGACCCGCTGGGAACAGGGGCATTCCAAAAGGGCGAGCCGCGCGAATGTCAATGCTGCGGTGAGCCGACCGATATCCGGTATGAGGGACCGTTTTATGCGGAAACGGAGATCACCTGTCTGTGTCCCGGCTGCATTGTCACCGGGAAAGCCGCCGAAACATTTGACGCAGAATTTCAGGATCCGTTCAGTATCGACGAAGTGTCTGACCCCTCCAAGGTGGACGAACTGATTCACCGGACCCCCGGCTACTGCGGATGGCAGCAGGAATACTGGCTCGCGCATTGCGACGATTTTTGTGCGTTTATCGGCTATGCCGGATGGGAAGATATCGTGCGCAGGGGATTGGCAAAGGAAATCGAGGAAACCTACGACGCACACACCTGCGGATTTGATCTCGACATGGTAAAACAGCATATGACAAACAACGGACATATGCAGGGGTATCTTTTCCGGTGTCTGCACTGCGGCAAACACCGGCTTTATGTGGACTGCGACTGACCCACAGCAAAGGAGGGCAAAGGGATGCAGCACAATTTTATAGATGAAGCCCTGCAAGGTCACGGCAGTGCGGATGATTTTTTGCAGGCGATGGCGGAGATATACGCCTTTTCCGAAGTGAGGGAAGAACTGTCGC